>CAYYNP010000125.1:16829-25981 GCA_964472545.1 uncultured Planctomycetaceae bacterium | reverse complement strand
TCGGCGGCACCGACGACGTGGCGGAGGCAAAGACAGTGTATGCGAAGTACGTGGGGAGTTAGCCGCAACGCGGTCGGCTTCTTGGATATTGCCATATGCCGACGCTTTGCGACGCCGTTGACGATCTCCTGACCGATCGAAAGCGTCGCTCGCGACGGCGATTGTCCGAATTCGCGTTCTGCTGAATCGCGCTCTTCTGACTGAACGGCTCGACGGGCCGGCCCACTACGGCACCGCGTTCGATCGCCCGCCCATCCCCTCCATTTTCGCGATGTCCACCCGCCTGCCGTGGCCTACCGGCTGGATTTCAGCGATTTGATGGGCAGCCCGGGCCGTCGGCTGTGCCCAAATCGGTGGCGGGCCATCCGACCAGCGAGGGTGCCGAATCCCTCAGACAAACGGCGGTTGTTTCTGGCTTGTGCTCTTTCCGGTAGGAAGCTAGTTTATTCGGCGAATCGGTGGCATTGATCCGGCGTCGATCTTCGGGGGAGACGACTACCACCCGAGGGAAACGAGATGAGCCCAAGAACAAGAGTGCTTCTCCTGGTCGCGATTATGTCTGGCATTGCCGTCGGCGTGTCGGGGATCACGCTCTCGGCTCTGTACTCGGCGGCGTTCGAAGAGCAGAAGGCGCGGCTGCTGGAGACGGCGCATAGTCAAGCCCGCTTGATAGAGGCGATCGCGCGGCACGAGGAGGTAGACGCAAGCCGGGCCCAAGGCCTCTACCCTCACGACGATCCTTTCACGGCCACTCTGGGAATCCTCAGGGAGTCGCACGGGCAGTTTGCAGGATTTGGGGAGACGGGTGAGTTCACACTGGCCAAGCACGAAGACGGCGAGATCGTCTTCCTCTTGAGCCACCGACATGCCGACCTCGAGGACCCGCAACCGGTTCCCTTTGCGGAAAAGCGGGCCGAGCCGATGCGACTCGCCCTGTCCGAAGAATCGGGGACGGTCGTGGGGTTGGATTACCGTGGCGAACAAGTGTTGGCCGCCCACGAACCCGTGAAGGCTTTTGATCTGGGTGTCGTCGCCAAGATCGATCTCTCGGAGGTCAGGGCACCTCTCATAAGAGCCGGTCTGTTTGCCGTGGGTGGCGCCGGAGGACTGATCTTCCTCGGCATCATGGCTTCTCTCCGTATCGGCAATCCCATCGTTCGGAATCTGGAAGAGAGCGAAAGGAAGTATCGCGGGCTGTTCGACTCAACGGCCGACTCCATCGTAGTCGTGGATCCCGAAACCGGACGGTTCCTCGGTTTCAACGACCGGGCACACCGGCATCTGGGCTACACGCGTGAGGAGTTCCAGGAGTTGACCGTAGCCGACGTCGGCGCAGACAGTTCTACTATGGGCATTCTACAGCGTGCGGACGGTCTGGGAAACGGCTCCGGCGACACACTCGAAACGAGAATGAAGACGAAGGAGGGTGAGGTTCGCGACGCCCTGGTAAGCGCCACGATGATCTCGGTCAACGGAAAGCCGTGCCTCTCGAGCATCTGGCACGACGTTACCGAGCAGAAGCGGGCCGAGCAACGGATCGCGGCCTTGGCCCGCTTCCCCAGCGAGAACCCCAATCCCGTGCTCAGGGTGGCGCAAGACGGCACGCTACTCTACGCCAACGCGGCCAGCGCAGCCTTGTTGAATGCGTGGCAGTGCCGGGAAGGCGAGCGTCTTCTGGACCGTTGGCAGCGGTTTGTACTCGACGCGCTGAGCAGTGAAGAAGGCCGGCACGCCGAAACTGAACTCGACGGTCGGGCATTCTCTCTCACGTTCGCGCCGGTGGTGGATTCCGGTTACGTGAACGTATACGGACTCGACGTCACCGCCCGCAGATCTGCCGAGGACGCGTTGCGCGTTGAGAGGGACAACCTTCAGGCGATATTCCAGGCGATGGAAGATGGTGTGTATATCGTGAACCGGCAATACGACATCCAGTATGCCAACGATGCGATTGTTAGAGAGTTCGGCCCCTTCGAAGACCGCAAGTGTTATCGGTACTTCCACAACCGAGAAGAGGTCTGCCCTTGGTGCAAGAATTCGGACACGCTGGCCGGGAAGACCGTTCACTGGGAATGGTATTCCGCGAAGAACGGCAAGACCTACGACCTGATCGACACTCCCCTGACTCTGCCGGACGGCAGCGTGGGCAAACTGGAGATATTCCGCGACATCACGGCGCGAAAGCAGGCCGAGGATGCACTGCAAGAAGCCCACGCCGAACTTGAGCTTCGAGTGGAGCAGCGCACCGCCGACCTGACGACCGCCAATCGCAAGCTCGGGCGGCAGATCGACGAAAAGGAGCAGGCCGAGGCGGCTTTGGTCGGGCAGAGACGATTCGCGGAGATGGGAGCCCGTGTCGGGGCCGCTCTGATAGAGCACGACACGCTGCCGGGCATGCTCCAACCGTGCGCCGAAGCGCTGGTCGAACAACTCGACGCCGCCTTCGCACGCATCTGGGCGTTCAACGAGGCGGATCAGGTTCTCGAACTCCAAGCCAGTGCCGGGATGTACACGCACTGCGACGGCCCCCATGGACGAATCCCCGTCGGCCAGGGCAAAGTTGGCCGCATCGCCGAACTCCGCCAACCGGTGCTGACCAACGCGGCCATCGGCGATCCCGAGATCACCGATCAAGACTGGGCACGCCGAAAAGGTATCGTGGCCGTGGCCGGCTATCCGCTCTCTGTCGGCGACGAGTTGACGGGAGTCGTGGCCGTATTTGCCAAGCAACCGCTGGGCGAAGCCGCGCTCGAATCGCTGCGGTCGGTGGCCGATCAGATCGCACTGGGAATCGACCGAAAACGGGGAGAGGAGGCGCTGCGGGAGAGCGAGAAGCGGTTCCGGCTGGCGGCCGAAACCGTCAGCGACCTGGTCTACGAATGGGACGTCACCAGCGATCGCTTGGACTGGTTCGGCGACGTCGACGGCACGCTGGGGTACGCAACCGGCAAGTTTCCGCGCACGCTGGCAGCATGGTTCGACTCGATCCACCCCGGCGACCAATCCCGGCTGGCCAGTTCGGTTGACCTCCACCGATCGTCGACGGAACCGATACACGAAGAATACCGCATTCAAAGCAGCGACGGCACCTGGCGATATTGGCTCGACTTTGGCTCGCCCCTGTTGGACGGCCGGGGTCGCCCGCGGAAGTGGATCGGCGCCTGTATCGACGTCACCGACCGCAAGCTGGCCGAAGAGGCGCTGCAGGCGGGAGAAGTCCGGTATCGCTCCTTGTTCGAAAACATGCTCGAAGGATACGCGTACTGCAAGATCATCCTCGATGATGACGGTAAGCCCGTGGATTTTGTCTACATCGAAGTCAACGACGCCTTCGAGAAACTGACCGGGTTGGAGAGGGCCAAGACGGTTGGCTCGCGTGTGACGGAACTGATACCCGGCGTTGAAGAATCGGAGCCGAATCTGTTCGAGATCTACGGCAAGGTCGCCCTGACTGGCGAGAGCACGAGATTTGACCTCTACTTCGAGCCACTGGGAATCTGGCTCTCCATTGCCGTCTATTCTCCGCAGCGAGAGTATTTTGTCGCGATCTTCGACAACATCTCCGAGCGCAAGCTGGCCGAGGAGGCGCTGCGAGAGAACCGCGAGCGCATTCGACAGCAATTCGACGAATTGAACCTCGTATACGCCACGACCCCGGTGGGCCTGTCTCTAATGGACCGTGACCTGCGCTACTTGCGAATCAACGAACGGCTGGCTGCGATGAACGGCCCTTCGGTCGAGGAACACGTCGGCCGAACCGTGGCGGAAATCCTTCCGGATCTGGCCGACGATGTAGTGCCCGTGCTGCAGTCGGTGATCGAGACCGGAGCAGCGATCCTCGACTGTGAAGTCCAGGGCACCACGGCAGCCGAACCCAATGCGCTGCGCCACTGGCTGGTGAACTACTACCCGGTCAAATCGGCGGATGGGCGAGTTTGGGCCGTCGGCTCGGTCGTGCAGGAAATCACCGAGCGCAAATCGGCGGAAGAAAGACTGCGCCAAATGGAGACCCAGTTGGCACACGTGGCCCGCGTCTCTACGTTGGGTGAGATGGTGGCGGGCATTGCGCATGAAGTCAACCAGCCGCTCTGTTCCGTGCAAATGCTCGCCGAGGCCATTGGAAACGTGCTGGCCGGCGAAGGGCAAGCCGACTTGGAGGAGCTGCGCGAGTGTAACGCCGCGATTGTCAAAGCCGTCGCGCGGGCCGTACAGATCATCCGGCGCTTGCGCGGGTTCGTCCATCCGGCCGGATCGGAGCGCTCCGATTGCAGCATCAACGAAATCGTCGACGAAGCCGCACAGCTCGTTGACGTCGAAGCCCGACGGCACGACGCCGTCGTGCGGCTCGACGCATCCGAGACCTTGCCGACGGTGGCGGTCGATCGCGTCGAGATTCAGCAGGTGGTTGTCAACCTCGTACGCAACGCGTGTGAAGCCATGAGCGCAAACGACGGCGGAGAACGAGAAGTTACCGTGCGCACCGAGTTGGCCGGCGAGTTCGTCGAGGTTTCAGTCGCGGATTGCGGACCGGGGCTGCCGTCCGACGGCCACCTGAAGATATTCGACGCATTTGTTACGACGAAGCCGAGCGGTTTAGGCATGGGGTTGGCAATCGCTACCCGGATTGTCGAGGCCCACGGCGGAATACTCTCCGCCGCGTCGAATCCTGACCGAGGAGCGACGTTTCGGTTTACGCTTCCCGTCGCGCGGGCGGAACCCTCCGACGCAGAGCAGGCAAAAGAACCCTCCGGAGAGGGGGTCGCTCGCTAAGCGTCGGCGGGTACCCGCAAGGAATAGCGGGAAGATGCCCTGGACGGCGCGACCCTTGCGATCGATAGTCATTATGGTCCGTACGTACCACAATGCGGCTTGCAGATTCTCGAACCGTTTAGTATACACCTAGAGAACCGCGACGTACTCCCACCTATGTGGTCGAGGCTGCCGAGAAGTGACGCCGGGGCAATTGGTCCGGGGAACGACGCGGAGCCTATGAGCCTAGAAATGCAGCCCCGTCGTGGGAGCCAAGCCGCGATGGATGGCGAGCCGACTATCTTTGTCGTCGATGACGACGATCTTATGCGAACGTCCGTCTGCGCGCTTGCCCGGTCGATGGGGATTCCCGCGGAGTCGTTTCGCTCGGCGGAGGAATTCCTCGACCAATGCTCGGACGATCGGCCGGGGTGTCTGGTCACGGACGTGCGGATGCTGGGGATGAGCGGGCTGGAGCTTCAGGAACGGCTCCGCGAGCGCGGCGTCCGCCTGCCGGTGATCGTGATGACCGCCTACGCCGAAACCCGCTTGACCGTCCGCGCCCTGCGGGCGGGCGCCTTGACCTTGCTGGAGAAGCCGTTCGAGGAGAACGAACTCTGGGACGCGATCCGCGAGGCCCTGGCGAAGGACGCGGCGTACCGCGTTGCCCACCAGCGCCACCGGGAAGTCCGCCGCCGCGTCGAACGGCTTACGCCGACGCAACGCAAAGTGATGGATCTGATCGTGGCGGGAAAGTCCAACAAGTGGATTGCCAACGAGTTGGATATGGGCACGCGGACCGTGGAATCCCGCCGGCGAGAGGTCTTCGAGCGGATGGAGGCCGAGTCCGTGGCCGAGTTGGTTCGCTTGGCGCTCGAGGCGAATCTGGAGCCTTGACCGATCCGGTCGGGGCTTTGCATCGGCCCCGGCGCGTGCCGGTTACGCGATCAGCGCAACTTCGGGCGCCATCTGCGTCCAGCGAACGATGCGGCGATAGGCATGCTCCAAGACGTCGACAAGCTCTTCCGGGTCGCCACCCTTGAAGACGTAGTCGGTGACCTGCATCTTCAGCGCCAGGCGGAGAGAGTCCGGCGTGAAGTGCCCCGAGTGGATGATGACCTGGCAGTAGGGGTTAGCGCGCTTGGCGCTCTCGAGAATCGCAAACCCGTCGATCATCGGCATTTCGAGGTCCGTCACCACCAAATCCGGGGAGTTCCTCTCGATCCAGCGTTTTGCGTCCACCGAATCGGTCAGGGCGGTTAGATCGATTCTCCCCTGAAAGGCTTGGCCGATTATGACGCTCAACGCACGCACCAGGAGGCTGTCGTCGTCGACAAGAAGCATCTTCAGCTTGTTTTGCATGGCGTTCTCCTCTAGGACAATCATCGGGCGGGATTCCCCCGGCGGCAAGTTCCAATGTCCGCCGTTTCTTGCGGTCCCCCGCATATTCACTTGCGGATACCCGCAACAAACGGCGGAAAGACGTTCTTGCCGGTAGTGCTTCCGTAACCGACGTTTTGGCGCCGAACGAGTGCGGCGGCAGAATGCGGGCGACGGCACGACGGCCCGATCCGTCAATCCTGCAAGAGTTGGCAGCCGAAGGACGTTCCTTGCGGAGCAAAGCAACCCGGCCAACCGTGTGAAGTGTCTTACTATCCGTTCGTTCCAGTTGATGAGAGGTATCGAGTTATGTTCAGGTGGTTTTCCAACGTGCGAATGAAGCCCAAGCTGATTTCGTTGTTCCTGCTGGTCGGCGTCCTACCGCTGGCCGTTTGCGCGTGGTTCTCCTACGGCGGCGCGAACGACTCGCTGCAAGACGCCGAAGCCGAATCCGCCGAGGCGCTGAAGAAGCAGACGTTCGATCAACTGGTCGCCTTGCGCGACGTGAAGAAACGCCAGATCGAACAGTACTTCGGCGAACGCCGAGGCGACATGGGCGTACTCACCGAAACGGTCGCCACGCTCCGCGAGGAGGCCTTCAGGAAACTCACGGCGGTGCGCGAAATCAAGAGGAACCAGATCGAACGGTTCTTCCAAAACCGGATCAGTAACTGCCGCACGCTGGCCAACGACCCCTTCGTACACGAGGCGGTCAGGCGGCTCGACGAGGCGTTCGACGCCGGGGGCGGGGCCCGCGGCGGGAAGTTCCTCGGCCATACCAACGAGCGCTACGACGCGCCCGACGAGTACGTCGCGATCCACGACGAGTACTTCGATACCTTCAAAGGCTTCATGGAGGAGCACGGCCTTTACGACGTCTTCTTGATGTGTCCCGACGAGGGCGACACCTCCTTCACCGTGACCAAAGAGGCCGACTTCGGCCAGCGGGCCAACGAGATCGACTCGTCGCTGCGCGACGTATGGCGCGTAGCGGCCAAGCAGGGCAAGGTTGCCGTCTCCGACACGCGTCCGTACGCCCCCTCGGGCGACGCCCCCGCCCAGTTCGTCGCCGCACCGATCCGCAAGAACGGCGAAATCATCGGCGTGGTCGCCATTCAGATCTCCATCGACGCGGTCAACGAGATCATGAGCGAACGTTCCGGGATGGGGCAGACGGGCGAGACTTACTTGGTCGGCTCGGACCTGTTGATGCGCAGCGATTCCTTCTTGGACCCGGACCACCATAGCGTGGCGGCGTCCTTCGCGAATCCGACCAAGGGCAGGGCGGAAACCGCCGCGTCGAAGGCCGCGCTGGCCGGCAACAGCGGCGCGGAGGTGATCACCGATTACAACGGCAACCCGGTCCTCTCGGCCTACTCTCCGATTACTATCGGCGAGACCACCTGGGCCATTCTGGCCGAAATCGACGTGGCCGAGGCCTTCTGCCCGAAAATCGAAGGAGCCGAAAAGGACTTCTTCACCCAATACAACGAGCAATACGGCTACTACGATCTCTTCCTGATCAATCCCGACGGTTACTGCTTCTACACGGTTTGCCAAGAGGCGGACTACCAGACGAACCTCGTCAACGGGGAATACAGCAGTTCCAATCTTGGCCAGTTGGTCCAAACGTCTCTGAAAACGAAGAAGTTCGGCTTTGCCGACTTCCGGCCGTACGCACCCAGCAACGGTGCGCCGGCTGCCTTTATCGCCCAACCGGTGTTGGACTCCGGCGGAGAAGTACAGGCAATTGTGGCCCTGCAACTACCGCTGGATGCCATTAATGGCATCATGGGAGTCCGCGCCGGAATGGGCGAAACCGGCGAAACGTACCTCGTGGGGCCGGAAAAGCTGATGCGGTCCGATTCGTTCCTGGATCCAAAGGGGCACTCGGTGGCGGCCTCGTTTGCCGGTACGGTCGAGAGCAACGGCGTCGATACGGAAGCGGCCACCGAAGCGCTCGCCGGCAACACGGACGCCAAGATCATCACCGACTACAACGGCAATCCCGTCTTGAGCGCCTACACGCCGATCGACGTCTTCGGCACCACCTGGGCTCTGCTGGCCGAGATCGACGAGTCTGAAGCGTTCGCGCCGGTGAGGACCATGCAGGCGAACGCCGAGCAGGCCAAGGCCGATCTCCTGTGGATCATCTGGCTGATCGTGGGAGTGGCCGTGACGGCAATCGCGCTGGTGGCCTTCTTCGTCGCCGGCATGATCGCCAACCCGGTGGTCAAAGTGGCCGGTGTGTTGAAGGCCCTGGCCGGCGGCGACTATAGCCGGAAGGTCGATCACGACGCCAAGGACGAAATCGGTCAGATGGCGACCGCGTTGAATACGGCGGTCGATGCAACCGGCAAGGCCATGCAGGACGTCAAAGAGGCCGCCCAGCGGGAACAGGAAGCCCAGGCCCGGAAAGCTGAAGAAGAGCGTCGCAGAGCGGAGACCCAGCGACAAGAGGCCGAAGAGGCCGAGCGAAAGGTCAAGCACATCCTCGAGGTGGCCAACCTCGTTGCCCAGCGCGACTACTCCCAGCAGGTCGAGGTCACCGGCGAGGACGCCCTGGGGCAACTCGGCGACGGGATGCGAACCTTCTTCACCGACAAGCAAGAGGCCGAGCAACGCGAGCAAGAGGCCGCCGAAGAGGAACGTCGGGCGGCCGAAACCCTCCGCGCCAAAGTGGACCACCTGCTGGAGGTCGTTGGCTCCGCCGCCCAGGGTGATCTGACCAAGACGGTCACCATCGAAGGCAACGAAGCGGTCGACGAACTGGCTGCCGGTATCAAGCGAATGCTTGAAGACCTCTCCGGCGTCATTGGCCAAGTGACCGAGAGTTCCGCCCAGTTCAACGAGGGCTCCCGCGTAATTGCCGAAAGCTCGCAGTCGCTGGCCAGCGGTGCCCAGACCCAAAGTTCGAGCGTCGAGGAAGTCAGCGCGTCGGTCGAGGAGTTGACCGCGTCGATCGACGGCGTGAAGAACAACTCCCACGAGGCCGACGCGGTGGCCAAGCGGACCAACGAGTT
>CAYYNP010000125.1:0-16729 GCA_964472545.1 uncultured Planctomycetaceae bacterium | reverse complement strand
CGGATCAGATTGCCGAGATCATTCAGGTAATCTCCGAGATCGCCAGCCAGACGAACCTCTTGGCGCTGAACGCGGCCATCGAGGCGGCCCGGGCCGGCGAACACGGAATGGGATTCGCCGTCGTGGCAGACGAGGTCCGCAAACTGGCCGAACGGTCCAACCAGGCGGCCGGAGAGATCACCTCGCTGATCAAGGAATCGAGCAATCGGGTCCAAGAAGGGGCCCAACTGAGCGACGAGACCGGCAGTGCGCTGAAGGAAATCATCAGCGGGGTCGAGGAAACCGTGGCCAAGATTTCGGAGATCGCCACGGCAACGGTTGAGCAGGCCAGCAATGCCCAGCAGGTCGGCGAGGCGATGCAAGGTATCGCCGAAGTGACCGAGCAGGCGGCCGCGGGCAGCGAGGAAATGGCCTCCAGCAGCGAAGAACTCGGCGCTCAAGCCACCGCGCTGCGGGACCTGGTTTCCCGGTTCAAGACGGACACGACCGCCGTGGGTGCGTAGCACACGACGTTGCCCCTGGACCGAGCGTGGAATTGGCCCCTCTTTTCCAATTCCACTTCGGTCATCATCTGGGGATTGACTTCAACGACCACAAGAGGAGTAAACCATGGCTACGGCAATCCAGGAACCTGCCCAAGACGGCAGCCTTTGCGAAGCAACCGGGACAATCCAGATCGTCAGCTTCCGTTTGGCCGACGAAACGTTTGGTGTCGCCATCACCAAAGTGCGTGAGATCATCTTGATGTGCGACATCACACGAGTGCCGCAGACCCCGCATTACGTTAAGGGGCTGATCAATCTACGCAGTACGGTGATCCCGGTTATCGACTTGCGAGCCCTCTTCGGGCTGCCCGAAGGCGAACAGTCCGACGACAGTCGGATCATGGTGCTGCAAGTCGGCACCAAAACCGTTGGCATCGTCGTTGACGGCGTGGATGAAGTGTTGCGAATCTCGCAAGACCAGATTGCCGAGCCTCCGCCGACCGTTGCCAGCTTGGGGAATGAGTATCTTGACGGTTTAGTCAAGCTGGCAGACAAGCTGCTCATTCTGCTGGATATCGACAAGATTCTGGGGCAGGAGCAAGAAGCCCTGACAACCGTCATGGCGGGGGTCTGAAGATCACTCTCGCACACTCCTCGGCGAAGCCCACGGGCGGTGTAGCTCGTGGGCTTCTTGTATTGCGCAGCAAGGTGTTCACGGCTGCCAACGTGAACTATCTCCGACGAGCGAACCGGAACGCCCGCTTCCGGTTCCCCATTGCCCCGCTCTTGCGTCGAGATCATCGACGGGCGCCCCCTTGCGCCGTCTCCGCCACGCACACACGGCCAGCCCCACCACCCCCAACGCCAGCAGCGCACCGGTTCCCGGCTCCGGCACGACCGTCGCCCCCGCCTTCCCCGTCACCCCCGCCTTCCCCGGCGCCGTAATCAGTCTAAGCGACGTCAAGAAGTTCGTCGTATTGTTCCTCGCCAGCAGCAAGTCCGTCGTGTTCACGCGTTGGTCGCGGTTGTAGTCGTAGGGGTAGTCGATGCCGGCCGGGTCGAGGAAGTTGCGGGTGTTGTTGCGGGCCAGCAGCAGATCGGTCACGGTCACCAACGTGTCCGTATCCGAGTTCCCCGCTTCCCCGACGGCGTTGCCAAAGTAGAACACGTCCTCTTCCTCCAGCCCGGTGAACTCGTTGGCCGCCACGGTAACTTGCAGCCACTCGTTCTGGATGGCGTAGTCGGGCCAGGTGATCGTCACACGGTCGGAGCCGTCCACCCCGTCGTTCTCTCGCACGGTCACCTGCCGGATATCCGGCGCTTCGTCCCAACCGTCCGGATTCTCGTCATTGCCCGCGCGGAACTGGAAGTAGTTGCCGATGGTCTCGATATCCAGGCTGTCCGGATTTGCCAGGTAGTCGATATCCACCATAATCCCGTTGATGCCCAGATCGTAGCTGGTGTAGTTGTCGAACGTGGCAGGCTCACCGGGGATCAGGGGCGTCTTGTCCGTGGCGATCGCATTGTCGTTTGCGTCGTCGAATCGCGAGTTGTTGTAGAAGACGTGGCGGTCGAGCACGGCAGGGACGCCCGGTTGGTATTCCAGAACCAGCCGCGGAGGGTGTTTGGTAGGGTCGGTGTGTTCCTTGGTGGCGAAGTAGCCGACACACTGCATGCAATCGCCCCCGGGGGGGCGGCGGACCATAAAGGTTACCATGTCGTTCGTATCGGAATTCAGGAAGCCGATCAAGTTGCGACTTGCCGTCTCGACTCTCGCGTTGGTCTGCGCCTCCGATTCGGTCCAGTGTGGTGGAAAAACGGACTCCGCCGTAGGCATCGAGACTGTCCCGAGAGCATGGTCCCTCGTGGAGTGAAACTGGTACAGCGATCCCGCTAGAAGGCTGTTGAACTCATTGCTGTGCGGCGAGTCGTCATTTCCGGGAGCGTTGTTCCACGTAAGCAGGTTCTCCGGCCAGTCTTCCCGCAGTCGCTCTTCGCCAGTGATATCGTTCGTACCGTAGTCGGAAGTCTCGTTCAGGCCAAACACCTCGAAGCCTATCATCACCGGCCACGATTGATTCCAGTACAAGTCGAGTCGGGCGTCTGTGATCTTCTCGATATCATCAGGGAGTTCGAAACGTAACCAAGACTTCTCATGGCGATTGCTGTAGTGCCGAACCGACAATTGGTCCCGCCATCCGTGATTCCTGTCGCTCTCATCAATGCTCTGAAGTCCGGTGACCGTTGCGTCCGCGCCGTTGCCGTCCGCAGTGGTGATCGTGATCGTTGCTCCTCTAATCGCTGACGTGGCCATCGTCAGCGCAGCAAATAGGATCACGGTATTCCGAACTGACGGTAGTTGTTCCATTTTGTCGCTCATTGTCGGGCGGGGTATTGCGCATCGAAGCGGGGAGCGCCGTCTGTACGATCGCTCTGAGAGGCTTGGCTCAGGTGAAGCCACCAGCAAGAACGCACCCACAGAGAATCGCTACCGAGATAGCCGTCGTCGGCCTGGGTGCCGGGCCACTGCCTCAATCTTCGACGGGCAAGGGGTGGGTACGCCCGTTAGGATAGCAACACCGCAGAGGTGATGTCCAGGGAATTCCGGACGAAGAAGGCAGATTGACTCTGGCGGGGATAGAAAACGGGGGCCACGATCGCTTGTCGACCGTGGCCCCCAACAACGTCGCCGGGTGAGTAGGTTACACGAGCCCGGCAGCGTTGTCCCAAGCGGGACTCGCGTTGCGTGACGATGGCGAACGCGAGCCCAGTAAACTATACGCTATAAGAATTGGGGACCGCAGCCGAGGCAAAAACCTGCGGTCCCCTTGACGCAGTTGGATGAGAAACCTGAGGCCGCCGCGCGGCCAGGTCCCGGGCTCGCGTAAAGGCGGCACTCAGGCGGAAACGGGTATCCCCGCAGACCAGCATGGGTCACAGAACGGCGAAAGCAAGCGAAAACTCGCGCTGAGGTGATCCGCTGGGTGATCCGCTTGGTCATCCGCCGTGGTTTCCCGCAGCCGCCCTGCGCGATTGGCATTCTCGACAACTGCTTTCCGCGCTCTTTCACACCTGCTATCCGCAGCCGCATCCCGGCGGTCTTCGGCCGGCGGCCATTCCACCACGGTTCATTCCCCTCGGCCGCGACGGTACGCAACGGGAATGCCGTCGCAGAGCAGAGTTGGAACGTCTGCCTGCGACCAGAAGGGGCAAGCCAATGAGTGAGGCGACGCGCAGCAGAAACCAAGACCGACCAACTTCAGGCCAAGATGGGAGCCGGTTCAAGTCGCCGGCACGGCCGGGAAGGTGCTTCGCACAAATCGGACCTGTCGCCCGCTTCGCTCCCCGTCAAGCGAAACGCCGGCCTTCGTCCAGCATCGCCAGGTAGTTATCCAGCGGGATGTAGTTGGCCACGCTGTTGCCGGTGCCCAGGCAGTAGCCGCCGCCGGGGTGGCAGGCTTCGAGCGTCTGCCGGGTGCGCCGGCGGACGAACCGTTCGTCGTTGCGGCAGAGGAAATCGACGTCGACGCCGCCGAGCACGGCGATCCGGTCGCCGTATTGTCGTTTCGTTTCCTCGACGGTCTTGATCGTGTCCTCAAACGAATGCAGCCCGTCGATCCGCACGTCGTCGAGCAAGTCGTCCATGATCGTGTCGAGCTTGCCGCAGGAGTGCAGCAGATAGGGGCGCCCGGCGGCGTGCGAGGCCTCGGCCATCGCCTTGTGGCCGGGTAGGACGAACTCGCGCAGGTCGTCCGGGCCGATCAGCGTGCCGCTGCGGAAGCCCATGTCGTCGCTGCCCCAGACGACCTTCACGCGATCGAACTCGAGCATCCGCCGCACGACTTCTTCGTACAGCTCGATCAACCGCCGGCTGATGGCGGCCACCAAGTCGCGCTGGTCGAACAGGGCGTAGCAAAGCGTTTCGTAGCCCATCAGCCAAGTGATATACTCGGCGAAATGGGCGAACCCGCCGCTGCCGACGATGCACATGTCGTCCGGCAGGTTCTCTTGGAACCATGCCAGCTTCTCGGTGGTAAGTTGCTCGGGCGTGGGCCAGGGATAGGCCTCGAACTGCTGCCGGTTGGTGATCGGCCCTTGGTGCTCATCGACGTAGCTCCGCCCGCCGGAACGCCGCATGTCGGCCGTGTCGTCGACGGCCACCCGATGCACGGCGATCCCCACGTCGTCCACTCCGCAGCGGACGTAGTCGTAGCCGAGGAAGCGCTGCACGCGCAGTTCACGATGCAGCGCGAAGTGCGGATCATCCGAAGCAACGCCGTCCATCAGACCGAAGCGTTCGGCCACGGCTGCCTTGATTTCTTCGTCGATCAGCAGTTCGATGAAGTGGACCCGCCGCGGCGTGCCCCGGCGATTGAGACAGGCCAGGAAAGCCTCCCAGTCGGGGGTGATCTCCACGGAGAACGGGCTGTCGGTGCGTTGCATGCAAGTCACCTTCTTGTTTGCGCAAAACCGCTTCCAAATCAGCCGCGGGTGGCACAGCCGGGTGCCATGCTCCACGCTTGCGTGGGCATGCTCAGCCGGTCCTCTACGGGGTCCGTACTATCGACCGCTCCAACGTCACCCGGCGTTGCCTTTCGCGTTCGATCGTCACGGTAAACCTACAAGATACCCCGCCCTCGAACAGATTGCCAGATGCGAGTTCGGCGGCCGTTTTCTCGACTCGGCTTGCATGGCCTCGATTCCATCTCCGTGAGGCCGTTTTCAGCGACCTGATACACGCTACGGCCCCCTCCGCATCGGGCCGATGTACTCGCCGGCCACAACGAGGTTGTCGACCCAGAACCGAGTCGGGCGAGTGAATCGCCTGCTGTCGATCCGGCATTGGTCCTCAACCGAGCGGATCTTGACCGAGTCGGTCTTGCGGATCGGCAGTTGCGTGTGGCGAAACACCTCGGCGCCGTCTTGCCAGACACGAATCTGCCCGTCGCGCAGGCCGGGCGCGTTGAGCTTGACCATCATCTCCAGGCAGAACCAGCGATCCACGGGCAGGGCGTTGCGGGTGCCCGAGAGGACGAACTGATAGTCGGTCGTCTTGAGCATCAGCCGCAGATGCCGATTGCGAATCTTGCCGTCTCTTTCGTGGTTGTACAGCGCCAACACGGCCCAGAACGGGTCCTGCCCGGCGGGTGTTTCGGCGCCGTAGGTCTGATAGGTCGGTTGCCCGTCGGGTACGCCGGTGACGCTCATCAGGCGCGTCGTCTCGCCGGAGAGCGTTGCCGGCAGCTTCAAGTAGACGCGCTGGTAGAGCACTTCCTCACCGGCCGGCAAATCGTAGCTCATCTTGGCGCCGGTACCCTCGGCCTCGCCCCATTTCGTCAGGCACGCTTTCCCCGCGAATGCCGAGCCGTCGCCGCGGGCGATCTGGTAGCCCTGCCATCCGATGGTCTCACCCTGGCCGTTGCCCCAGCGGCGCGTCCCGTGACGAGGGACCCATCCCCGCTGTTGCAGCACGTCTGCCGATTCGACCTCGAAATCCTCCGCCAGGATCACGGCCGGGTCGCTTTCGATGCCCTCATCCGACGCGTACCTGGCGGCCAGGCCGGCCGTGTGCTCGATCTTCTCGGCACGCCGCACCGGCGGCACGTAGGTCGGCTCTTGCTTCGCGTCAACTCTTGGGCCGACGTACTTTCGAGCCACCACGCGGTTGTCGGCCAGAAAGGTGGCGTTTGTGGAAAAGCCTCTGCTCGTATAGCACTGGTCGAAGATCATCCGGGTGCGGACGTCCTCCGTGTGTCGATACCGGACGTCGGTCCGCGAGTAGACCTCTTTGCCGTCGATCCACATCCGCAACTCGCCGTCGCGATTTCCGTCCCGCGCTGCCGCCGCACGGTGTTGTGGTTTCTTGGCGGGCGTGTTGAGCTTGACCATGATTTCCATGCAGAACCACCGGTCGATCGGCACCTCCGCATCGATCGGCCAGTTGCTGCCCCAGGGCCCGAACTGGTCGGCGTGATACGGATACCACATGGGCCGGTACTTCCCGTCGCGGTTCTGCAACGTCAACGTCACGCAATAGTACGCCTCGCCGCCGGGCATCCCCGCCGACCCGATCGCCTTCCACGTGGGCAATCCGTCCTTCACGCCGGTGATACCCATCACGCGCACGTTCGGTGCGTCTCGAGGCACCTTCAGGTAGACCCGGTGATAGACCGGGCCGTTTTCGGTGATGTCGCGGGGCATGATCGCACCGTTGGTGCCTTCGATGGCGTTCTTGACCAAGCACCGCCGGCCGCCAAAGGCCAGCGCCGGATCGTCCGCCAGCCGATAGACGCCTTTCGTGTACGTGCTCCACGTCCACCCGCGGTCCTTCAACGCATCGATCGACGGCAGCTCGTAGTCCTCGAAAAGGATCACGGCGGGGTCGTCTCGAATGCCCTCGTCGCCCGGGTACCCGGCCGCGATCCCCAGCATGGCCGGTTCCGCTGCGGGCGACACGGGTTCGGCGCCGGCGGAGTCGTCGATGGACATCCATAACAACACGAAGATCACGAAGATTCGCATGGGGTCAGACTCGGGATTTGGGATTCAAATCTGGGGCCTTTTCAATCGCCGCCATCTTCCTCGCCACATCTCGGTTCGATTCGGCCAGACGCTTCTGGAGTTTGACCCCGGCGATGCGTTCAATCCCGAATCCCGAGTCTGACCCCAGCTGCCTCCATTCCCGGTCGGGTTGATCGCTCAGAAACAACTTCTGTGTTCGCGTCGACGCGACCGATACACCTGTCAATGCCCCCTCATATCGAATTGTGCAACATGCGTTCCACTTGCAGTCTCTGATAGCCGAATACTGGATGCGTCTGCTCCCGTTCGATTCTCCTTTTCGATATCAAGGCCGACGCCCATTATTGCCATCAATCTTACCGCTTTGTATTCCCAGTCCTTCCCCGCGCAACTCAAAGAGCCCGTGTGAGTATAGTACTGCCCATTGTCCGTCACGGTGTAGATCACCCTGCATCCATCATCAAGAGTAACGGCTTGGGACTCCAGAACTCGGGTTGGCATAGGAGGGGAGCCTTCAAACGACTCCTCTGTACACGGGAACTCAATCGCGCGCCTTATGATCGGTTCCACTTGCGACCTAAGCGACTCCTTCATGCGAAATACGTCCACTTCAGGCTCCTTCGGCGTTTTGGCAGTCTGACGTGGACCCTCCTCTGGCGTCTGTGGACCAACCTGTGGGCATATTCCATCGGGCTCGCTTTGACCGCAGCCAATGATGAACGCTACCACACCTATCGCGATTACCCTCTTCATGCGATCCTCGGTGATCCGAGGACATCAAAACACCCATCCCAGCGGCACGCCAACGGACTTCTGCGACTCATCGTATCGGGCTTCCGTTCCACGGCCAGTCGCATGCCTGTTCGACGAGGCCTGCGCGGCCCGCTTTCACGTGCACGAAGCTCGTCGTCGTAGATCTGTCGTCTGGCCACGGCAGCATTGTCCCATCGGGCGACGGGCGACGCAATCCTCCGATTGCTGCCGGGCACCGACGGTTTTCCGAACGAGTCTCCTCATATGGCAGAGCTTACTGCGGAAAAGCATCGGTGCTCCCCGCCGGTTCGTAGGCGACGACACAACTCTTCGTGTGCGACCGCATGAACTCCTTGTCCGAAAGCCGGATGCGGGAGATCGGCACGTCCGGTTTGATGAGCGGGAGGTGGAAACGGAGCACGGTGAGGATACTGAGGCACCGGTGAAGAGGACTCCCGTCCCGGGGCGCGTCGCACACGCGACAATTGCCCTTCCCCCCAGCGGGTGGTCTCGCTACAATTCCCCCAGATCATGGCAAGTGCCGCAACGGCCACTAATACGTCGGACCGGCTGTTGGAGCTGGTTGGGCTTCTGGAGCGCGCGGGAGGCTTCGCCGAGGTGGTCGAGAGTCTCGAGGCGGGACGCGCGGCCACGCTCGACGGAGTCTGGGGCTCATCGTGCGCGCTGGTCACCGCCGCGGTGGCTGCCCGGGCGCCCGCCGTGCTGGTGGTGGTCTGTCCGCAGATCGACGACGTCGACAACCTGATCGACGATCTGACGCTGTTTAGCCCGATCACGCCCGAGCGGTTCTCGGCCTGGGAGTCGCTGCCGAACGAACGGGTGATCCACGACGAGGTCTTCGGCGATCGCGTGCGGCTGCTGAAGCTGCTCGGCGGCGACGATCCGCCGAAGCTGGTGGTGACCAGCATCCAGAGCCTCTTGCAGCCGGTGCCCGATCGGCCGTCGCTGGCCCGCCAGACCCGTTCGCTGGAGACCGGGCAGGAAGTGGTCATCGACGAACTGTCGGAGTGGCTGGTCCGCAACGGGTTTCATCACACCACGGCCGTGGAGTTGCCCGGCGAGTTTTCGGTGCGCGGCGGGATCGTCGACGTCTTCGCCCCCGACTGGTACGACCCGGTGCGGGTGGAGTTTTTTGGCGACGAGATCGAGTCGATCCGCCGGTTCGAGGTCTCCAGCCAGCGCAGCCTGGCCAGGTTGCCGGCGGTCGACGTGACGATCCTCGAACCCAACTTCCAGGATCGAGCCCAGCTTGCCGATTATCTGCCGCCGGAAAGCTGGTTCCTGCTGGTCGAGCCGGGGCAGTTGGAGGAGCAGGGCAAACACTACCTCGAGCGGCTCGATCGGCCGCAGGATTTCCACAACGTGCCGGCGGTAATGAAACAAGTGCTGCGGTTCCCGTCGGTCACCGCGGCCGCCGTGGCGCCGGCGTCGATGGAGACCGTTTGCCGGCTCGACGTCGAATCGGTCGAGCGGTTCAGCGGCGACGTCAACCGCGTGCGCGACGAACTGGAGCAAGCCGGCGCCGGACAGGACGTGTTTGTCGTTTGCCAGACGGAGGCCGAAGTCCGGCGACTCTCGGAGATCTTTGCCAACACCGCATTGGCCACCGACGGCAAGCTCCACTATCCGATCGGCTCGCTGCACGCCGGGTTCCGGTTGATGGCCGAGCAGATCGTGTTGCTCAGCAGCGGCGAGCTCTTCCGACGGACCGATCTCACGCGGCGCGCCCAACGCCGGCTGGGACGCGTGATCGACAGCTTCCTCGAACTCCGCGAGGGCGACCTGGTGGTGCACGTTGCCCACGGCATCGCGCGATACCGTGGGCTGAAGCTGCTGGAGAAGGCCGGGCAGGTCGAAGAGCACCTGCAACTCGAATTCCGCGGCGGCACGAAGCTCTACGTGCCCAGCTCCAAGATCGGGCTGGTGCAGAAGTACGTCGGCGGCGCGAAGAGCCGGCCCACGCTGGCCAAGTTGGGCGGGCGGAATTGGGTGCGGCAGAAGGACAAGGTTCGCGAGGCGGTGACCGACATGGCCGCCGACATGCTCGAACTGCAGGCCGCCCGGGCGTCGCGGCCGGGGATCCGCTTCGGCGCCGAGACCGAATGGCAACGGGAATTCGACGCCTCGTTCCCCTACCAGGAGACCGACGACCAGCAAACCACGATCGAGGCCATCAAGCGCGACATGGTCCAGCCGCGGCCGATGGACCGGCTGCTCTGCGGCGACGTGGGCTACGGCAAGACGGAAGTCGCCATGCGGGCTGCCTTCAAGGCGGTCGACAGCGGCTACCAGGTGGCGATCCTCGTACCCACCACGATCCTGGCCGAGCAACATCACCGCACCTTCACCGAGCGGATGGCCGAGTTCCCGTTCGAGATCGCCGTGCTCTCGCGCTTCGCCACCCGCAAACAGCAGAGCGATACGATAGCCAAGCTGGCCGACGGCTCGGTCGACGTGGTGATCGGCACGCATCGGCTGGCGTCGAAGGACGTCGGTTTCCAGAACCTGGGGCTGGTGATCATCGACGAGGAACAGCGCTTCGGCGTGGAGGTCAAAGAGCGGCTGAAGGCCTTGCGTCATTCGGTCGACGTGGTCACAATGACCGCCACGCCGATCCCGCGCACGTTGCACATGGGGCTGATGGGGCTGCGGGATATCTCGAACCTGGAAACGGCCCCGGAAGATCGGCTGGCGGTGGAAACACGCGTAACGCGGTTCTCCCCGGAAGTAATTCGCCACGCCGTGATGCGGGAACTCAACCGGGGCGGACAGATCTTCTTTGTACACAACCGCGTGCAAGACATCGAGATCGTTGCCCGACGCTTGCAGCAGATCGTGCCCGAGGCCGAACTGGCCGTCGCCCACGGCCAAATGCCCGAAGGCAAGCTGGAAAAGGTGATGCTCGATTTCGTCCGCCATCGCTTCGATTTGCTGTTGGCGACCACGATCGTCGAGAGTGGGCTCGACATCCCCAACGCCAACACGATCTTCATCGACGAGGCCGACCGCTACGGGCTGGCCGATCTGCACCAGCTTCGCGGCCGCGTGGGGCGATACAAACATCGGGCCTATTGCTACCTGCTGATCGACCCGAAGAAGAACCTCTCGCCCAATGCCGCCAAACGGCTCCGGGCGATCCAGGAGTTCAGCGACATGGGCGCCGGATTCGCCATCGCGATGCGCGACCTGGAGATCCGCGGGGCGGGCAATATCCTGGGCACCGAGCAGAGCGGGCATATCTCGGCGGTGGGCTACGAGTTGTATTGCTCGCTGCTTCAGCAGGCGGTGCGCCAGCTTCGCCGGCTGCCGCCGAAGGCCAGCGTCGACGTCGACGTCGATCTGCCGGTCGAGGCCTACATCCCCCGCAGCTACGTGCCCGACATGCGATTGAAGATCGATCTCTACCGCCGGCTGGCCCGCGTGGCCTGCCAAGCGGAGTTGGACGACTTCACCGTCGAGCTTTCCGATCGCTTCGGGGCCGTGCCGACTCCGGTCGAGCGTCTGCTGGTCCTTTCAAAGGTGCGGATCGCGGCCCATCAGTGGCGGATTCGTTCGATCCGCATGGAAAACGAGTACGTGGTTTTCCTCTACACCTCGGCCACACACATCCGCCAATTGGCGGACGCCAGTCGGGGCCGGCTGAGAGTGGTCGACGGGCAAAGTGCGTATCTCCCTTTGGGCAAAGAAGTTATGCAATCGGACGAGATCCTCCGGCAAGTCGAATCGCTGTTGCAGCCAAAGTAGGCCTGCCGCTATAATCCGCCCGCTTTTCCCTGCGGCGGCGTTGTCTTCTCCCACTCGGATCTTCTCTCGTGGCAAAACAACTCTATCCAGTCCTATTGGTGGCCGCCGTGGCCGTTGCCGTCGCGGTCTGTTTGCGTCCTAGCGTGGGCCAGGAACTTTGGGCACTGGCCAACGGACAGACCAACCCGCTGCGCGAGCAGCCGCCGCCAACGCCGCCACCGCCAACGCCGACCCCGCCAACGCCGACCCCGCCCCATCCCGGGCCTGCCGTCGGCGGAGCGCCCCACGCAGGGCTGCCAGAGTTGAATCTGCCCCATCCGTCGCCGCGTACACCGCTGCCGCCGAATCCCGCTGCCACGATCCCCGCACCGGGTCACTACCCCACGCCCACCTTCCCGCAACCCGGATCTCCGAACGCGCCGCAACAGGGTCTGCCGGCAAACGCGCCCTGGCAACATCAGCCCAGCCATCCCCCGTCGGATCCGCCCTGGTGGGATCAAGCAACACCGTCGAACCAGTTGCCGGGGCCACAGCCGCGTTCCAACCCTCCGGTGCGGTACCCGGACCCGGAGGCCTGGCCGAAGCCACATCCGCCCTTCGAGCAAGGGCCCATAGAGCAACCGATCGGACCGCCGATCGGACGACCGTATGAACAGCCGGGCGGATCGTCGCATCCGATGCCCGACACGCCAACAGATCTGCCTCCGCCGACTCAGCCGCCGATGGGCTGGCCTCCGCTGACACCGCCTCAGATTCCACAGCCACAGATCCCACAACCACAGATCCCACAACCGCAGATTCCACAACCTCCGCAGCCCCCGCCGCCGTTACCGCATCAGCCTCCGCCGCCGACGGACGGTTCCATCGCTTCGCCGGAGGTGCGGTTTCGAGAGGAACTTCTGCGCCGCTGGCCACCTCCGGCGGGCATGAATCCGTTGGTCTGGTTGGACAATCATCTCCTGCCGTGGTATCGGCAACAAGTGCAGAGGCAGCAGCCCCCGGCGCCGGATCAGGCGCCCCAATCGCCGACCACCCGGTGCCCGGGGACGTTCGTGCTGGCCAAGGTCGGCGACGACGTCATCTTGGCCGACGAGGTGATCGCTGGCATCGACATGGTGCTCAAGCGGAGCAAGCTGAAGCTCGAACCCGAACAGTTGGAGCAGCAACGCAAGTTGATGGCCGAGCAAGTGCGTCAAGGCATCGCAGAAATCGCCGACCGGTTGAACAACCCCCGAGAACCGACGCCCGAGCAGCAGCAGCGCGAGATGCGGGTGATGCAGTTCCTGAAGACGCAGATCGACACCAAGCTGCTCGGTCAGGGCGCCCGACAAGGGATTCCGGCCGAAAACCTGCCGGAGATGGAGGATCACCTCGGCCGGCAATTCGACGATGTGGCCGTAGACAAGCTGTTCGAGCAATACGACGTCGACACGCGGCGGGCGCTCGATGAAGCGCTGCGGGCCAAGGGGAGTTCGCTGAAGCGCGAAAAGCGGCTGTTCATGGATCAAGCGCTGGCCCAGTTCTGGATTTCGCAACAGATCAAGCGAAACGAAGAGGTCACCCACGGGCAGATGACGGAATACTACCGCGACCATCAGGCCGAATTCCACCACACGGCCGGGGCCACCTGGCAACAGTTGACGATCCGCTTCTCGGAACATCCCAACCGGGACGATGCCTATCGGCGCATCGTGCAGATGGGCAACGCCGTGCTCGACGGCACGCCCTTTGCCGAGGTGGCCAAGGCCGACTCCGAGGGGCCCACGGCCTCCGAGGGCGGCGAACGCCCCTGGCCCGAAAAGGGGGCGCCGCCCTCCAGCCAATTGCAGCAAGCCGTCGAAGGACTCCCCACCGGCCAGATGAGCCAGATCATCCAGGACTGGCGAGGGTATCACATCATCCGCGTGACCGAGCGTCACGGCGAAGGCTACCGGCCGTTTTCCGAGGTGCAGGCCGAGGTCGCCAACAAGATCCGTAAACAGCGGGTCGAGCGGCAGTGGCAAGCGTTCGTCAAGAAGCTGCAGCAGCAGATCCACGTGTGGACCGTCTTCGACGACCTGGCCGCCGGCGAGGCCAAACAGGACCAAACCTCGGGGCGGCGCGACGGTCCGGATGTCTACTAGTCCGTGTCTCCGACCGGCGGTAGCCGAATTCACCAGAATTTGGCCCTGCTGACGACGTGGGCCAAAGTCTGGCGACTTCGGCTACCGCCCCAGCCCCGAGTGTCCAGCCCCGAGTCCCTCCAGCCACCGCCGCCCCCGGGAAATGAAAACGCCGCCTCTCCGCAAAGCGCGAAGAGGCGGCTGTGATGCGACTGAAGCCGACTTCGATGCGGTGCTGGTGGGTCGTCCGTTGAGGCGTTCGGTCCACACCGGCCGTCGCAGCGCTTGCCGGGGCGCAGCCCGGGTGAGCAGGCTCACGCCGTTTGGGTCGTCGGCACGCGATAGCCCTGGGGGCATCACCAGTACCGACCGACGTGGCCTTCGCTCAGGCGCTTGGTAAACGGCCCGTTCCAGCCAGGAGTCAACCCGTCATCGAGTTGCTTACCTCCTTGTTCCCAGCCACCACCGAGCGTGCGGGAAGGCTTGGCGATGGGTGGGTCGACCGTGGTCACGTGGGCCAACCGCCACGGGCTCCAATCGCGATCGTGTTGACCGCTAAGGGAAGCATACCGATTCGACGGACAACTTCAAGCACTTTTTTTGGCGGAACCAGCAGCCAGCCCGATTTTCCTATTTTCCACCAGCCGAGCTTCCGCCCCTTGAATCCACTCTGGCGGCGTGCGAGAATTAGGGCGTTGGCAGATCGCCATCTCGGCCGGTCTGCCTGGGCGATGATTTCTCCAGGAGGAGTTGGTCGAAAATGAAAGTCGTGCCCCTGGGCGAGAACGTGGTGGTGAAGCGGTTGGAAGCAGAGGAAATGACCACCGGCGGCATCGTATTGCCCGATACGGCCCAAGAGAAACCCCGGCAGGGCCGAGTCCTTTCGGTCGGCGACGGCCGCCTGATATCCGACGGAACACGGGTGGCCCACCAGGTCAGCGAGGGGGACCGTGTACTCTTTAGTAGCTACACTGGAACCGAAGTCTCCGTCGACGGTGAAGAGTTGCTGATCATGAGTGAGGACGAGATCTTGGCAATTATCCCGTGAGCGACCGCGAACAAACGGGCAGATTCTACTAGATCCGTGCTTCGGCGGGCGTCGGGGTACGGGGCTCAACGTCTCCGTGCTCATCGTCTCCGTCTTCCGTCCACCGCACATTCCTGGCCGGCGAACCGTATCGAGCTATAATACGGTTGAACTGCCTTACGCCCGGATTGGGGGGCGGCCGCCGGGAATAATCGGGCTGCTCCGGCCGGAATCGTCTTACACACGTCTACACTTTGCGAGAACGAAAAGAGAAGAGGTCTGCAATGCTTCCCCGATACCTGATATTCGCTGCCGTGCTGTTGGCCGTCGGCGTCGTGACCGTGCCCGCCGAAGCCATCGAGCCGGATCAGGCCCCCAAGGTCGACCGACAGACGCTCACCCAGGTGGTCGATCGGGCCGTGCGCTTCCTGCAAGTCAAAGGGCAGGCCGCCGACGGCTCCTTTGCCGGCCACACCGGGCCGGGAGTGACCGCCGTGGTGACCGCCGGTATTCTGCGCCACGGCCGCACGCCGGACGATCCGGCGGTAGCCAAGGCCCTGAAGTATCTGCAAGGCTTCGTCCGCGACGACGGCGGGATCTATGAGGTCGACAACTACTACCGCAACTACGAGACCTCCCTGGCCCTGATCTGCTTTGCCGAGGCCAACCAAGACGGCCGCTACGACGAACTGATCAAGAACGCCGACCGCTTCCTCAAGGGCATCCAGTGGGACGAGGACGAAGGCCACCGCAGCGATAGCACCTCGTACGGCGGTGCCGGCTACGGCAAGCACAAGCGGCCCGATCTGTCCAACACCAGCTTCCTGATCGACGCCCTGATCGCCGCCGGCAACGGACCGGACGACGAGGCGGTCAAGAAGGCCCTGATCTTCGTCTCCCGCTGCCAGAACCACGAAAGCGAGCACAACACCACCGAGCACGCCGCCAAGAACCCCGACGGCGGCTGCTACTACACGCCCGCCGCCGGCGGCAGCAGCCAGGCCGGCGAAACCCCCGACGGCGGACTGCGGAGCTACGGATCAATGACCTATGCCGGCCTGAAGAGCATGATCTACGCCGGCGTGGGCCCCGACGACCCGCGCGTCAAAGCGGCCACCGACTGGGCCCGCAAGCACTACGACTTGAAGAGCAACCCCGGCATGGGCGACGCGGGACTCTACTACTACTATCATCTCTTCGCCAAGGCGCTCAGCGCGACCGGCGTCGACCAGTTCGAGGACGCCAACGGAGTAAAGCACGATTGGCGCAACGAACTCATCCAGGAACTCGCCCGACGGCAGCGTCCCGATGGTTCTTGGATGAACGAGAACACCCGCTGGCTCGAAGGCGACCCCACGCTGGTCACGGGGTATGCATTGCTGTCGCTGGCCTATTGCCGGGAGGCGAACGGAGAGTAGAGTCAGGCGATAGTACTCTGCCCGTCTAGACGTGTAGGTGCCATGCCCACGCTTGCGTGGGCATGCTGTCCGAGGCGCGTTTCATGCCCACGCAAGCGTGGGCATGGCACCCTCCGAGGGGACTCGGGGCTGGGGACTCGGGGCTGGGGAAGATGGCAGCGTTTGTGTCTGAAGTCGTAGGCCGATGGCCGTGCGCCGGTTCTGTGACACTTGCGAGAGCGTTTCACGTTTGGCCCGGCGTTTGGTTCGTGACGTCGTTTGCATTGCCGTAAGCGACGGCGTCGTGTTGTTTGCCTGCTGCCCGCGTAACAAGGAGACCATGATGAGATGCTTGCTTCCCGCGTTTGTGGTTCTGGCCGTCGCTCTGCCGATGAGCACTGCCGCTGTTGCCCAAGAGTCCGGCGCTGCGTCGGAAATGAAGGTCCTCGAGCGGCTGCTCGGCACCTGGCGGGTCGAGAACATCACCAAAATCCCTGAAGCAAGCCGCTCGACCAGCATCGCGAAGCGAGAGTTCGTCCTCGACGGTCGATTCGTCCAGGAGTTGGGGGGCTTCGACGACGAAGGCAATCCCAGCCATCGGGGCATGTATACCTACGACGCGAACCGCAAGGCCTATCGCTACTGGTTCTTCCACGAGTCGGGTTTCTATTTTGAATC
>CAYYNP010000124.1:0-26119 GCA_964472545.1 uncultured Planctomycetaceae bacterium | reverse complement strand
GGAGCTCTTCGACCGCGCACGGGCCGAGCTCGGCGATCAACCTGTCTATCTGAAGTTGGTGATTTTGGCGAAACATCTCGTAGGCCGGCTGATCACCAACGACTACAACCTCAACAAGGTGGCCCAGTTGCAGGGCGTGACGGTGATCAACCTCAACGATCTGGCCAACGCCATGAAGCCGGTCTTCCTGCCCGGCGAACAGATCGAGGTCCACATCGTCAAGCCCGGCGAAGAGACCGGCCAAGGCGTCGGGTATCTTGAAGACGGCACCATGGTCGTCGTCGAGGCAGGCCGCGAACACATCAACAAGACGATCCCCATTGCCGTGACCAGCGTGCTGCAAACGAGCGCCGGAAGGATGGTCTTCGGGCGGTGTGATGGTGGGAAGACGTAGTGGGGAGTGAGGACTGGGAAGTGGGTGGCTGGGAAGTGGGTGGCTGGGGAGTGGGTGGCTGGGGCAGAGCGCAGCGGTGCCCCGGGAATCTGAGGGCTGGGACAGAGCTTAGCGCGTCCGATGGCCGCAGCCAGGATGGTCTGCTCGAAAGCGCAGTCTTCCACGGTTTTGCGGCGTGGCGCTGGAGAAGGGGAAGTCGGGATCGACGTGCTCCGTCCGGTCGAACCGGAGTCCGGGAATCGACCCACGGCTGCTGCGTTGGCGACCGCCTGATCCTGATGACGTCGAACAACATTCGGCCAGATGTGCTGGCGGCTAAGTTGCTCGCCTGTTTGGATATGGCGCCGAGTTTCCACCTCGGCCGGTAGACGCCCAACCGCGACGCCCGTCTTCTTCGGCAGGCAGTTTGGCGATTCCGGCGCGGGTTGTATGGACGCACCCTGGTTGCGGAGGCCGTAGGCATGCCACTTCGGAAGATTCGCCGACGAAGACTTGATATTCTGGCGAGATTGAGTATGCTGTATGGGTGGGGTTTTGCCTCTCTCTAGGAGCGGACAGACCGCGCATGAGAGTACCACCTATTTGCCACCGTCGATTGGCCCTGGAACCGCTCGAACGACGCGTCTTGCTCGCCGGCGGAGAAATTCACGGCGGCACGTGGTACGATTCCGATGGCAACGGCCAACGCGATCCCGGCGAACTCGGCCTGGCCGGAGCCGTCGTCTATCTGGACCTCAACCAGAACGGGCAACTCGACTCGAGCGAACCGAACACGGTGACGCGAGTGGACGATCCGGCGACGCCGGATATCGACGAGACGGGAACCTATCGGCTGACCAACCTGGATCCCGGCGACTACGCCGTGTCGGAAGTCGTGCCTCAGGGATACAGCCGGACTTTTCCCGCCGCCAGCGACGGCACGGGTGAACTGCTTTTCGTCGAGCGGCTGGCGGACGGGGACAACGGGGTAGAGGGGCTCGAAGGTGCTCGATCCGTGACCGTGAGCCCCGATGGAGGGCACGTCTACGCCGCCGGAACACTAGCCGATGCGGTTGACGTGTTTCGACGCGACCCGACCACCGGCGAGTTGGACTTGGTGCAGGTTCTGACCGACGGCCAAGACCGTGTCGACGGGTTGGATGAAGTTCGTTCCCTGGCCCTCAGCCCCGACGGCCGCAACGTCTACGTCGCCGGATATTATGATGATGCGGTTGCGGTTTTCTCACGCGAGCCAACCACCGGCGAACTTACCTTCGTGCAAATGTTCAAGGACGGCGTGAACGGTGTGGACGGACTGCGCTATGCGAGCTGCGTGACGGTCAGCCCCGATGGTGGCCACGTCTACGCTACCGGGTTGGCCGACAGCGCCGTTGCCGTGTTCCAGCGCGAGCCCGCCACCGGAGAATTGACCTTCCTAGAGGTCCATCGCGACGGCCAGGACGGCGTGGATGGGTTGCACTACGCCGGTTCGGTGGTGGTCAGCATCGACGGCAGCCACGTCTACGCGGCAGGGACGGCCGACGATGCGGTGGCCGTGTTCCTGCGCAATCCGGCTACGGGCAGACTGACCTTTGTGCAGGTTCTCCACGACGGCGAGGACGGCGTGGACGGGTTGGACGGCGCCTCCTCGCTGGCCGTGAGTCCCGACGGCGGCAACGTCTACGCAACCGGCCCGTGGGATAAAGCCGTCGCGGTGTTCCGTCGCGATCCAGCCACCGGAAGACTGACGTCGACGCAAGTTCTCTACGACGAACAAAACGACGTGGATGGGCTCCGTCGGGCGCAGTCCGTCACGGTAAGCTCCGATGGCAGCAACGTCTACGTGACCGGCAGCGGCGACGATAGCGTGGCCGTATTCCGACGCGATACGACGACGGGGAAACTGGACTTCGTGCACGTTCTCCACGACGAGCAGGGCGGCGTGGACGGGTTGGACGGCGCTTCCTCGGTGGCCGTGAGTCCCGACGGTGATCACGTCTTCGTGGCAGGGCCGGACGACGGCGCACTCGCGGTCTTTTCGCGCGACCACGCCCGGCGCGCGCCGTACCATTTCGCCCTCGTCCCGGGCCAGATTGTCGAGAACGTCGATTTCGGCAATCGGATCGTGTTCGGTGAGATTCGCGGCGGCATTTTCAGCGATCTCAACGGCGACGCCGTCTGGGACGCCGATGAATCCGGGCTGGGCGATTGGAAGGTCTACCTGGACCTGAACGCCAACGGTCAATGGGACGACGACGAACCGTTTGACGCCACCGACGTCGAAGGAGGTTTTGCATTCGCGGCCGTGATTCCCGGCAATTACGCCGTCGCCGAGGTCGAGCGGCCGGGCTGGGTAGCAACCGGCGCGACGGTGATCGAGGTCGAGGTGGGCCCCGGCCAGACGACCGAGGCCGTCGACTTCGGCTACCGGGCTCTGCCCGGCGAGGTGCAGGGCAGCGCGTGGCACGATCTCGACGGCAACGGCCGCCACGACCCGGACGAGCCTGGCCTGCCCGGCGTCGTTGTTTATCTCGACCTGAATCAGAATGGGCAACTCGATCCGGACGAACCGATCACAACGGCACAAGCGGATGATCCGGCGACGCCAAGTGTCGACGAAACCGGAACGTACCGCTTCGTCGGCCTGGCTCCGGACACGTACACGGTGGTGCAGATCGTACCCGAAGGCTACGCGCAAACCTTCCCGGATCGCGCGGTTGGTGGCGGTGAATTGACTTTCGTGCAGATGCTCAAGGACGGCCGTGAGGGTGTGGATGGGCTGGACGGTGCCCACTCGGTGGCGCTGAGCCCCGACGGCCGGCACCTTTACGTGGCCGCGTATTCGGACTTCGCGGTCACCGTCTTTCGCCGCGAGCCGGCCAACGGCAGACTGACCTTTGTGCAGGTTATCAAGGACCGCAAGGACGGCCAGGACGGTGTGGACGGGTTGTACTGCGCGACGTACGCGACCGTGAGCCCCGACGGCCGCCACGTCTACGTGGCGGGGGGGCTCGACGATGCACTGGTCGTGTTTCGCCGTGACGAAGCCACGGGCGAGTTGACCTTCGTTCAAACGCTCAAGGACGGCGTCGACGGCATCGACGGGCTCGACTGGATCCACTGGGTGTTCGTGAGCCCCGACGGGCGCCACGTCTACACGGCGGGAAACCTGGACGACGCGGTGTCGGTCTTCCGCCGCGAGCCAGCCACCGGAGAGTTGACCTTCGTGCAGTTGCTCAAGGACGGCGAGGCAGGTCTCGACAGCCTGAAGGTGGCCCACTCGCTGGATATCAGCCCCGATGGGCGCCACGTCTACGTAACCGCAGCCTGGGATCATGCGATCACCGTCTTCGACCGCGACCCGATCACCGGCGAACTGACGGCCGTACAAGTGCTCAGAGACGACCAGGACGGTGTGGACGGGCTATACGTCGTTTACTCGGTGATCGTCAGCCCGGACGGCAACCACGTCTACGTGGCCGGCAGCTATGAGGATTCGGTGGCCGTGTTCCGTCGCAACGCAACCACCGGGAAACTGACTTTCGTGCAAGTGCTCAAGGACGGCCAGGACGGCGTCCAGGGGTTAGACTATGCCAGTTCGGTGACGATCAGCCCCGACGGCAACGACGTCTACGTGGGCGGATACTACAGCGATGCGGTGGCCGTGTTCCGCCGCGACCCCGTCACCGGCAAGTTGGCTTTCGTGCAGGTTCTTCGCGACAACCAGGACGGCGTCGACGGACTGTATCGTACTCGGTCGCTGACCATCAGCCGCGACGGCAACCACCTCTACGCGGCGGGAGTCTACGACGATGCGGTGGTCGTTTTCGACCGCGACAACATACGGATTCTGGCCCACCGGCTGGACGTCGCGCCCGGCCAGATCGTCGAGGGCGTCGATTTCGGCAGCCGCTTGCCGACGGTCGCAGGACGCTATGTCTTCTACAATAGCTCGGCTTTCGACGGCGACGATCCCGCGCCTACTGAAGCTGACGACGACGCCATTGCCGCCGACAAGACGGCCCTATTGCCAAGCGGCGTCGCAAGCTTCGACAACTACACCAGCTACAGTCGCGGTATCAACGGAGTGATGGTTGACGTGGCCGGTCCGGCCGTCACGCCGACGGCTGCCGACTTCCTGTTTCACGTGGGCAATGACGGCAATCCGGCCGACTGGACGCCCGTCTCAACGCCTGCCGCAATCGACGTGCGAGAGGGCGCCGGCGTCGACGGTTCCGATCGAGTAACGCTGATCTGGCCCGATCACACAATCAGGAACCGGTGGCTGAGAGTGACCGTTCTGGCCGACCGGCTGGGCCTGGCTGGTGACGACGTCTTTTACTTCGGCAGCGCCGTAGCCGATGCGGGCAACGCGGCGCCCGACGCCCAGGTCACGAGCACCGATCTGTTGCTGGCGAGGAACAATCCCCGCAACTTCCTTAACGCGGCCGCGGTCGACTTCCCCTTCGACTACAATCGCGACCGGCGCGTCAACGCGACCGACGTCTTGCTCGCACGAAACAACCAGACGAACTTCCTCACGGCGTTAAGGCTGATCCATCTACCCGAGCCCGACGGCGACGACCGGACCTCCCGAAGACCCGGCTCCGCCACACGGGCCACCCTTCTAGTGACGTAGCAGCGCCCGGATCGACTGTTGCCGGTGAATGGTCACGGGCTGTTTGGCCGTAAGTACGACCTGGCCGCCGCTTTGTTTCACGGTGGCTTCGATGGCCCGGCCGCCGGCGGTGATCTGCCCGACGGTAACCTGCGCCGCCGAGAGCTGCTTGCCCGGGGGTAATTGCAGGACGAGCGACTTGACGGTCAGACTGCCCCACTTCACGTCGATGCGATTTTCCTGCGTGCTGCCGACGCGCCGCTGCGCAAGGCTGCCCCACCCTTCGGCGGCGGAGAAGAAGGCCTTGAAATCGTCCGGACGGAACTTCGGTGCAAAGCCGATTCGTCCGGCCGGACCGTCGTAGACGAATCCGGAGAGCGAGATCAGCGCGCCCCATGCCGTCATCGCCCGGGCGTAGTGGTCGCCACATTGCTGCTCGTTCCAGGGGTTGTGATCGGTGCCGTCGTAGTTCTCGTGGTTCGCCCGATAGACGGCCAGGCCTTCGGTCAACATGCCGCGGCGGAGCATCTGGTTGGCGGCGTCGTAGTCGTAGCCTTGCATCACCGTATTGCGATAGCGCAGCGGTTGTTCCAGCCGCGATCCCAGCGGGTACGTGCAGATCATCAGGCCCGGCTCACCGGGATTGACGAAGATCATCTCGGGCTTGTGCCGCTGGTAGTATGGGCCGACATCGGTGGTGAAGTTGTAGCGAAAGATACTCGCCAGCGTCTTTTGCACGACCGGCTCCGGATAGACCGGCCGCAGGTCCAACTGATCGGCCCAGCCGTTGCCCAGAAGTTGCGAGGTGAGGCATCCCCGGCCGATCTGCCACTTGGTCGGCGCGTCGGCCGGGATGAGCTGCTCGAAGAAGTCGCCGTTGAACTGATGCTCGACGGCCAGCTTCGACCCGCTGTGATAGAGCCGGGCGTACTCATCGGCCAGCGCCTCATCGCCGCAGAGCCGGGCCATCCGCTCGGAAGCCCGCAAGGCGGCCAGGTACATCGAGCCGCAATGGGTGTTGGCGCCGATGAAGTTGATGTCGTAGGTCGTATGGTCGCTCGTGTTGACGATCCCGTCGGTCTGGCCGTCTTGGGCGTCACGCTCGATCATACACTGCATCATCCGGCGGATGCTCGGCCAGTGTTGCTTTAGGAACCGATCGTCCTTCGACATGAGATGCTCGCGATAGAACATCAAGATCACGCCCGCCTGGCCGTCGGCCGCGTAGTGGGCGTTGCTGCCGGCTCCGCGAAACCGCACCACGCCGCTGTCGGCGTCCATACCGGCTAAGTGCGACTTGACGCGCATCGCACGAGCCAACTCGGGAAACAGCCGTCCGGTGCTCTGCTCGTAGTGCCAGACGTGCGTGCAGGAGCCGCGGCAGCACATCACGCCCTCCCAACCGTAGACTTGCCCGTTCTTGAACCATTCCAGCGTCCCGGTAGCCAGATTCGCCACGGGCATGCCGATCCGATGGACCAGCCAGTAGGGCAACGTGGTGTCGAAGTAGGTGTCGCGGAAGAGGTGTGTGTCCCGATCGAGCCGCTCGAAGTTCGCATGGATGTACTCGGCCACATCGAGCGAGTTGTCGTACCAGTTGGCGTACATATTGCCGAGGATCGGGCCGTAGCCGGGACCTTGCTGGGCGGTACGGCCGGCGTTGGGGCGATTGGGGAAGAACCAGGTGACGAGAAACGTGCGCGTGCAGCGCTGGCCCGGTTGCAATTGCACGCTGGAAGCCACGGCGGCGCAACGCGCGTCGGTTAGCGGATAGTCGGTAGCACTTACCCCCTCGCGCAGCTTCCCGTCGTCGGCCAGATCGTCCAGAAACGCCTGCTTCGCCTCCCCGGCGGCACAGGCCGTGGCCTCGCCGTCGAGCGCCGCGATCGACATATCGCCCATGGCCGGGTGATCCGTCGGGAAGGCGTCGGCCGTGGCAATCACCCGATCGCTGAAGACGATATCGTCGACCATCACGTGCCCCCAACTGCCGCTGTGGGCGTCGACGATCTCGATCACGGCTTCCGCGCCTTGCAGATCGCCGACGTCCCATTGCCGGCGTCGCATGGTTTCCGTGTTGTCGCCGACGGCGCTGCGGACGACCTTGCCGTCCACGATCAGGTTGATGCACGTCTTGCCGGCGTGGGCTCCGCCGCCGATGAGGAAATGGATCGTTCGCCGCGCGATCGTAAACGGCGAGGACGTGAGCTTCCCTTGCGGCCGGTCGTACACGTCGCGCGGCCCGAGCGAATCGATCAGACGCCGGCCCTGTTGACCGCGGATCGGCTGCGGGTGATAGATCCGCCCGATCTCCGTGGGCCCTTTCGCCATGGCTGGCCCTTTGGCCTTCCATTGCACGCGAGAATTGCCTTCGAAGTCGTCGAAGGTGATATCCGGCCGCCCGCTCGATGCAGACGGTTCGGGCCGTTTCTCGATGAGCCCCATCTGTACCAGCGTCAAGCCGTTCTGGCGATGGACCACGTGGTGACGACGTCCCGAGACGTTTGGCACGCCGAGACAGACGCCGTTCTGCAACCAGCCGCCGATGGCCGCCTCGACCGGTTTGTCCGACGCGTTCGTAAGCGTAAACCGCAACACGGTGGCCGGGTTGGCCGAGTCGCGGGCGCCGAGCGGGATCCATGGCGAGAAGACCTCCATCGACACCGCCACCGGCAACGGCGGCTTGTCCTTCCGCAGGTAGCGAACCTCCGCGATCGGATACTCGCCGATGAATTCGATTGCGTCGAAGTCTTCCTGGCCGAGCGTGACGACTTGCGGCGGGCGCCCCGGCGTCGCCACGCGCAAGGCGAACCCCTGCTCCAGCGGGCTCTCCGGCCGATAGGTCTGATAGCCGGAACAGAACCGCTCGTTCTTGGCGTTGTTGAAGATCCACCACTTGGCCAACGTGCCGTCGCCACGGACGTAAAGCTGCCCGGCCGCAATTCCGCCGCAGGGCATGCCGATGGTGAACAACTCCTTGCCGCGATAGATCTTCCGTTGCCCCTTGGCAAAGAGAGTTGAAACCCATTCGGGCGGGAGCTTGTCCCTGGCAGGGATCACGTGGCCCTGCTCGATCGCTTCCGGCGTCGGGCCTCGAAACGACGTCGATGGGGCGGGGCACGGTTCGCCGTTTGGGCAACAGGCCGGCGGAGACGGATAGGCCGTGCCGACGGCGGTCGACATGGACAAGAGGATCACCGACAGAAGCGGCAAAACGGTCGATCGGGGGAGCGCCGGCGTCGATTGAATGGCCATGGTCTTACGTGTGTGTGGATGGAAGGAAATCGAAAGCGACGACGAATCATCGCACTACAAAGGCCAGTATAGCAGCCCGTTGAGAAAGTAGGAGTCTGAGAATTCGGGTGCCACTGCTGGCTTGCCCAGCAGTGTCTTTGCGTTAGTTCAACCTCGCACTGCTGGGCAAGCCAGCCGTGGCACCCTGTTTCAACGTTCTTCAACGGGCTGATTGGGCTCGGGCTATCCCGCGTCGAGAACGCGGCGTGGACGGATCGACGACCACGTGGTAGGATGCCGGGCGTCGCAAGCCAACCCCGCATCATCCCCTGCTCGAAGCCGCTAAGCCCTTGCCCAATCAGAAATCACAAATCACAAATCACAAATCCGCGGAAACCTGCTGGCTCTACCTGATCCGTCACGGCGCAACGGACAACAACCGTGCTCGCCCGCCGCGATTGCAGGGCCGGCGAACCGATCCGAGCCTCTCGGACGAGGGCCACGCGCAGGCCGAGGCGGTTGCCGCACTGTTGGCCGGCCAGCCGATCGACGCCGTCTACAGCAGTCCGCTGTTGCGCGCCCGGCAAACCGCCGAGCCAATTGCCCAGGCACACGGGGTGAGCGTAGAAACGGTCGACGAACTGATCGAGGTCGACGTGGGGGATTGGGAAGGCCAGCCCTGGGATCAAATCGAGCAGATCGATCCGGAGGCCTACCGATTGTTCATGGCCGACGCCTCCGTCAACCCGTATCTCGGCGGAGAGAATCTCACCACGGTGCGCGATCGGGCCTTGCCGGCGCTGCAACGTCTGATGGCGAAGAACCTCGGCCGGCAGATCGTGGCCGTGGCCCACAACTGCGTGAACCGCACGTATCTGGCCGCGCTGTTGAACCTGCCGCTGCCGGAGTATCGCTCGATCCCGCAGGACAACTGCGGCGTGAACCTGATCCGCTATCGCAAAGACCGCACGAAACTGGTCACATTGAACGTCATCAGTCACGTGGCGGAAGAAGCTCCCCCTCGGCGCTGAAATCGTCGAAGGTCACGTGAGCCCAAACGGTCTGCTTTCGATCGACCACCTTCAGATACACCTCGCGCCCGATGTACGCCGAAACGTCCCAGTTGACCCGCCGCATCACGGGGCTGTTGGGGCCGCCGGCTCGCAGCAGTTCGTTGCCTTCGGCGTCGCACAGCGCCACGTAGGTCTCCGGCCCGTTGCCGCCGCCGACCAGCAGCGACATCGCCTTTCCGCGGAGCAGGAACGTGGGCGACCGGATCACGCCGGTCATCGCATCGGCCGCTCCCTTCTCCGTTTGGGTCTCCACGGTTGAAAGGTGATACTTGCCCTGCTTGTTAAACGGCACGTCGGTCCAGGCCGGCAGCGCGGGGCGATCGCTCACCAGAAGATCGAACTTGCCCTCGACGACTTTCCATCCCTGCAAATCGCCGGTCTCGAAATCGAACCGCAGGTTGCCCACCGGCTTGGCGTTGTCGTAGGCGATCGGTTTCGGGCGGCCGCCGGGCGCTGGTTTGGCGTCGAAGCGGCAGTCGAAGCGGACCAGGTAGAGATCGCCTTCGTGCGCCGCGTGGGCGATCCCCCAGCGAATGCCGCGGCCAGATACGCCGTCGCGGAATGCGTCGTTGCGAAATCCGCCGGGCGCACGCGGCGGAGCGGAAACCGTGTGGCGTATCTGGAAGTGGATGCCGTCGGGCGCAAAGTAGACGGCCCGGGGGCCGGACGACGTGGCCAACGACGCGATGCCCTCGCCGTGCGGCCATACGAGCACCTCGTGGCCCGGGTGCAACGGACCGGCGGCGTGTTTGACGTACGGTCCGCCCGGCGCGTCGGCAATCGCCACACCCATCTTGGTCTCACCCGGCGTGCGCTGCATTTGCCGCCCCTTGTAGTAGAACCAGTACTTCCCTTCCCGCACGATCAGGCTCGCGTCGTCGACCCGCATGCTGTCGAACACCGCCGGGTCGGTGCCGGGCGTCAACACCGGATTGGTATCGAGCTTTGTCCAGGGGCCGCGGGGTGAATCGGCCACGGCCACACCGATGGCGGTCTTCGTCTCCGCGTCGAACGGGCTCGGCACGCCCGTGTAGAAGAGATAGCACTTTCCCTCGGCCACCAGGATATTCGGGGTAAAGACCCCATGCTCATCCCAGGCCCCCCGCTCACCCCGGGTCCCCTGCCCTCCCCTGCCGACGGCCATCCCCTGCTCCGTCCAGCGCCGGCCGTCGGGCGAGGTGGCGTAGTAGACGTCGGCCGAGTAGCCGCTGGGATAGCCCCACACGCCCGGGCCTCGGCAGACCTTCGAGTACCAGACATAATACACGCCGCCGAGCAGGATCACGTCGCTCGGGTCGCGCCGCGTAACGCCCTTCTCCGGGCCGATGGCCGTGCTGTAGACGAACCGCTGTGGATACGGCCCGCCGCCGTCGGCCTGCCATCGCCGTGCATCGGGACGCCGCGGCCCGTCGTCGAAAAACCGGGCCCCCTGCCCTGCCCTGTCGTAATCGCCGAGATCCTCTCGGGCCGCTTCGATCAGCTTCATCAACTCCGCGACGACCTCGGGATGTTCTGCCGCCACGTCGTTTTGCTCGCCGACGTCACGCTTCAGGTCGTACAGCTCGACCCTTTCCACCGCGTCAACCATTCGGCCCGACCACGAACACCACTTCGGCTCTGCGGGCCGCGGCAGCACCAGCTTCCAGTTCTCGTGACGCACCGCCTGCAGGTGGTTGTAGCAGTAATAGAAGAACGTCTTTCGCGGGTTGACCGCCTCGGGCTGACCGCTGAGCACCGGCCAGACGTCCTTTCCGTCGATCACACGGTCTTCCGGCAATTTGGCTCCGGCCAACTTGGCGAACGTCGGCAGCAGGTCCATTGAGGTGACCATCTCGCGGCAGACCTTCCCGGCGGGGACCTTGCCCGGCCAGCGGACGATGCACGGGGTCCGCAACCCGCCCTCCCAGGTCATCATCTTCGAGCCGCGCAGCGGTGCGGCGCTGCCGTAGTAATCGTCGATCGGGTTCTCGCCGGCCAGATGCTCTTCGATCCAGGGGCCGTTGTCGGAGGTGAAGATCATCAGTGTGTTTTCATCGAGCCCCAGCTCCGTTAGCGTATCGAGTACCTGGCCCGCGCTATCGTCGAGTTCCTGGATCACGTCGCCGTAGAGCCCCCGGCGCGAGTCGCCGCGAAACGCCTCCGAGGCCCCCAGCGGCACGTGCGGCATGTTGTGGGCCAAGAGCAGGAAGAACGGCCGCTGGCGGTTCTCGCGGATGAACTCGACCGCTTCGGCCGTGTACTTCTGCGTCAGCCGGTCCATGTCGGTGGGGCTTTCGAGCAGCTCGCCGTTGCGCACCAGTTCGGTGATGAAACGTTTCGGGTCCGGCTCGCGCGAAAAGCCGTTGTGGGCCGGCGTGCCGAAGAAGTAGTCGAAACCCTGGGCGTTGGGCATCAGTTCACTACGATACGGCCCGGTGCCGCGGCCGCGAGAATTCGCCCCGCCGCCGGCAAGGTGCCACTTGCCGATCAGTGCCGTGCGATAGCCGCGGGTCTTGAGCACTTCGGCCATCGTGATCTCGCCAGGATGCAGCACCGGATGGCCCGACTTCTGGTTGCCGACCTCGGCCACGCGGATCGGATAACACCCGGAGAGCAACGCCGCCCGCGAAACGCCGCACACCGGCTGCACGTAGAAATCGGTCAGCCGCGTGCCTTCGGCAGCCATCCGATCCAGCCGCGGCGTCTCGATCTGCGGCGAGCCGTAGCAGCCGACGTCGTTGTAGCCTTGGTCGTCGGTGAAGAAGATGATGAGGTTCGGCGGGCGGTCTTCGGCGGCTGGAGCGGGCAAGGCTCTCGCAACCGCGAGAAACACTAAGAAGCTGAGCAAACAACGCATGTCAGTTGACTTCCCTTTCGCGGCAGGCTACTGCTCGCTGGTGTCGTCTTGGTCGTGCTTCCGAAGCCCTCCGATGCCCATGATGACCGTCGCCACACCAAGAAAGGCGACCGCGATACAAATCAACCACAACCATCCGCGGGCAATCGCCAGGTCGGTCAGCGCGTCCCGACGGTACATCCCGTAAACGGAGATGGCTGCGAGCACCACGCCGATTGGGATGGCCGCGGCGAACATCCATCTGGGCGTTGGGGGCGTATACTGCGTGTCACACTCCTTGCAGATCCGATCGTAGACCAATGACAGAACGCTGCTTGCTTCGGTGCGCTTGTAACGTGCCGACCCGCACGAAGGACAACGGGTGTATACGGGGTCCGTGGCCTTCTTTCCACGAAGCACATCAACCAGTTGTCGCCCTGCCTTCTCGCCGGCCTTGTATTGCCGTTTTCCACCGATAAGCAATACGATGATAACAGCCAGCGTGGGAAACACTAACAGCCCAATGCTCCGCCAAAAATCGATCGCGTCGGCGAGTGGGATGTCCATCGAGTCAGACTCCTGGCACCGAGATACAGTTTCCTCCAACACTCTGCCACTTGTACTACGACGCGTCGCAAAGTGTGTCGAATGGATATCTACGCCCGAATCACGTACGGCGCCCGCTGTTCCCGCTTCTGCCAACCGTCGGCCTCGTCGTCGCCGACCATCCGCTGGGCGACAGGGTCCCAGTTCAACTTCCGTCCCAGCCGCAGCGAGATGTTCGTCAAATGACAGGCCGTGATCGTGCGATGCTGGATCCGCACGGGCGAGACCGGCTCCTTGCGGCTCTTCACACACGCGAAGAAGTTGCCCATGTGGTTATTGCTCGGCGGCACGCGCCAGGCGTCGTCCGGCAGCGGGTTTTCGGCCAGCTCTTCGGCCGGCTTGCCGTAGATCCCGCCACGGTTGACGAACAACCGGCCTCGGTCGCCGATGAACATGATCCCGTTGCGGTTGAACGTCTTGATTTCTTCCGGGCAGTCCTTGCCGAAGAGAAACGCAATCTTCTCCGGCGTCATCTCGTCGTGCGTCTTGGCCACGCCGCCGTAGAGCCGCCGCTCGTTGAGTGCGGAGAAGTAGAGAAGCTCGACCCCGTTGGGATACTTCATCCGCGAGAAGAACCGGTCGGCCGTGTTGAAGCTGTTCGGATCGCCGCCATTGGGGAAAAGCCCGCGGGCATCGACCGACGTGGGGCCGGTCTGCTCGACGTCGGCTCCCCAGTGGCCGATGTCCATGTGGTGGTTGCCCCAGTCGGTGATGATCCCGCCGGCGTATTCGTACCACCAGCGGAAGTTGGCGTGGACGCGCTGCCGGCAGTAATCTCGCTCGGGGGCCTGGCCTTGGAACATGTCCCAATCGAGGTGCTCGGGTACCGGCTCTTTGGCAAACGGCCCGGCCTTGGTGCTGTAGAACGGCAGCGCGACCCAAACCTGCCGTAGCTTGCCGACGCGTCCGTTGCGGACCAGTTCGACGGCCTGCTGGAATTGCCGCTCGCTCCGCTGTTGCGTGCCGACTTGCACTACGCGGCCCGTTTCTTCAACCACGCGCGAAAGCAGCTTGCCTTCGTCGATGGTCAGCGTCATCGGCTTTTCCGTGTAGACGTCTTTGCCGGCCTTGCAGGCGGCGATGTTGATCGCCGTGTGCCAGTGGTCGGGCGTGCCGTTGGTGATCACCTCGACGTCTTTCCGCTCGAGCAGCTTGCGGTAGTCGGTGTAGACGTCCGGCTTGCCGCCGAAGCCCGCCTTGGCCCGTTCGGCATGGTTGCGGTCGACGTCGCAGACGGCCACCACGTCGCCCAGCGCGGCCGCCGCCCGGGCGATTCCGGAACCGCGTCCGCCGAGCCCGATCGCGCCGATCAACGGGCGGTCGTTCTTTGCTTCAGACTCCGCGGCCCGTACACTCTGGCCGGTAAACCAATACGGCACACTGGCCCCGACGGCGGCGGCTGCCGCACCTTGGCGAAGGAATTCACGACGGCTGCGATGGTTGCAAGGCATGACGGACTCCCGTTTCTCGGACATACGAAGGCGACGGACGATTGCCCATATCGTACCGGATGGAATGTGCCGTGTAAACTTCGCGGCTGTTCGCTACGACTCCCACTTCATCGGGCTCGGCCGTCGGGTGGCTGGGGCAAAGCGCAGCGGTGTCCCAGTGATCCATAGATCTGCGGAAGGGATGGCGTCCCGGGGCACCGCGGCGCGTTTCCCCGGCCACCCCCCAAACTCCCAGGCACTACGACCCCTCAGCGTACTCGGGAAATCGATCCTGCACGGCCTCGACCGCCATCTCCTCCTGACGCATGGCTTCCATCGCCTTGACGGCGGCGTCGGCGGCTTGGATGGTGGTCAGACAGGGGATGCCGTGGGAGACGGCCGCGGCGCGGATGCTGCCTTCGTCGGTGCGGGCGCCTTTTCCGCTAGGCGTGTTCATCACCAACTGCATGTCGCCGTTGATCATGTAGTCCAGGGCGTTGGGATGGCCTTGCTGGATCTTCCGCAATCGGGTGACCTTGATGCCGGCCTCTTCCAGCCGCGCGGCCGTGCCGCTGGTGGCGAGCAATTCGTAGCCCAACTCCTTCAGCTTCGCGGCCAAACCGACGGCGTGCTCCTTGGCCCGATCGGCCACGCTGATGAAGATCTTGCCTTCTCGCGGCAGGACCGTGCCGGCGGCCAGTTGGCTCTTGGCAAAGGCGATCGAGAAGCGCCGGCTGATGCCCATCACCTCGCCGGTGGATTTCATCTCCGGGCCCAGTACGATGTCGATCCCGGCGAACTTGGCGAACGGGAAGACGGCCTCTTTGACCGAGACGTCGGCGGGAATCGGCGTGTCGTGGTAGCCCTGTTCGGCCAGCGACACGCCGACCATCACCTTGGCGGCCGCTTTGGCCAGCGGCATGCCGGTGGCCTTGGAGACGAACGGCACCGTGCGGCTTGCGCGAGGGTTCACCTCGATCACGTAGACGGCCGGGCGTCCGTCCTCCTGCTTAACGGCGTATTGGACGTTCATCAGCCCGCGAACCTGCAACTCGCGGGCCATGGCACACGTGGCCTCGCGGATTTCGGCCACCACCGGCCCGGGCAGGCTATACGGCGGGATGGCACAGGCCGAATCGCCCGAGTGGACGCCGGCCTCTTCGATGTGCTCCATGATGCCGGCCACGATCACCTGTTCGCCGTCGGCGATGGCGTCGACGTCGACCTCGACCGCGTCTTCCAGAAAGCGGTCGACCAGCACGGGCTGGCCTTGTGCGACGATAAACGCCTCGGCCACGTACCGCTCGAACTGGGCCGCGTCGTAGCAGATTTCCATCGCCCGGCCGCCGAGCACGAAACTCGGACGCACCAACACCGGGTAGCCCACCTCGGCCACGACCTCCCGGGCCTGCGACATCGTGCGGGCAATCCCGTTGGCCGGCTGTTTCAAGTGAACGCGCTCCAAGAGGTTTTTGAACTTCTCGCGGTCTTCGGCGTCTTCGATCGTGTCGACGCTGGTGCCGATGATCGGCACGCCCGCGTTGGCCAGCGCCCGGGCCAGGTTCAGCGGCGTTTGCCCGCCGAATTGCACGATCACCCCGTCGGGCTCGATCCGGTCGCAGATGTTCAGCACGTCTTCGGCCGTAAGCGGCTCGAAGAACAGCAGGTCGCTGGTGTCGTAGTCGGTGCTGACCGTCTCCGGGTTGCTGTTGACCATGATCGACTCGATACCCAGCTCGCGCAGGGCGAAACTGGCATGGCAACAGCAGTAGTCGAACTCGATTCCCTGGCCAATGCGGTTCGGCCCGCCGCCGAGGATCATCACCCGCCGCCGGCCGGGTTGCTTCGGCGGGGTCTCGTCTTCGTCTTCGTAGGTCGAGTAGTAGTAGGGCGTATAGGCCTCGAATTCCGCCGCACACGTGTCGACCGACTTGAACGTGGCCACCACGCCTGACGCCTTACGATGGGCACGTACGTCCATCTCGGTCGCGCCCAACAGCGTGGCCAATTGGCGATCTGAGAAACCGTGCTGCTTCGCCCGGCGGAGAATCGCGGCGTCGGTGCTCTCCAGACTGCCCAACTGGCGGAGTTCGTCTTCCACCTCGACGATCTCCTTGAGGTTCTGCAGGAACCAGGGATCGATGGCGGTCAGTTCGAAGATTTCCTCGATCGACATGCCGTACTTCATCGCATATCGCAAGTACCAGACCCGCCGGTCGCCCGGCACGGCCAGCGTGCTCTGCACGTCGTCGGGCGACGGCTGCTCGTCGGTTCCCCAGAGGTCTTTGCCGTCGCAGCCGAAACCGAAGCTGCCGACCTCGAGCCCGCGCAAGGCCTTCTGGAACGACTCCTTGAACGTCCGCCCGATGGCCATCGTCTCGCCCACGCTCTTCATCTGCGTGGTCAGATGATCGTCGGCCTCGGGGAATTTTTCGAACGCAAACCGCGGGATCTTGGTGACCACGTAGTCGATCGTGGGCTCGAAACAGGCCATCGTCTCCCGGGTGATGTCGTTGGGCAGTTCGTGCAGCCGGTAGCCGATGGCCAGCTTGGCGGCAATCTTGGCGATCGGAAAACCGGTCGCCTTCGAGGCCAACGCGCTGCTGCGGCTGACGCGAGGGTTCATCTCGATGACCACCATCCGGCCGTCGTCCGGGTGGATGGCGAACTGGATGTTCGAGCCGCCCGTCTCCACGCCGATCTCGCGAATCACCGCCAGCGAGGCGTCGCGCATCCGCTGATACTCTTTGTCGGTGAGCGTTTGGGCCGGGGCCACGGTGATCGAGTCGCCGGTGTGCACGCCCATCGGATCGAAGTTCTCGATCGAGCAGATGATCACGACGTTGTCGTCGACGTCGCGCATCACCTCCATCTCGTATTCCTTCCACCCCAGGGCCGATTCCTCCAGCAAGACCTGGGTGACCGGCGATTGCTCCAGGCCGCGCGAAACCAATTGGTCGAACGTCTCGCGGTTGTAGGCCACGCTGGACCCGGTCCCGCCGAGAGTGAAACTGGGCCGGACCACACACGGCAGCCCGATTTCCTGGACCACTTCCCGGGCTTCCTCGAGCGTACGGACGGTCTCGCCGCGGCAGACTTCCAGGCCGATCTTCTCCATGGCGGCCTTGAACTGGTCGCGCTCTTCGGCCTTGGCGATCACCTCAGCGGTGGCGCCGATCATCTCGACGCCATATTTCTCCAGCACCCCGTGGTGTGCGAGATCCATCGCCAGATTGAGCCCCGTCTGTCCGCCCAAGGTCGGCAGCAGCACGTCAGGCCGCTCGGCTTCGATCACCTTGGCCACGATTTCCCAAGAGAGGGGTTCGATGTAGGTCCGGTCGGCCATTTCCGGGTCGGTCATGATCGTGGCCGGGTTGGAGTTGACCAATACGACCTCGTATCCCTCTTCCCGCAAAGCCTTGCAGGCCTGGGTCCCGGAATAGTCGAATTCGCAGGCCTGACCGATGATGATCGGGCCGGAGCCAATAAGCAGAATCTTGTGGATGTCGTCGCGGCGAGGCACGTGGGGTGTTCTCCGTACACCGTTAGCGGGCAGTCACCACACCCAACCACTCACAAAGGGGGCAGAAAACTGTCCAAAATCGCGTCAGTTTAGCATGAGAGAGGGCGGATGCTCAAGGGGCCGGAATGCGCAAAGGGCTACCGACCACCGTGCGCAGGGCAACATGCCGCGGATGGACTCCGGTCAGTTGCATTGAAAGTGGCTCGGCGGAGCGGTGTCCGCCAATGCGGGCACGTCCCATACGATCTCTAGTCCACTTCAACGTACTGAGCAGAAGCGACGGGTGCGGGGATTGGCAGGTGGTCTTCCTTGAGGCCCTGCAAGTGCATTGGTATTGCAGTCGCCATGTTCTTCTCCGCCTCTTCTTCCGTGTCGCCGGTCGCAACGCAGCCGGGCAGGTCTGGCGAGTATGCGGAGAAGTTGCCGCCCGCTTTCTCGATGACGATGAGGTATCGATACATGGGAGTCAGTCCTTCAATCCGGCCTGCTTCAGAATGCTGTTGAGAGTGCCGGGAGCCAACTCATGGTGCAGATGGCCGGCCACCGTCACTCGTCCTGGTTTCGATGGATGCTTGTATTGACGGTGGCTGCCCCGGGTCGCGACCAGATGCCAGCCGTCGTCCTCCAGCCCCTTGATGATCTCGCGTACTCGCATGTTTCTACGATGGCCACTTGGCGCTACGAGTCTCCTCTTCTCCTTGGCGCACCGTCACTCCTCGGGGAGCAGTCACGCAATCCCGCGTTGACTGGCGAGAACCGTGCCCGCATCCCATTATTGTACATCTGTGGTGGGGATTCAGCAAACACGGCCTTAATGTAGTAGGCCGACGGAACCCACGAGAGGGGCTGCACGCCACGACCCTTCATTGACAACCTAGCCCCTCCCATTTACAGTGAAAAATGCGGGGGATTCTATGCAACGGCAGTGCTGCTGAGAGGTTGCGCATGGCGGAAAAGGCGTGGGGCGGCGTGTTCGATGAGGCGACCGATCGCCGCGTGGAGGAGTTCACCGAGAGCGTGAGCTTCGACCGGAGACTCTATGCGCACGACATCGACGGCTCGCTGGCCCACGTGCAGATGCTGGCCGCCGTGGAGTTGATCTCTGCCGACGAATGCCAACAGATTGAGCAGGCGTTGGAGGCAATCCGCCTGGAAATCGAGCAGGATCGCTTCGAGTTCCGCACGGAACTGGAAGATATCCACATGCACATCGAGCGGGCGCTGATCGAGCGGATCGGCGACACCGGACGCAAACTGCACACCGCCCGCAGCCGCAACGACCAGGTTGCCACCGACATGCGCTTGTGGGTCCGCGAGGCAATCGACCGAATCGACCGGCGGCTGACGGCGCTGCAACACGCCTTCGTCGGACGCTGCGACGCCGACATGGACGTGATCCTGCCCGGCTATACCCATACCCAACGGGCGCAACCGGTGTTGGCGCCGCACGTATGGCTGGCGTATTGCGAGAAATATGAGCGGGATCGGCAGCGGCTGGCCGACTGCCGGCGTCGGGTCAACGTGCTGGGGCTGGGTACTGCCGCGCTGGCCGGAACGAGCCTGCCGATCGATCGCGACGTGGTGGCCGGGCGGCTAGGCTTCGACGCCGTGGCGGCCAATAGCCTCGACGTCTCCAGCGACCGCGATTTTCTGCTCGAGTTTGCCTTCGCACTGGCGATGATCGCCGAACACCTCAGCACCTGGGCCGAGGAGTGGATCCTCTGGTCGACCGTCGAGTTCGGCTTCCTGAAGCTCCCGCAGGCCTTCTGCACCGGCTCGTCGATCATGCCACAGAAGGTCAACCCCGACGTGCTGGAGTTGATCCGCGGCAAAACGGCCCGGGTGGTGGGCAACCTGCAAACGCTGCTGGTGCTGGTCAAGGGGCTGCCGCTGGCCTACAACCGCGACCTTCAAGAGGACAAGCCGCCGGTGTTCGATTCGTTCGATACGGTGAAGGCCTCGTTGGAGTTGGCGGCGCCGCTGGTTGCCCAAACCAGGCTGAATCGCCCGGCCATCGCCGAGCGGCTCGATCGCGGCTACCTCGACGCGACCACGCTGATGGAATACCTGATCCGCAACGACGTACCCCAGCGGACGGCCCATGGGCTCGTCGGGCGGCTGGTGCGCAAGGCGATCGACCGGGGCGTACGGCTTTCGGACCTCGAATTGACGGACTTCACCGAAGCCCACGACGCCCTGGACGAGAGCGTCTACGGCATCCTGGGCGTCGAGCAGGCCGTCGCCGCAATGACCGGCGAGGGGTCGACCGGCCCGGAGCAAGTGAAGAAACAGGTGGAAAACTGGAAACGCCGCCTCGCAGAGCGGACAATGGACACGGAAATGGACACGGAGCGGAAGTGAAGGATCGACGGACGAGTCACGTGCGACGCGGCTTCGCAAAGACCGCCTCGCACCCGGCATTAACTCACAACGCCGAGACGCATCATGAATCATCACTCCTTCACGCGGCTCCTGCCGTCGGCCTTGCTGGCGTCGCTCATCTTCGCTTTGGGCGTGCATGCCCAGGAACCCGACGCCCCTGCCCCGGCGTTGACCTATAGTCCGGCGGTGACGGCGATCCTGGAGACCAACCCCTCCACGCCGCCGGAGTGCATTCGGGCGGCCAAGCTGCTGGCCGACTTCGGCCGCGCGGACCTTGGCCGGAAGTACTTGCAAAAGGTCGCCGCCGCCGGGCTCGATCAGGCGCAGTTGGCCGCGTTGGTCGACCGATTCGGTTCGGCCACGTTCATCAACATGGCCGCTCGCAAGGGGCTTGCCCCGGAAGCCAAGCAACTCGCCGACGCCGTGCTGACCGCCGCCGACGAGCAAACCCGCCGCCGCGTGCCGGAGTTCATCGGCCAGCTCAAAGATCCTTCGCCGAGCGTCCGCAGCCGCGCGCTGGCGGAACTGAAACGGGCCGGTTCGGAGGCCGTGGCGGCGATGGTTGCCGCGCTGGCCGACGACGCCATGGCGGCCGACCATCCGTACATCCGGGCGGCGTTGATCGAGATGCGCGGCGAGGCCGCGCCGGCCCTGCTGGGATTGTTGGAACGATCCGAACCGCGGCTGATGGCCCAGACGATCCACCTGCTCGGACGCATGGACGCCAAGCATGCGGTGATCTACCTGCTCGGCCCGTACGCTTCGGAAGCGAGCGATCCGGCGATCCGCCAGGCGGCCGGCGATGCGCTGAAGCGGCTGGTCGGCCACCTGCCCACCAAGCGGCTGGCGCTGCGGCTGCTGGTCGAACGGTCCGAGGCCTATTTCGACGGCTCGCGGCCGGTGCGGATCGAGGCCGACGGCCTGGTGACGATGTGGCACTTCGACGCCGGCAAGAAGCAGTGTGCCTGGACGAAATACTCGGCCGCAGACGCCGCGCTGGTGCTGGCCGCCCGGCTCGCCCGCGACGCGTACGCCCTGGCCGACGAGGATCCGGACGTTCGCCTGTTGTATTTGGCCACGATGCTCGAGGCGGCCGCGTACCAAGCGGGCCTCGACGCGCCGCTGCCGGAAGGTGAAGGCACGGCCATTGAGGAGGCCCGCCGTTTCTCGGCCGAGGAGATCGAGGACGTGATGCAATACGCCGTCGATCGCGGCCACACGGCGGCGGCTACGGCGGCCGCGCGGATCCTCGGCGAATCGGGCGAGACGGATGCACTCTTGCGGCGTGGCCACCAGCCTTCGCCGTTGGTCCGCGCCACCCGCCACCCGGACCGCCGGCTGCGGATGGCGGCGATCGAGGCCGTGCTCGCGCTGGGGGCCAACGCTCCGTATCCCGGCGCCAGTTACGTGACCGAGTCGCTGGCCTTCTTCGGGACTTCCAGCGGCACCGCCCGCGCGCTGGTCGCCTCGCCCAACGCCGAGTCGTCCGGTAGGGTCGCGGGGTTGCTGGCGGGGATGGGGTTCGAGGTCGACACGGCCGCAACCGGCGAGGAAGCGATGCGCCTGGCGATCGCCTCGCCCGACTACGAACTGGCCCTGATCGACGCGGCCGTCGACCGCCCCACGGCCGACATGCTGCTGAGCCAGTTTCGCAACGACTATCGCACGGCCAAGCTGCGCGTAGGGTTGATTGCCCGCAACGAACACTTCGAGCGGGCAAGACGCACCGCCCGAGATGACTCACAGACGCTGGCGTTCTTCTGGCCACACGACGACGAAGCGATCCGCTGGCAGGTGGGACGGTTGGCCGGCGTCGATCGACGCTCGTCGGTGCCGTTTCCCGAGCGGCAGCGCCAAGCCGCGGCTGCGCTGGAGTATTTGAAGGAGATTAGCGGCCCGGATAACCGTCTCTACGACGTCCGCCGCCTGCACGCCTCGATCGCCACGCCGTTGTACGTCCCCTCGCTGAGTACCCGGGCGTCCGGTGTGTTGGGCAACCTGGGCAACGCCGAGAGCCAGCGGGCGCTGGTCGATTTGGCCAGCTTTTCCACCCAACCGCTGCCGATCCGCGCCGCGGCGTTGCGGGCGTTTCGCGACAACGCCCACCGCTACGGCATCCTGTTGACCACCGACGAAATGCAGCGACAATACGATCGTTACAATGCCAGCGCCGACTTGGACCCGAAGACCCAGCGAATCCTCGGCATGATTCTCGATACGCTCGAGGTCTTCACCCAAAGCGTGAACGTCGACTCCGACGCCGCCGACGCGGACGCCAAGCAGTAGGGGTGTTGGATTCACGATCTAGGGTTTATGATTTGCGACGGGCACGCTGCTGGAGCAAATCGTGGGTCGCCATACATAAATCATCCAACGGAAATCATGGATCGGAAATCATGGATCGGAAATCCACCATGGAGCCTTCGTCGATCGCCGATACGGCCGAAACCGGCCCGCCGATCCCCGGGTTGATCGGATCGGGGGCGGCCATGCGCGAGGTCTACCGGCTGACGCGTCAAGTTGCCCGCTCCAACGCTTCGGTGCTCTTGCTGGGCGAGACGGGCACGGGCAAAGAGTTGATCGCCAAGGCGCTGCACCGGCTGAGCCCTCGCGGCAGCGGTCCGTTCGTGCGGGTCAATTGCGGCGCACTGGCCGAGAACCTGCTCGAAAGCGAGCTGTTCGGGCACGTCCGCGGCGCGTTCACCGGCGCCGTCAACAACCGCACCGGCCGCTTCGAGGCCGCCCATACCGGAACCGTCTTTCTCGACGAGATCAATTCCACCACTGCCAAGCTCCAGGTCAAACTGCTGCGGGTCTTGCAGGAGCACGAGTTTGAACGCGTGGGCGACACGCAGACGATCCGCGTCGACACCCGCGTGATCGCCGCCAGCAACCGCGACCTGCTGGCCGAAGTCGAAGCAGAGCGTTTCCGGGAGGACCTCTACTATCGGCTGAACGTGATCACGATCGAGTTGCCCCCGCTGCGCGACCATTGCGAGGACGTGCCGGATCTGGTCTACCACTTCTTGAAGCTCTACAGCGAAGCCAACGACCGCCACGTGGTCCACGCTGCGCCGGAGGCCCTGGAGGCGTTAGGAAAATACGACTGGCCGGGCAACGTCCGCGAGTTGCAGAACTACGTCGAGCGGGCCGTGGTGCTGGCGCCCGACGACGAGCTAACGGCCGACCTGCTGCCGGCCGTGGTCCACGGCCGCCGTCGGCGCCGTCTCGGGCGTCGCCGCGCGGCCGATCTGCAAACGTTGGCGTACGAGTTGGTCGAAGAGGGCATTCAAGCCGCCGGCCCTAACGGCGAAAACCTCCAGGCGTCGATCGTCAACGGCGTCGAACGCGAGTTGATCGCCCAAGTGATGGCCGCCTGCGACAACGTGCAGACGAAGGCCGCGGTCCGCCTGGGGATGAACCGCAACACGCTGCACAAGAAGCTGAGGGAATACGGCTTCGAGAAGGAGTCGGGAGCGAAATAGCCGGATTGCGTTACGGCCGGCGGAGGCAGCGGGCCGGCGCTACGCAGACGTCGAGAGAGACCGACCCGCCGCAACAGTCAACCGCCGCGTATCGCCGGGCGGATTCTAGGAAAGAACGCTCCCACTTCGCCGGCATAGCGGCGAAAGGCCACGGGATGGTGACGTCGCAGCATCACGTCTTCCAGCCGCGTTCGCCAGATCACGCACGGCAGCAGCACCGCGGCGCAGACGGCGGCCCCGGCCAAACTGCCCAACAGGACCACGCCGCCGAAGGCCAGGCAGAGCGTGCCGGTCTCCGACGGGTGACGCAGCAGGCGGAATATGCCCCGGGTCACCAGCGGCTGGCCTGGCAGAATCGCCACCTCGTTCAGGAAATAGGCTCCCAACGTGCGGATGGACAGATACCTCAAGGCGATGCCGGTCACCATGAGTACGGTGCCGGCACCCGAGGCTGCATCAAATGGGCGCGGCAAACGCGACGCGGCGTCGGCCGCCGATACCCAAAAGGCGGCCAACATGGCCGACCCGATCACCAGGGCGAGCCATCGGGGCCCCAGGGCGGCGGTCAGCGGCTGGGCTCGCATCGGCGAGGCAACGCCCTCCACGAGGCACCAACCGCTAGCCAAGAGCAGGAAGACGATCATACGCGGATCGACGCCAATCCGGCACATGCCGTCCACGACGAGAATGGGAACGCACAGCACCCCCAGGTGCAGCATACCCGCCATGGCCGCCGCCAGCAGCATGCCCCACCGACGCCTCGCGCTGTTGGCCACCGCTATTGCTCCAGCATGGGGCTGAGCACCGCCTTCAGATGCGCGGCGCTCATACCCAGCGACTGGCCGATATCCGTGATCATGGCCAGTTCTTCCTCCTGAAACTGGCCGTCGGCGCCGGCCACCATAAACGCCGCCCTAACCACCATCTCCTTGCCTTGGTCATTGAGGTTTCCGGCAATCTGTGTGAGCGAACGAGCCGTCTCCTCTCCTTGCTCGCCGGCTTGGCGGATTTCGGCTTGCACGGCCTCCTCCGAGAGTTTTCTGCCCGTCAACTGCTCGTAGATGCCTTGAATGACGGCGATCTCACCGTCTTCAATGCTACCGTCGGCCAGCATCATGTCGACCATCACCCGTTTGACGGCCCGATGGAATTCCGCTTCGAATTCTGCCGTTCCGGCGCCCGGCCGGTAGTTCAGGACTTCCACCTGGTAGGTACCCCTGCACTGCTGGCACTCGATATACTCGCCGAGTTGGTCCAAAGGTATCAGCGGGATGAAGTAGAGCGTGAAGAACCGCCGAGCACGCTTGTGGCGGTAGGGCGCCTGGGCTTGGCACCCGGGGCAAAAGAAGTCGCCCTGTCCTGCCGACGACGTTACGCCGCGCGTTCCGAAAATGATCATCGTACACCCTCCCATACGACTCCAAGAACAACCCACGCCGATTCTCGCATCAATCGTCTCCTCCGTCAAGGGATTGCAATTCGAGGACGGCTGGCCGAGAATCACCCATGTTGCCGTCAAATCCGCGAGCATCGCCCCGGAGGGCCGATTATGAGACTTCTGCCACACGCAGTCCTGCCCGCCTTCTGCCTCGCCGTTGCCGGATGCTGGTCGGCCGACGGCCCGGAGGTCGTGGTCTATACGGCGCTCGATTCGGAGTTCTCGCGGCCGATCTTCGAGGAGTTTGCCGAAGAGTCGGGCATCGAAGTCAACGCGAAGTTCGATACCGAGTCGACCAAGACGGTCGGGCTGGCCAACCTGATCCTCAATGAGGCCGGCCGGCCGCGGTGCGATCTGTTCTGGAACAACGAAATCCTCAACACGCTGCGGCTGAAGAAGGCAGGCCTGCTGGAGGTCTACGTACCGCCGATCGCCGAGCAATACCCGGCCGCATTTCGCAGCGCCGACGGCACCTGGCACGGATTCGCCGCGCGGGCGAGAGTGCTGATCGTCAACACGGAGAAACTACCGGAGGGGGCGAAACTCGGTTCGATTCGCGACCTGACCGATCCGCAGTGGCGCGGCCGGGCCTGCATCGCCAAGCCGCTCTTCGGCACCACCCGAACCCACGCCACCTGCCTCTTCACCGCCTGGGGCGACGAGCCGGCGAAGCAGTTCTTCCGCGACGTCAAAGCCAACGGCGTGGCGATCCTCTCCGGCAACAAGCAGGTTGCCCGGGCGGTGGCGTCCGGCGAGTATCTCTTCGGGCTGACCGACACCGACGACGCGATCATCGAGATCGAGCACGCCCGGCCGGTGGCGATCGTCTATCCGGATCAGGGAGAAGGTGGCCCGGGCACGCTGTTCATCCCCAACACGCTGGCAATCATCAAGGGCGGGCCGAATACCGTCCATGCACGTCAACTCGTCGATCACTTGCTCGCCCCGGACATCGAAGCCCGGCTGGCCGAAGGCCCCAGCGCCCAGATCCCGTTGAACCCGATCGTCGAGGCAAAGGTCCGCGTCGAAACACCGCGCAGCATCAAGGCGATGAAGATCGATTTCGAGGCGGCCGCCGAGAAGTGGGACGTGGCGGGGGAGTTTCTGCGTGACGAGTTCGGCGGCGGATGATTCGCACCCCA
>CAYYNP010000123.1:0-26151 GCA_964472545.1 uncultured Planctomycetaceae bacterium | reverse complement strand
GAAACACTACACCACACGTACCTTCGCAACAAGGACAACGAGAATGTGGCATACGCCCATGTCGACTCGGTCAACGTCTTTCGTCTCATCGAGGAGATCCTCGGGAAGCCTCGCAGCAACCCTGTCCATGCGTTTGAACGCTTCCCGGATATTTCGTCATGGCTGCGGGAGCAATGGGCCGGGCTCTTCCGCGAGCTGTTGCGAAGAACGTCGAGTCAGCAGCAAATCGCGACTCTCTCCACACAAGTAGAGACGCTTGGCGCAATCAACTCGACTCTCCAGCGCTACCTGGAGACCGTGGTAGAGAAGGTATCGCCGGAGGAGGCCCCACAATTGATCGAAGCGGAGCAAAAGAAGCTTGTTGACCTGGAGTTGATAGAGCAACTGCGAAGAAACGCGTTCTACTCGCGTTTACTACGAACCGCCGACGTCACACCACAAGATTTCCGCGAAGCGCTAATCGTTGCCACGACGTTCGAAGAGTTCGTAACTCACATGGGAACGATAAGCGAAAAGGCTCAACAGCGGGTCCGCAGTTATGAGGACGTGCGCGGAGCGCGCGAAGACCTCGACTGCGGGCGCAGGGCATTAGGACTAGCCCCCTTCGGTCTGCCCGACTAGCCATTGTGAATGTCAATTCCGGGTCTCATCTCAAACGCGCGCGGTCACCAGATGGCTAAGAAGAAGACAGCGCGACAAGCCACAAAGGAGAAGGGGGCCTCTAAGAGGACCAACACCCCAGAAGAGAGAAAGAAGAGAGCCGCCAAGAAGACGGCCACGCCGGGAATTCCGAGGACAGGGAATTCCGGGGACAGATGCCCTCGCCAACCCTTGCAGAAGTTGCGCCGACGCGTGTAACGCCGATGTGCCTCGCCGATCGCCCGCCGTAGCCCGTCCTCGGTCTTGGACTACGGCTTAGGAGCGGGTTGCGGGGGGAGTCCAAGAGGTCCGCCTGTCCAAAGCCCCAGGCTTTGCCAAATCTCCACTGCCTTTCGGCATTCGGCCTCGCCCTCTTCGGTCCGCCCCACCCTCTTGTACGAGTCACCCAGATTCCAGTGGCTGGCAGCCTGAAGATTCTGGTATTGCCGGTCGTCGGGGTAGTTCTTGGCCAAGACCACAAAGACATCTCGCGCCGCCTCGAACACGACTACCGCATCCTCGGCCCGATCGGTGTCCCGGTATAACGTTCCCCAATCGGTGCGGCAAAGGCCGAGTCCCTCTTGGTACGAGACAATCTCAGGCTGCCGCTTGTTGAGTTCTCTGTAGATTTCGGCCGCCTCTCGATACGACGCTTCCGCTTGCTTTGGCCGATTGATACTCGCATACAGCCGGCCAAAGTTGTGGTGACTCTGTGCCGAGCTTCTGGGGCATTCCGTTGGGGCCCACGTTTGTAAGGTCAGTTGTGACTTGGTAGGACGTCGCGCGGAATTCCTGCCCGGAATTCCATGGGGCTGCGTCCCTCCGACGCAAGAACCGGGGCCACCTGCCAAGAGATACTCAGTATGGTGCCCCCGGAATTCGGGAATTCGGCCCCTGCTAGTAAGCCACCTGGAAGCGGAGCCCGACCGCAAGCGCGTCGCGATAGATACCCGACGGGCTGGCGATGTATTGGACGTCGGGCTGAAGGCTCGTTCGGGGCCCGATCTGCGCCTTGTAGAAGAACTCGACGACCGTCTCCTGAAGCGTCCCGCTCCGATTGAGCTTCGCCCACGCGACACCCGCGCCGACAACGTCGTCGTTGCGGCAGGGAATCGGTCCTCGGTAGACAATGCCTCCGACGACGTTCGAGCGGACGGCGCCGAGCGGAATCACGCCGCTGGCGAACCTGGGGAAATACGAAACGAACGCGCCCAAGCCCTGGGCATCGCCCTCGCGGCCGGGACGTTCCCGAAAAACGAGTTGCTCGACCTGAACGTAGTAACCCTGGGCCGAACTCAACGCCACGCCGGAGACGTCGCCGCCGGAGAAGTACCCGACGCCCACGTCGACCGTTCCGGGCAGCCGTCCGTCGAAGAGGGCGTACTCCCACCAACACTCGCTGAGCTGCGTGACGTTGCCGCCGGAGTCGATGTTGCTGATGACTTGCGTGTCGCCGACGACGTCGTCCGTGAGCCCCCGGCCGTGCGTGTTCTGTGCGAGCAGGAAGCACTTGCCCGACAACGGCAGCGACGTCTTCTCGAAATCGAGCGTCAGCGGAAGATCGAGCAGTGTCTCGTATCCCGTGGCCCCGCGATTCGAGATCCCGCCCCTGGTGTTCGTGAACGTCTCGCCGTAATAGACCGGTTCCAGAGAAACGCCGCAGTCGCGGCGAAGCAAGGCATCGAGTTGCGGTTGCGCGAAGAGCGGAGCCGCGGCCGTCGACGCGCCGCCGGCGAAGAAGACGACGGCCAGACAAGCCAACGGCCGGAGGCATCCGAGGCCGTATCTCCGTACCACTGCACAACTCCGCCAAGCGAACCAACCGCACACAGCGACACTGCATCGGCGTCGGAAACCCGGCGCGCCCGCTTCACGACGCATCGGACGGACGCCACATCTTACCCAATCGGCACGACTGCACCGTCGGCAGAATGGGCCTTCACCCGTTCAACGCTGCCTCAGACCGCCCCGGCGGGAGTTCCCCGGACGCCCCCTCTTCCGCCTGTCGATCAAGCCGGGGCCGAGTCGTGCTTTGGTTCCGGGCAGCCCAGCCAAATCCTTGCCGTGTGGAGGTCGCAAAACACGATTACGTTTCCGTCCGCCTGCCTTTCGAATTCCTTGGCCCTCTCCCACCCGACGCTCTCATGGAACACCAGGGCCCGCCTGGAACCGGCAAACCTCTCGGGACACTTGCTCTCCATATCCAGCAGCGTCTGGATCGTGGCCGATTCGATGGGCGTTGACGCGATGGCAGTGGCGTCAAACAGCCCTCGGAAGCCCGGCTTCAGCCGCCCGTCGGCAAGGAAATCCGCTTCAAAACTGGTAACGTCGTCATCCGTGAGTTGGCCCGTCACTTTCGCAACGACAAGATTCTCTTGTTCGTCGATATCGTAGCTGATTGGCATTTCAACTGATCTCCTATTCATAAACGGGGACATCACTGATTTCGTGCGCCTTCCGTAATCGGCCGGTCCGTAGCATGGCCGAAACATACCCCGTTCGTCTCGGGGCATCAATATCAGTGAGGTCCCGTTCTCTTCCTACATCCGTTCCACGACCAGCGCCGCATCGGCCGGCACGCGATAGACGGCCTCGAAAACGGCCGCGACCAGCGTGGCAGCCTGCTGCACGTCGTGGGCCAGGTTCAATTGGAAAGACCGCTGCGTGGCCACGCCGATACCGCCGGGCGCGTCGAGCAAATGATACTGTTGGATCTCGGAGCCGAGCCGGTCGAAGAACTCCGTGGCGCGGAGCATCTCGGTTTCGTCGAGCGTTTGCGAGGGCAGATCGAAAAGCAGTTGATTCTCGACGCTGGCAAACTGCACGAACTTGTTCGTCGCCGGATCGCTCACGATCACGGCCGCATCCGGGTCGGTGCCGCCAAGCAGGTCGCCCAGCGCCGTAGAGATCGCCTCGAACCGCTGGCGGCCTCCGACGGTCGTGGCCGTACGAGAGGGCACTTCGGGCGGCGGCGCGTCGTCGGGGCCGAAGTTGGCCGGCACCATCTGCATGGCGTCCTTGATCTTCTGGTCGATGATTCTCGCCGGTTCGCGGAAGCAGTCCAGCAAGAACTCGTGCTTCTTGCCCGCCACGGTGCGGATCTTCAGATGGGCCGAGATGTTCCCCGCGTCGCGCGACAGCGCCCCAAGCTGCTTGTGCTGGACGATCGTCCAATCGGCAATCTCGTCGTGCGAGAGGTCCAATTCGAGGACCCGCGTGGCCAGGCAGAAGCGGCTGAAGTCCAGGCCGTTTGGCACGCGAAACGAGATCCCGCCGGGACCCGCCCGGAAATAGTAATCGCTTTCGATGCAATCGGCGATGCTCGTAAACGCCCCGGCCAATGCGCCCAGGCCGAACAGGGCCGCCACGCCGATCCCGGCGTACGTCGCCCAAGGATAGTCGGCCTTCCACTCCCGCAAGTTCTCGTTGAACTCCCCCAGCCACTCCGGCGGCTTCTCGAAGAACAACCCCGGGCTCAACGCGTAAACTGCCGCGGTGGCGAACACGATCCCGCCGATCAGGCAAGCGCCCGCCATCCACACGGCCTTCCCCCGCGACCACGTCGCCACATCGAAGACCGGCCCGACCGACGAATCGTGGGCATAGAAAGGGCTCATCTCGATCATCGTTCACCTCCCGGACTTGCGTTGGCGATGCGCTTCCCGTAGGAAACATAGCTTACGACCGCCAAAGGGAGGATTCCGCAAGAGAGGGAAGTGACGAATGTGCGGGCGTGGTGGTGCCCGTGTCGAGGCTTGAAACAACGCGAGGCAAGCCGTCGCGTGGCTTGCCGCTGCTCAACTCGATTCACTCCGTTCGCTTGCCATAGCCGACATGATAGAACCAGTCAATAGAATCGAGTCGTTGGACGACGTGCAACATCGTACGGTGGACCTTGGAGGAACCGTACGGTTCGCGACGGATCCCAGTGCCGGTCTGTTCGCCCAATCTGCAGTCAACCCATGTGACGCACTCGGCTGACGGGGAAACCTGGAGGCAAAGATGAAGCGGAGTCACAGTCTGATCTGAGATGAGACAACACAGGCCAATGATCTCGAATTCGTGGTCGGCCGTCTTCTTCGCAATCGCAGAGTAGATGCCGTCGAGGCCTTCTCCCAGCTTCCATTCCTTGTGGATCTCGCCAAGGACCTCCGGCAGGAAGAACTGAAGGGCCGCAAGAAGGTCACGACAGGCGTCAGAATCGTCGATCGAGTCTCCGACGGAAGCATCGGCGAGGACGACGCTCATGTGCCTAGCGACCAACTCTTCTGCAATCGACACGTCTCGCAATGCTGAGGCTCCCTTCCTACTCGTCTACGGTTATCGCAAGACCGCCTTCGTACGCCGTTCGCGACAGCGTGCTGTTCAGTGTCGGCAACACGGAGACCTCCCATGGGAGAACGGAAGGTGAATTCCAGAAACATCGAACGACCGATTATCCTCTCATGAGTCGCGACTGGCAAGAGACACGAGTGGTCCGCCCTTGGCAAGGCGGAGCGGCCCCGGCAAGAGGGTGTGACTAGGTCTCCTGCCCATCTTCAGCAGGCAAGAGGGCTTGGTCTACAACGATAGAAGGTGAAGGCGATGACGAGCCCAAGTACGCCACAACAGGAGCCGCCGGTTCACCTACCCCTTCATCGTCGCCGCCAAACGCACCACCCTCCCACGGCCGCCAGTGAGAGAGCTGCCAACACCAACACCGACGGCTCCGGCACCGCAGCCGTGGCGTAGCGGATCGCCGTGTTCGCGTCGTCGATATAGCCGATATGCGCGTTGCCGTTGTTGTCGATCGCCAGCGAACCGTAACGGCCGACGTTGCCGAAGGCCAGGTCGTCGACGATTTCGGTGTGCCAGGTGCCTTCGAAGGAGGCCAGCTTCAGGGCGCCGTTGGTGGCGTCCATGTAGCTGATGTACGGCCGGCCGTCGGCGTCCAGGGCCAGCGACGAATAGAGGCCCACCGAGCCGGCCGTGTCGACCGTGTCGACGTGCCAGGTTGTGTCTTTGTAGGCGTATTTCAGGTCGAAGTCGGTCAGGTCGTCGTAGAAACTGAACCGCGGGCGGTTGGCCGCGTCGAGTTCGAGGCTGAAGTAGTTTCCTTCGTTGCTCACTTCGGCAACCGTCTCCGTCTGCCAGCCGGACGCGTCGCGGAAGGCGTATTCGGTCGACCCGGAGCCGGCGGTGGGCGAGGTGCGATAGACCACGTGGGGCCGGTCCGTGTCGTCCAGCACCAGGCTAAGCGCCCGGGGGACGTAGTTGAACGGCGACTGGCCGATCGCGGCGAGGTCTTCGACGTGCCAGGTGCCGTCGTAGTAGGCGTACTTCAGCCGTCCGTCGGTCCAGTCGTGATAGGCGACGTGGGGCCGGTTGGCCGCGTCGAGCGCCATCGACGTGCTGATGCCGGTGCGGTTGGTGGCGTCGACCGTCTCGACGTTCCAGCTTGCCCCTTCATGCCGGGCAAACATCAAATCCCAGGCGCCGCCGCGGCTTTGGAAACTGATCTGCGGCAGGTCGTTGCCGTCGATCTGCATCGACGGGAAGTAGCCCGTGTCGCCGGTGGCGTAAGCGGTCGAGACGTCCCACGTGCCGCCGGTTCGCACGGCGTACATCAGGTCGTACGGCTGGTGGACGTGGTAGGCGATGTGTGGCGTGCCGATGCTGTCGACCGCCAGCGCGACCGGGTGGCCCGAACTGGACGTGATCGGGCCGACCGTCTCCACGGTCCAGTCGAACGCGGCCGCGTGGGCCGGCAGCAGGACCGCCCAAAGGAGCAGTGATGTCAGCAAAGGCCCGAGAAGTCTCCGTGCCGCCGTCATGATGTCTCCCCGCTGTCGAACGTGCCCCGATACGTGTTGTGTTGCCGCAGATTCGTCCAGACTGCTTCCGCACGCCGGGAGTGTCAAGATCGGTCAACGTCTGTTCGCAACGGAGCGTGGGCGGCCGTGTTTTGCCGGTCCGCTTGTAGGCGTCGTGAGGCTTTTGAGGGGCGCGCTCTACTTGTCCAACAGATCCCGCTCACGGCGTGATAGCACTACGCTTGTCCGTCCGGGCGCCAATCCGCCCATGAAGAACAGCACCGCTCCGGCGATCAACGTCGGCAGAAACAGAAAGCATCCCAGCCCCATCAGGAAGTTCGAGTTTGCGTTGCTGCCCAGCCAGAGCAACGCAAACGCCCCGATGCCGGCCGCCAGGATCGTATAACGGCACGTTTTGCGGATGCGTCTGGAGCGGGTTTGCAGGCGACGCTCACGATCCACCCGCTGCGGAAAAGCGGCCTTCGATCCGGATGCCGCGATCCGTGAGAGTTCCTCGAATTCGTCGTTCATGGCAATCTCTTTCGTGTCAGGCCGCCAACGACGCCATGCCCTTGAAGGCCAACAGGTAGAGCAGGGCCACCAGCAGATAGTAAGGGCGGCCTTTGGAACATTCGTAAGCGCCGAAGCAGAGCAACAGCAGAGCCGGGCCAAACACGTACAGGGGCACCAAGAACAGCATGGGGACCGCGACCCAATCGGATGCCCCTTGCAGCGCCCCGCTCTCCGGACGCAGCGCTCTGGCAACCGCAGCGATCGATCCGGCATGCGCGGCGATCAGCGTCAGCACGAAGAGATGCCTCAACGCGAACTGCACGCGGCCGGCGCGCAGCCGCTTGATCAGATCGACCAGACACACGATCGCCACGCCGAGCAGCACAACGACGAAGCCCAGTCTCAAGAGGCCGAAGAAGGGCTCGATGAGTTCGACAATCCAGTCCATGTTTGTGGCTCTTCGTGGTACGCCCGGGCTTTTCATTGCTGCCTGTTTTCCTTGCCGCCTATTTCGGCCGCAGAGTACGATCGCCGTCGTGCTGCGGGTCTCGCTCGTACAACGGCAAGTGTCGGTAGTAAACGGCCAGCGACATGGCGCTGAGCGCCGTCTGATAGAGCCGCCCGCCGCGGGCAGCTTGGACCTCGTCGGCATCGAACCAACTGCCGCGTTCGACGCCTTCGTGGACCTGGGCCCCGATAACGCTCTTGCGCATCCGTATCATCCATCGTTCCCAGTCCTCGCCGTCGTCGCGTTGTTGCAGCAATACGGTGCCGACGAACGTGAACTGTACGTCGGCCGTCTGCGGGCCGATCTCGTTCAGGTACGCGATGCCCTGTCGCATGGCTTCTCGCTCCGGTTTCCAGCCGAGGAAGCTTCGAGACAAGAGCCCCATGGCGGTGGCGGTGGCATCGCGGACCGGCGCGTCTCGGCCGCCCTCGGCACGGGCGTAATACGCACCGTCGGCGATTTGCACGCGATCGAAGAACCCGGCCGCCTTGCGATACGTTTCGGCAGAAACGCTCAAGCCGGCCCGACGTGTCGATTCCAGGGCCATCATCTGCCAGCCGGTGACCACGGTATCCGCCGCCGCGTTCGGTTGCCGCCCCCAGCCGCCGGTAGTGGCGTGCTGCGTATGCTCGATGAACTCGACCATCGCCTCGGCCGTCGCCTTCAGCCGCCGATCTTTGTTGACCTGTACGAGGCTGCAGAAGAGGATCGTGGCCATGGCGTGCGAGACCATGTCGCCGTCTTCGCCCCGGGCGTCGACCCCGTGACGCCCGACCTTCATTTCGCTGCCCAGGAAGGTGACGCCGCGGCGCACCGCCCGGCCGTACTCGCCCGTGTAGCGGTACCGTCCGTTGCCGGCCATCGCCAGCAGCGCCAACGCGGTCGCCCGAACGCGCGACGGGTCGTTTCCCGGATTGGCGAAGCCCCGCGAGAGCCAGTTGCGATTGGCAAAGCCCCAACCCCCGTCACCTTGCACGCGTCCGCGGAGCCAGACAACGCTGGTGATGACGACCCTGGAACCCTCCTCGGTACGCTGCTTGCGGCAGCGCGAAACGAACGACTTGGCGTCGAACGGGCCGCGCTCCCATGCCTCCGCCGCTCGGGCAAGCGTCCTGGAGGGTCTTCCATCGAAGACGTGCAAGGCCGGTTGATCGTCGGGCTGCCGCGTGACGGTGCCGTCGGCCGGCGTCAGCGGCGGTCGGTCCGCGGACGGTCCGGCGTTCGGGAAACCCAAAGCCAGCACGAGCCCCAGCAGCAATACACGCCGTTTCATGATGGCATCTCCCGTTCGCGGGTCGGTCTCACCCAGGACCGCGCGACCGACGTCGCGTCGCCTGCTGGCATTCTGCCCCCCCGCCGTCGAATACGCAACCGTTGGGCCACCTTGCGGTCTGTGTTACGTTGCACGCGCAGCCACGTGCCGCTACTCGCCAATTGGGAGTCGACGAACGCGAATCCTGTCGATGGTGACGGAGACGACGGCCCCAGCGTCCAGGTCCGTGACGGCCACGCTCAACACACGCTGAAGGATCGTCGCCAACGAATCGCCTTTGAGACCTTCGATGCGGATACGCACGACGGACGGGTTCACCGCACGGGAGGTTGCCAACAGCGCGTGGAAGTCGGAATCGAGCGTAACGACGATGGCTCTCCGCTGCCGTGCGGCCTCCAGAACACGAGCATCGGTCGCCGTTGCCATGTCCAAGTCACCCACGTGTTCGGCGGCAATCCCGATTGCAGCCAGGTGGTCAACCGCGCTGCGGGGCAACCCTTGATCCAACAACAGCTTCATCGGACCGGCCGTAATTCGACCACCCTGTCATCGAGGCTCGCCGCGGCGTATTCCAGCGCCTGGCGGATGTCCTCGTCCTCGAGTTCCGGGTATTCCGCCCGCAACTCCTCGCGGTCGGGGTACGTCGCCAAGGCCTCCAGCACGCGGCGGACCGTCAGCCGCATTCCGCGGATGCAGGGCTGACCGTTCATCTTCGACGGATCGGACGTGATTCGGTCGAACTCGGGCATCGCTGACCCTCCTACTGTTGAAGCAAGTAGTCGCCGCTCGCCCAATTGTACTCGATCCCGCCCGGCTTCGCAGCGCGAATCGCGCCCCTAAACGGCCCCCGCCGGCTGCGCCTCTTTGCGATCGGCGATCACCTGCTCCGCCAGTGTGCCCGGCAGGCGCTTGTAGCGGGCGAATTCCATCGTGAACGTGCCTTGGCCTTGGGTCAGGCTGCGCAGCGTGGTGCTGTAGCCGAAGATCTCCGACAGCGGCACTTCGCCTTCGATCCGCGTGATCGGGCCGAGCAACTCGGTGGCGTGGACCACGGCGCGGCGGGAAGCGAGATGGCCGACCACCGTGCCTTGGAATTGCGTGGGGCACTCGATCTCGATCTTCATCACCGGTTCGAGCAACACCGGCCGCGTGCGGGCGAACGTCTCGCGCATGGCCGTATGGGCACAAGTGCGAAAGGCCATCTCGGAACTGTCGACCTCGTGATACGAGCCGTCGTCGAGCTTCACGTGCAGCCCCACGACCGGGTAGCCGGCCACCGGGCCCTTCTGGATGCCGCGGCGAAAACCCTTCTCGACCGCCGGGATGTACTCCTTGGGAATCCGGCCGCCGGTGACGCTATCCTCGAACAGGAACGTCTCGTCGGCATCGTGCGAAAGCACGTCGAGCATGCCCACCACGTGGGCGTATTGGCCGGAGCCGCCGTTCTGCTTGCGATGGCGAACGTTGAACTCGGCCGATCGCGTGGGGGCCTCGCGGTAGTTGACCTTCGGACGGCCGACTTCGACGTCGACGCCAAACTCGCGGCGGATTCGCTGCACGTAGATCTCCAGGTGCAACTCGCCCATGCCGGCGATCAGCGTCTCGCCCGACTCTTCGTCGTTGGTCACTTGGAACGTGGGGTCTTCGCGCCGGAATCGCCGCAGCGCCTTGCCCAGCCGATCGGCGCCGTCGCGGGCCATCGGGGCCACCGACATGCGGATCACCGGCTCGGGCACGAACATGCTCTCGAGCGTGCAGAAACGCTGCCGGGCGGCGAACGTGTCGCCGCTGGCGCAGTCGACGCCCAACACGGCCACGATATCGCCGGCCACCGCCCGGTCGACGTCTTCGCGCTGGTCGGCGTGCATCCGCACGATCCGGCTCAGCCGGGCCTTGCGGCCGGTACGTTGGTTGTAGTAGGTGTCGCCCTTGACGAGCGTGCCTTGATAGACCCGCATGAACGTTAGCGCCCCAAAGGGGTCCTCGACGATCTTGAACGCCATGGCCACCGCCGTGGCCTGCGGATCGCTGCACAACGCCACCTTCTCGTCGGAATTGCCGTGCGCGAACGCCGTGGTCTTGGTTTGCAGCGGCGAGGGCAAGTAGCGAACCACGGCGTCCAACAGCGGCTGCACGCCCTTGTTGCGGAAGGCAGAGCCGAGAAAGACCGGCGTGAACTCCAATTGCCCGACGGCCGCAGCGATCGTGCGGTGGATCAGCGATTCGGGAATCTCTTCGTCGCCGAGCACGAGTTCCATTAGTTCGTCGTCGTACATTGCCAGCGCTTCGAGCATCTCGTGGCGTGCCTGGCGGGCTGCGTCGGCCAATTCGGCCGGAATCGCCTCGCGGCGGACGTCCTCGCCCCCGTCGCCGTCGAAATAGACCGCTTCCTGCGAGACCAGATCGACCACGCCGCGGAAGTCCGCTTCCGAGCCGATGGGAATCTGCATCATCGCCGCGTCGCAGCCGAGCTTCGAACGCAACTGCTCGGTCACGCCTTGCGGATCGGCCCCGGCTCGGTCCATCTTGTTGATAAACGCCAATCGCGGCACCTGATATCGCCGCATCTGCCGATCGATCGTCAGCGACTGGGCCTGCACACCGCCGACCGCGCAGAGCACCAGTACGGCCCCGTCGAGCACGTGCAGGCTGCGTTCCACCTCGACGGTAAAATCGACGTGCCCGGGCGTATCGATCAGGTTGATCGTGGCGGAGTCCCAATCGACCGACGTGGCAGCACTGGTGATGGTGATGCCGCGCTCACGCTCCAGGTCCATATGGTCCATGGTCGCGCCCTGGCAATGGACCTCCTGCATGCGGTGGATACGGCCCGCATAGAAGAGTATCCGCTCGCTGAGCGTGGTCTTGCCCGAGTCGATATGGGCGGAGATTCCGATATTTCGCAGGTTTTCGAGTTTCATCATACCGTACTGGACACTTACGCCGCCGGCCGGTTCGTTCTCGGATGGCACTTCCCCGCAGCTCGACCGCGGTGCTGGGAAGGTCTGTGTAGACGATCCCCAAGCGTGGCAGAGCGGCTGGGTTCCTCGCACACCGGCCGTGTACGAGGCCATCGGTAGGCTAAACACCAGAGACGCGGCAACAGGCGCCCGCCCCTTCCGGCAGACCTGTTACCCTGCGTTTAGAGGGGCCTTATGGCCCCAGCGCGGGAAGAATCAGCGGCAGGCTTCAGACGGAGCGTCTCTGTATCGAATCTTTTAGTATATACCAAAAACCGCCTAAAGGAAAGGGATTGTCGAAGAAGGCTGCTTGCGAGGGGCAGCCACCGTCCGTTTCTCGGCAGGGTGCCCGATTTACCCAGGATTGACAGCCCCAGACGGTGGGGTCAGACTCACAGTTGCGTGAAGCACCTTTCGGCCGTGGTGCCCGGCGTAGCGTGCCGAGCCGTCGGTTCCCCCATTGAACAGGAGCCCAGCATGTCGATCACGCTGACCGTTCGCGACGAAACCCTCTCCGGAAAGATGACCAACGAGTTTGTGCTGGACTTTCTCACGGAGGAGATCACGGTCCGCGAATTGATCCACAGCCGTGTGTACCAGGAGGTCAAGGACTACAATCTGCGGCAGCCTCAGCGGTATCGAGGTCTGGTGAAGCCGACCGGCGCCGAGGAGGCGCTCAACGGATATCACATGAAGAAACCGCGGCAGATCGACTTCAAGCAGCAGTTCGACAAGGCGATCGAGGCCTTCGAGGGGGGCCAGATCCTGATCCTCGTCGACGACAAGCAGGCCGAATCGCTCGATCAGCCGATTCGCATCACGCCGCAGACGGATATTGCCTTCTTGCGGCTGACACTGTTGGTGGGAGGGTAGTCGACATGGCAAGACCCACAAAGACACAAGCCCGCCAGTGGCTTACGCAACTGGCGAAGAAGACGCCGTCGGAAGCGTACTCGTTTGAATGTCTGAAGGACTTGGCGCCGACCAAGGCTATCCTGGCAGCGGCTCCCGAGATGCAGGTGCTCGTCGTTCGCGAGATAATCGATCGGCTGGGTGCGATCCGGGGGAGGCTCGGCCATCCAAACCGACAATGGCACGAACGCTACCCGAGCCTCCTCTTGGTCAGCCGCATGTTGCGGAGGAAGCTCCCATTCGACGACGACGACCTCGCGTTCATGATTCGTCGGACGACCCAGGTGGAAACGGTCTCCACGTACTACTTTCCGTTCTTGACCAGTCTTGTGACGATCGCTCAACGGCACGTCAAGGCTCACGGCCTCAGCGACGCGCTTGATGAAGCGTTGGGCCAATTGTCCGACGCGCTAGAACGGTGCAACATGGCAAACGAGCGTAAGCTCCGAGTGAAGATCGCCGCCGTTCGCGGCGGCTCCAAGACCGTGCCATTGGAACCGGGCGAGGCTTGGTCAGACGCCGCGTTGGCCGATGTGCGCGCGATGAAGGACAAGCAGAAGAGCGCGTGGGTCGAGTTGCTGGCTCATTGTCAGACGGCCACGGGAAGCAAGCCGACGGCCAAATGGTCGAAACAGACCCTGCCGCTATTGAAGGCCGTTGGCCAGCGGCAATTCACGGGCCGGGTGCGTGCGTGGTTTCCACTGGTCGACAAACCACGGACCGAGGCGTTGCCTGCCTGGATCCCAGATCCAAACCTCTTGATTATCGAACCGCATGCGGCCGTGCTCAAGGGGCTCGCCTGGTGTTGCGCGGCCGTTGATAACAAGAATATCGCCCGCGCGCTGAGGGACCTAGCACTCAGCGCATACAAGAAGGTGCCGGGCGTCGGTCCCCGAGCGGTGAAGATCGGCAACGCGTGCGTCTACGCCTTGGGAGCGATGCCCGGTATGGAGGCTGTGGGCCAACTCGCCCTGCTGAAGATCAAAGTGAAATTCGGGACTGCTCAGAAGGGGATCGAGAAGGCGCTCTCCGCGGCGGCCGAGCGTGAGGGCATCCCCCGCGGTGACCTCGAGGAGATTGCCGTGCCGGCCTACGGTCTGAAGGAGGTCGGGCGACTCGACGAACCGATGGGTGATTTCACCGCCCGGCTGACGATCACGGGCACGCACACTACGGAACTCGTCTGGATCAAGCCGGACGGCAAGACCCAGAAATCCGTTCCTGCGGCGGTGAAGCGGGACTTCGCCGACGACCTAAGAGAACTGAAGACCGCCGCCAAAGACATCCAGAAGATGCTCCCGGCGCAACGCGATCGGATCGACGGCCTTTACTTGCAGCAGAATTCGTGGCCGCTGGCGATCTGGCGGCAGCGCTACCTCGACCACCCTCTGGTCGGCACGTTGGCAAGGCGGCTGATCTGGGAGTTTGCCAAGGGCAAGCGAACGAACGACGGCGTTTACGTCGACGGTCAGATCGTCGGCCGCAATGGCCGCCCGATCAAGAGTCTGGACGACGACACGACCGTCCGTTTGTGGCACCCGATCGGGCGGAAGGTCGAGGAGGTGACGGCCTGGCGAACGTGGCTCGAGGAGCAGCAGATTCGCCAGCCGTTCAAGCAGGCGCATCGCGAGGTCTATCCGTTGACCGAGGCGGAAGAGGCCACACGTGTTTATTCCAACCGCTACGCGGCCCACGTTATCAAGCAGCACCAGTTCAACGCGCTGTGCGGAATTCGTGGCTGGAAGAACACCCTGCGTCTGATGGTCGATGACGATTATCCTCCCGCCACGCGAGAGCTTCCAGCATGGGCCCTCAGGGCGGAGTTTTGGGTAGAGGGTGCCGGAGACGAGTACGGCGTCGACACCAACGATGCCGGCACTTTCTTGTACCTCGCCACGGATCAGGTTCGCTTCTATCCGACCGGATCGACGCAACGCTACGCTCACGCGGGCGGTGGCGGATACCATCTTCCCTACAATGCGCAGGACGACGACCAACCGCTTCCGCTCAGCGACGTGCCGCCCTTGGTCTTCTCCGAAGTGATGCGCGACGTCGACCTGTTCGTGGGCGTGGCCAGCGTGGGCAACGACCCGGCCTGGTCCGACGGCGGGCCGGAGGGGCGCTACCGCGATTATTGGCAGGGCTACTCGTTCGGCGACCTGTCGGCGACCGGCCAGACTCGCAAGGACGTGCTCCAGCGGCTGATTCCGCGCTTGAAGATCGCCCCGCGCTGCTCGTTCAGCGACAAGTTCCTGGTCGTCCGTGGCGACGTCCGCACCTACAAGATCCACCTCGGCAGCGGCAACATCCTGATGTCGCCCAACGACCAGTACCTCTGTATCGTGCCGGCCCGTGGAACCGCGGCCAAGGGCAGCGACAAGCTCTTTCTTCCGTTCGAGGGTGACAGCACTTTGTCGATAATCCTCAGTAAGGCCTTGATGCTGGCAGACGACACCAAGATCAAGGACCGTACCATCCTCAGCCAAATCGGTGCGGCTGAGGGCTCGGGCTGACTCCGTTCTCGTACTACGCCCCAAGGAACCGCCTCATGGCCAACATCCGGATGTTTCGAGTCCTCTCCCCCCTCTTGGCGATGGCCGTTGCGGCGTCGTGCGGTCATGCATCGGCCCAAACGCCACCGCCGCGCGGTTACTCCATCCCCACCATCGATCTGGCGGCCCAGAAACACCGCCAGGTGATCGTCGACCGGGAGCCGGGGCAATACCTGGGGCATCCGACGACCGTCCTGCTTGAAGACGGCCGCTCGATGATCGCCGTCTATCCGAAGGGCCACGGACGCGGGGCGATCGTGATGAAGCGGAGCGGGGACGGGGGGCTGACGTGGAGCGAAAGGCTGCCGACGCCGGAGAGTTGGGCGACGTCGAAGGAGGTGCCGACGCTCTATCGGGTGGTCGATCCGCAGGGCAAGCGGCGGCTGATTATGTTCTCCGGGCTGTATCCGATCCGGATGGCCACCAGCGAGGACGACGGCCGGACGTGGTCGGAACTCGAGCCGATCGGCGACTTTGGTGGGATCGTGGCCATGGCGAGTTGCGTGCGGCTGGCCGACGGACGTTACATGGCGCTGTTCCACGACGACGGGCGGTTCTTCCGCGCCGACGGCAAGCGGACCGGTGTGTTTGACGTCTACAAAACTCTCTCCGACGATGGCGGACTGACCTGGGGTGAACCGGCGGTGATCGCCAACCATCACTCGGCCCATCTCTGCGAGCCGGGCGTGGTCCGCTCGCCCGACGGGAAGCAGCTTGCCGTGCTGTATCGCGAGAACAGCCGGCGGCACAACGGTTTCGTGAGCTTCTCCAACGACGAAGGCGAAACGTGGACCAAGCCGCGCGAGGTGCCCGGGGCGTTGACCGGTGATCGTCACGCCTGTGCCTACGCGCCGGACGGCCGCCTGGTGATCACCTTCCGCGACACGACGCTCGAAAGCCCGACCAAAGGCGATTGGGTGGCGTGGGTCGGCCGGTACGACGACATTGTTCGCGGCCGCGAGGGGCAGTATCGCGTGCGATTGATGGACAACCATCGCGGCGCCGATTGCGCGTATCCCGGGCTGGTCGTGTTGCCCGACGGGACATTCGTGGCCACCACCTACGGCCATTGGACCGCGGGGCAGTCGCCGTACATCGTGAGCGTGCGATTCAAGCTGTCGGAGATCGACGCGTTGGCAGCCTCGCGCAACAACCGTTGACCGGGCCAAGAGCGAAGCAGTTTCATCATTGACGGTGTCGCGAGGTGCCGCCGCAAGAGGGGCTAGGCGGGGGGTGGAACCTCTTGTTGCTTCGCAACCCCGACGCTTTTCCGGCGATGCGAGAGAAGTGGCAGCGCTGATCGCGGAAAAGCGGCGGGGCCACCCGAGTGAGTTCTCGGCGGATCGCTTCACGAGGGGCGGTTGAGCGTGCCGGTGGGAATGTGGTACCATCTGCGGTGAATTGCCACGCCGCCATACCCTGAGGAAGATGGGGAACGTGCCGCCTTGATGACGGATTACCGACCGGACAACCCGCTGATCGTTCAAGGCGACCACACCGTCTTGATGGAGGTCGACAGCCCCCGCTACGTCGCTGCCCGCGACGGCTTGGCCCGATTTGCCGAACTGGTCAAGTCGCCGGAGCACGTGCACACCTACCGAATCACGCCGCTATCGATCTGGAACGCGTGTGCTGCCGGCGTGACGACGGAGCAGATCGTCGAGACGCTGCACGAATTCTCCAAGTACGAGGTGCCGGGGCACGTGGCCGTGGAGATTCGCGACTACGCCTCGCGTTACGGGCGGCTGCGGCTTTCGCGCGACGAGGCGGGGCTCGTGCTCGAAGCGGCCGACGAGCCGTTGGCCGAGGAGATCCGCCGCAACAAGCACGTGGCCCCGCTGTTGGAAGAACGGCTGGGGCCGCTACGGTTTCGCATCCAGCCGATCGCCCGGGGACGGATCAAACAGGCGTTGGTCAAGGTCGGGTTCCCGGCCGAGGATTTGGCGGGGTATCGCGAGGGGGAATCGCTGGCCGTTGCGTTGCGCGACGCCTGCCTTACTGGCGAGCCGTTCGCGTTGCGCGGCTATCAGCGGGCGGCGGCCGACACGTTCCACGCCGGCGGCTCCAAGCGCGGCGGCTCCGGCGTGATTGTGCTGCCTTGCGGAGCCGGGAAGACAATCGTGGGCATCGGCTGCATGGCCGAGGTGCAAGCGTCGACGCTCGTGCTGACCACCAGCGTGACCGCCAGCCGGCAGTGGATCGCCGAGATTCTCGACAAGACTTCGCTGCAAGAGGACCAGATCGGCGAATACAGCAGCACCACCAAGGAGGTCCGCCCGGTCACGGTGGCCACCTACAACATCATGACCTGGCGGAAGAGCAAGACGGCCGACTTCGTCCATCTGGCGTTGTTCGACGAGCGGAACTGGGGACTGATCATCTACGACGAGGTCCACCTGCTGCCGGCGCCGGTCTTTCAGGTGACGGCCGGTCTGCAAGCACGGCGCCGGCTGGGGCTCACCGCCACGCTGGTCCGCGAGGACGGCCGCGAGGACGACGTCTTCGCTCTGATCGGGCCCAAGCGGGTCGACGTGCCGTGGAAGGTGCTGGAGAACCAGGGCTGGATCGCCACGGCCCGCTGCACGGAAATCCGCATGCCGCTGCCCGAAGAGTTGCGGATGCCCTACGCCGTGGCCGAACGTCGGCAGAAGTTCCGCGTGGCCTCGGAAAACCCGTTGAAGCTCGACGCCGTGCGGGACGTGTTGGCGCGGCATCCGGGCGAGCCGACTTTGATCATCGGGATGTATCTCAATCAAATCAAGCAGATCGCGGCGGAGTTGGGCGTGCCGGTGTTGACCGGATCGACAGTGCAGCGGAAGCGGGACGCGCTATTCGAGGAGTTCAAATCGGGCCGGCTGGGCGTGCTGGCCGTGTCGAAGGTGGCCAACTTCGCCGTCGACCTGCCCGACGCCGCGGTGGCCGTGCAGGTGTCCGGCACCTTCGGCTCGCGTCAGGAAGAGGCCCAGCGGCTGGGGCGGATCTTGCGTCCCAAGGGCGGCGCCAACCAGGCCCATTTCTACACGCTGGTCAGCCGCGACACGGTCGAACAAGACTTCGCCCTGAAGCGGCAGTTGTTTCTCTGCGAGCAGGGCTACGCCTACGAAATCCGCGACGCCGACGGCAACGGCGACGGGTTTGCCGCGCTGGATGAAAACACGCCGGATGAAGAGACCCCCTGAGTGAATCGGCCATGAAGCTCTTCGATATCGACTGGAACGACTTCATCCAACGGGCCGCCATTTGGGAGCAGCTTACGCCGAAGGTCAGGCAGCTCTTCGCCGAGTTGAAGTCGAATCAGGGCGTGAAGGTGGAGGTCTTCGAAGGAGCCGTGGAGCAACTCGTCGAGGCAGAGTTCCTCACGCTGTACGTCGACGGCAAGCGGGCCCGGCTGCACAAGGCGTGCAGTGAATTCCGCCGGGCGATCCGAGCCATGTATCGCATCGACGTCCTGGGGCAAGCCGACCCGCAGAGCTTCACCGGCTACGTGAGTGAGCACTTCACCGCCATCCAGCAGGACGCGCTGGCTAGCGATAGCCGCGACTACTACGGCAGGCGGTCGTACTTGATCCGCCAAGCCACGACGGCCCAGTGGCTGGACGGCTTTCTCTCGGCCAGGCAAGGTGTCGCGTGGGAAGAGCCGCGGCTGGAAGCCCACTACAGGCGAGCTTGGGAACCGCTGTTCGACCGCACGGGCGTGTTCAAGGCGACAAAGACTTTGGTGCGGGCACTGATGGACTCGCCCGAGCCGGTGCCCTTTACGGAGTTGCCCGCACGGCTAAAATTGCCACGGGGCACTCTGCTCGGCGAGGCGATTTTGGCGGCGATTCGCTATCTGCTGGTCTATCCCACGCTGCGGCCGGACGACGGCGTGCCGGTGCTGACGATCTGGCCGACGATCCACCAGCGGCTGCATCGGCCGAAGCCCGTGAAGCCGAAACCGGTGGCGCCGCAACAGACCCATCACTCGGCGTTTCTGATGGAGGATGTGACCACCTTGTTGGTGGCCGCCGCGGCCCGGCCGTTGCGGCTGCGGGGCAACGACGGCGAGCTGTTTGCCAAGGCCCAGAAAGAACTGGCGGCCGATCTGACGCCGCTGCCGGACTGGCTGCTGGACATATCGAGCTATTCGTCGACGGATCGGCTCAACGACGCGACCTACGCCGCCAAGGGGATGTCGTTGGTCGAGGCCACCGGCGAGCCGGGCAGCAGCCTGGCGCTGGAAGCAACCGAAGCGGGGCGCGAGTGGCTGGCCCTGGGCGGCAAGGATCGGCTGAAGGCCATCTTGGATCATCTCCGGCCCAGCCCGCCGAAACCGCCTGCCAGGAAGCGGCGGCGTGCTCGCTACGACGACGATTACTACTACGAAGACGAATACTACGCCTACAGCATGGGGTTCTCGCTGCTGCCCTCCCCGCTACCGATTCGCACCGAGGGGGATTGGGATCCCGCGGTTGCCTTGACCGAGGCATTTGCCGCGCTGCCGGGCGACGACTTCGTGACCGTGCGGGACTTTCTTCAGTGGCAGACTTGCGAAGCCAACCCGCTACTGTCGCCGGAGAAAGGCGGCACCTCCACAAAGATCAGTTTGAACTGGTCGTGGCACACGCCAACCGAAGAAGAGTTGGAAGCCCTTTGGGAAAGCGCCCTGTTGGCATTCATGGCGTCGCGGCTGACGCCGCTGGGTGGGCTACGGGTTGGATTGCTGGACCCGCCCGGCGACACGTGCATCGCCCTGACCGATATTGGCCGCTATCTGCTCGGCCTGGCCGACGACTTCGACTACGGCCATCAGCACGACGCCCGTTCACAGATTCTCGTGCAGCCGAACTTCGACGTCGTCTTCCTCGGCCCGTCGCCTGCGGCGGAGGCCGAGATCGCGCGTTTTTCCCAGCGGCAGGGCAAGGGCATGGGGGCGATGTTCAAGTTGACCAAGAAGTCGATCTTCGCCGCTGCCGCCGCGGGGTTGACCGCCGAGGGCGTGCTCGACGTACTGACGGACGTTTCCGCCAAGGACGTGCCCGACAACGTCGCGCGGGAGATCCGCGGCTGGTTCGGCCAGTGCCGGCGGATTACCATTGAGCCGGCCGTGGTCGTGCGGTGCCCCGATCCCCATACCGCTGCCCGGGTGGTCGCCGCCGGCGGCAAGCACGCCCGGCCAATTACCGAGACCATGATCGAACTAACCGGCGTCAAGAACCAAACCGCATTGATCCGCAAGCTCGACGCCGAAGGCATCTTTGCCACCGCGCCGCCGGCGCCAGCGAAGAAGAAGCGCCGTGCTAAACGCAGCAGACGGCGGCGCTGGTGAGAATCGGGCGCTGGTGAAAATCGTACGTACGGCCCAATCCCGTTTATCCGTCGCCGGCACGGCGACGAAGAGTCGTTTATCGGTCGCCGGTACGGCGACGAAGAGTCGCTCAACCGTCGCCGGTACGGCGACGAAGAGTCGTTTAGCCGTCGCCGGCACGGCGACGAAGAGTCGTTTAGCCGTCGCCGGCACGGCGACGAAGAGTCGTTTAGCCGTCGCCGGTACGGCGACGAACGTTCCCGGAGAACCACCCAAATGGACTTCCGCCTCACCGGCCTGGTCGCCGCGACCTTCACCCCGATGCACGACGACGGCTCGTTGAACCTCGACCGAGTCGGCCCGATCGTGGAACATCTGATCGAACGCCAATTGGCCGCGCTCTACGTCTGCGGCAGCACGGGCGAGGGACCGCTGCTGACCGTCGAGGAGCGTGAAGCGACCGCCGCCGCGTTCGTCCAAGCCGCGGCCGGGCGGTTGCCGGTAGTCGTGCAGGTGGGCCATAGCAGCGTGGCCGAGGCGCGGCGTCTGGCGGCCCACGCCCAGCAGATCGGTGCCGACGCCGTTTCGGCCGTCGCCCCCTATTACTTCAAGCCGACCTCGGTCGACGTGCTGCTGAGTTGCCTTGCCGAGATGACCGCCGGCGCGCCCGCGTTGCCTTTCTACTACTATCACATCCCGGCGATCACCGGCGTGGCGTTGGACCCGGTCGAGTTGTTCAACCGTGCGGCCGATCGGCTGCCGACGCTGGCCGGCATCAAGTACACGGCCCCCACGCTCGACGAGTTCCAGACGCTACAATCGGCCGCCGGCGGCCGTTACGACGTGTTGCACGGCCGCGACGAGATGCTGCTGGCCGGTTTGGCGACCGGTGCGCGCGGGGCCGTGGGCAGTACGTACAACTTCGCGGCACCGCTGTACCACGCCCTGATCGAAGCGTTTGACGGTGGCGACGTCGAGCGGGCCAGGTCTCTTCAGGCGACTGCCGTGTCGATGATCCGCGCGATCCTGCATCACGGCCAGGCCGGCTTGAAAGCCGCCATGGGCCTTTTCGGCCCCGATTGCGGTCCGGTGCGGCTGCCGCTGGTTTCGCTCGGCCGACCGGCAATCGAGCAGCTTCGCGCCGACCTGGAAGCAATCGGCGTATTCGAGTGGATGCCGCCGCGCGACGCTGCGTAACAGAAGGGTAGCGGGGCGGAGCGCAGCGGTGCCCCAGATGTCTCCCAGAACGCTGGGGCACCGCTGCGCTTTGCCCCAGCCACCCGAGCAACTCGTTCCGCCGTGTCGATTCACCTCCGGGCGCCCGTGTTGTACAATCCTAGAGACGTTGCCGGGGGCACTCCGATCTGACAAGAGAAAGAAACGTGATGAAGAAGCTCTTGATTCTGCTCGCCTCGGCTCTGCCGTATTGGTTCCCCGGGACGTGTGCTGCGGCCGACATCGTCGGCGAGTCCGGCGTGGCCGGCGGATTGGTCGTCCATCTCGGTTGCGGCGACGGCGAACTCACGATGACGCTGCGCCCCAACGCGAGTTACCTCGTGCAAGGCTTGGACACCGACATAGCCAACGTCGAGAAGGCACGGCAACGCATCAAGTCGGCCGGCCTGCTCGGCAAGATCAGCGCCGCCACGTTCGACGGAGAGCACCTGCCGTATACCGACAACCTGGTGAACCTGCTGGTGGTCGGCAACCCGTGCGGCGTGTCGCGAGGCGAGATGGTCCGCGTGTTGGCCCCCGACGGCGTGTTGATGGAGGCCGATGGCGAGGGCTGGAAGCTGTCCGCCAAGCCGCATCCGAACAACATCGACCAGTGGACGCACTATCTGCACGGCCCCGACAACAACGCCGTGGCCCGCGATATGGTCGTCGGTCCCCCGCGACACATGCAGTGGCTGGCCGGGCCGCGCTGGACGCGGCATCATCACACGCTCAACAGCATCAGTTCGGTGGTCACGGCCGGCGGCCGCCTGTTCACCATCGCCGACGAAGCCACGGCGGCCAACATGGCGGTGCCCGGCAAGTGGTCGATCGTCGCCCGCGACGCCTTCAGCGGCGTCGAACTCTGGCGGCGGCCGATGGCCACCTGGGCCTCGCAAAAGACCCGCTTCCGCTCCGGCCCGCCGCAAGTAACGCGGTTGTTGGTCGCGGTGAAGGATCGCATCTACCTGCCGCTCGAACTCAACGCGCCGATTTCCGCCCTCGACGCCGCCACGGGCAAGACGCTGGAGGTCTTCGAGCAGACCGTCGGCGCCGAGGAGATGCTCTTGGTCGGCGACGTGCTGTTGGTGCTCAAAGGCTCGCCGGTGGCCGAGCACGCCGTGGCGCACGCCGCGTTCAGCGCCGACTTCAAGTCACCCAACAGTAAGTCGCTCGTCGCCATCAACGCCGAGAGCGGCAAGACGCTCTGGCAGTGGTCGGACCCGAACGTGAATCCCATGCCCGAGACCCTCGGCTGCGACGGCCAAAAGGTCTACTTCCAGGTGAATCAAAGCGTGACGTGTCTCGATTTCGCCAGCGGCCGGGAACAGTGGACGTTCGGCGAGCGCGGCAACCGCCCCAGCGCGAACCGCGGCTTCGGCAAGTACGTGCTGGTGGTTTCCGACGGCGTGGTGCTCTGCAAGCTCGGCGGCAATCTCACGGCCATCTCGGCCGACGACGGCAAGCTGCTCTGGGAGACGCCGGCCGGCAGCGGCTTCCACGCCCCGTTGGACGTCTTCGTGATCGACGGGATCGTGTGGCAAAGCTCCCACGTGAGCGACTCGGTCGCCCCGCCGCCGGTCGACGACTTCGACAAGGGCCGCGACCTGCACACTGGCGAAGTCAAGAGCGAAAACTCGATCCTGGTCGACCTGCAAACCTCCGGCCACCACCATCGCTGCTATCGCGAGAAGGCCACGGTGCGCTTCATCATCACCGGCAAACGCGGCATCGAGATGATGGACCTCATGGGCGACGACCATTCCCGCAACAACTGGGTACGCGGCACCTGCCAATACGGCATCCTGCCGGCCAACGGAATGCTCTACGCCCCTGCGCACGCCTGCGGCTGCTACATGGAGTCGAAGCTGTGGGGCTTCTTCGCGCTGGCGCCGCAGAAGGCTTCGGTACAAGACGCGAAGTTTGAAGTTCCCCGCGAGAAGCGGCTGCGACGTGGGCCTGCCTACGGGAACACGCCTGCCGACGGCACGTCTTCCGGCAGTCTGCAGTCGTGGCCCCAGTATCGACAGAATCCACGGCGCAGCGGCATCGCCGCCACCGAATTGCCGGCGAAATTGCAGCCGGCGTGGAAGGCCGAATTCGGCGGCACGCTGACCCAACCGGTGATCGCCGGCGGCAAAGTGGTGTTCTCGGTGATCGACGAGCACACGGTCTACGCGTTGGATGAGAAGACCGGCCAGCTCGCTTGGCAATACGTGGCCGGCGGCCGCGTCGATTCGCCGCCCGCGCTGCACCAAGGCATGGCGCTCTTCGGCAGCGCCGACGGCCGGGTCACCTGTCTGCGATTGGCCGACGGCGAACTCATGTGGCGTTTCCTGGCGGCCCCGGCCGACCTGAAAACCGTGGCGATGGAGCAGGTCGAATCGCTCTGGCCGGTCCACGGCAGCGTGTTGGTTCTCGACAACGTGGCCTACTGTTCGGCCGGCCGGTCGACCTGGCTCGACGGCGGCATCGACCTCTACGGCCTGGAGCCCGCCACCGGACGCGTCGTCTACAACTCACGCTACCGCAGCCGCCATCCGAAGATCCACGACGGCTTGCTCGGCGCCAAGCCGGAACACGTCAAACGCGTTTCCCAGAACACGACCGACTCCAAAACCTACCTGGCCCCCGACCGTAGCGATTCCTTCTCGATGGCCGGCGGCGCGGTGACCGACGTACTGAGCAGCGACGGCAAGAATGTCTTCATGCACCACGCCAAGTTCAACGCCGAGCTAGAGCCGCAAGCGGCCCTGACGCGCCACCTGTTCTCGACCTCCGGAATGCTCGACGGCAGCGAGAACCACCGCTCGCACTGGGTGTTGGGCACCGGCGACTTCAGTCTGGTGCCGGTCGCCTACTCCTGGATCGCCAACGCCCCGGGCCGCCGCAGCCCGACGATCGCCGTGCCCAACGGCCTGATGATGGTCTACGACGACCGCGCGGTGTGGGTGGTGCGCCGCAAGGGTACCAGTGGGGCGTATACGTTGCTGGAGAGAGACAACGCACCGTTTTCCGACAACGACAAATCGCTGCCCGACTTCCGCGCGGTGCCCAAGGAACAAGCCAACCCGTCAAACTGGACGGCCGACCTGACCGGCCGCCCCCGGGCGATGCTCAAGACCGGCAACGTGCTGGTCTTCGGCACCATGCCCACGACGATCGGCGAAGACGATCCCCGCGCCGCCTACGAAGGCCGCGGCGGCGGCGCGATTCGGCTGGTTTCGGCCGTCGATGGAGCCGAGATCGCCAGCTACCCGATCGACGCCCCGGTCGTTTGGGACGGCATGGCGGCGGCCAACGGCCGGCTGTTCTTCGCCACGGAGAACGGCGGCGTGCAGTGTTGGGGAGGAGAGTAGGCAGCCGCCGGATTCGTGAGACCTCGACTATCAACCGACAGTGTAAAGGAACACCAGAACCATGCAACGAATCCAAACGACACTAGCAGCTCTCCTCGGCTGTCTCGTGGCCGCCGTCTCCGGCGCTGCAGAGCCATTGGATGACTCCAACCGCTTCGTCCTCCGCTACGACGCGCCCGCCGAAAAGTGGGAAACGCAGGCCCTGCCGATCGGCAACGGACGGCTCGGCGGCATGGTCTTCGGCGGCGTGCCGAAGGAGCGGATCCAACTCAACGAAGACAGCCTCTGGACCGGCGACGAAAACGCCTCGGGCAACTACGGCAGCATGGGCGCCTATCAGACGCTCGGCGATCTGTTCATCGAGCTCGACGGGCACGACCAGTTCGAGAACTACCGCCGGAGCCTCGATATCCGTCGGGCGATCGCCGACGTGGAGTATACGAGCAACGGCGTCCGCTATCGGCGCGAGTACTTCTCCAGTTTTCCTCACCAGGTGATCGTCGTGCGCCTGACGGCCGACAAACCCGGCAGCCACAGCGGCACGATCCGGCTGGCCGACGCTCACGGGGCCGAGATCACGGCTGAAAAAGGCCGGATCACCGCGCCCGGCAAACTCGGCAACGGGCTGCTGTACGAAACGATGGTCGTGGTCGAGGAAACCGGCGGCAGTCTGACGTCTAAGGACGGCGCCATCGTCTTTTCCGATGCCGACAACCTGACGATCGTGCTCGCCGCCGGCACCGACTACCTGGCCGACTACGAAAAGGGATGGCGGCGTGAGGGGGGAAGTCGCCTCGTAAACGCAAGGAACATCGCCACTCAACTCCTCGCCGCGGAGCAGACGTACGAGTGGCTACGAGAGGCCCATGTCAAGGACCACCAGGCGTTGTTCAACCGCGTCGACCTGAATACCGGCGAGACGGACGCGGCCGTCGGCTCTCTGCCCACCGACAAGCGTCTGGCCGCCTATCGCGGCGGCGCCAAGGACCCGGAACTCGAAAGCCTGTTCTTCCAATACGGCCGCTATCTGCTGATCGCCAGTTCGCGGCCCGGCTGCTTGCCGGCAAACCTGCAAGGCATTTGGAATGGGTGTAACCGGTGTTCCGCTATGCAGCCAGTTGCCATGCAAGTTGGCGGAGGA
>CAYYNP010000122.1:18116-26541 GCA_964472545.1 uncultured Planctomycetaceae bacterium | reverse complement strand
CCAACGGGGCGGGCAAGACCACGGCCCTGCGGATCCTCAGCACGATCCTCCGCCCCACTTCCGGCACGGCGACGATCAACGGCTACGACGTGGTCCGCCGACCGTCGGAGGTGCGCCGTCAGATCGGCTTCATGTCGGCCAACACGGCCGTCTACGACCGCATGACCGGCTGGGAAATGGTCGAGTATTTCGGCCGGCTGCACGGCATGGGCGAGTCACAACTGGCCGGGCGGATGGAGGAACTCTTCGAGCGGCTGAAGATGAACGACACCCGCGACGTGCTCGGCGCCAAGATGTCGACCGGCATGAAGCAGAAGGTCTCCGTGGCCCGGGCCGTGGTACACGACCCGCCGGTGTTGATCTTCGACGAAGCGACCGCCGGGCTCGACGTGCTGGTCGCCCGGGCGCTGTTGAAGACCGTGGGCGAACTGCGCGACCAAGGCAAGTGCATCATCTACTCGACGCACATCATGAGCGAAGTGGAGAAGCTCTGCGACCGGATCGCCATCATCCACCGGGGCCACGTGCTGGCGGAAGGAACGCTCGACAAACTCCGCGATCGGCACCACCAGCGCGACCTGGAGGAGTTGTTCTTCCAGTTGATTTCACAACACGACGCAGCCCATCCGCCGGCGGTCGGCGAACTGGCCAGTTGAGCAGGGAACTCCGTTGAGCCAAATAGAACATCGATGACCCTTTCCAACGTCAAGCTGATCCTCTCCCGCGAAATCCGCGATCAGTTTCGCGATCGGCGCACGCTGTTTATGATGTTCGTGCTGCCGATTCTGCTCTATCCGCTGTTGGGGATGGTCTTCGTGGAGATCCTGGCGTTTCGGCGCGAGGAGGCCTCGCGAGTGTTGGTCGTCGGGGCCCGCGACCTGCCGGGGCATCCGCCGCTGTTGGAGAACAGCCGGTTTTCTTCCACGCTTTTCGGCGGTGACACGGATCAAGCCAAGTTGGTGGAGTTGACGTTCGACGCCACCGAGGCGGGCGGCGATCCCGACTGGAACCCGGATCGCTACGCCGTGGCGGAGCAGGCAGTGCGCGAGGGCAAGTTCGACGCGGCCCTTTTCTTCCCCGACGGCTTTTCCCAGCGGCTGGAGGACTTCCGCGAGACGCTCCGGCAGCGGCGCGAGCAGGGCGACACGTCCCCCTGGGAGGCCGACATCCCCGCGCCGAAGATCATCTTCACCAACGCCCACGAAGAATCGCTGATCGCCGGCGGGCGGCTGGGCGACGTGGTCAGAAGCTGGCGGGAAGAATGGGTGGCCACGATCCTCAGCGCCGGCGGCGTACCGGCCGCGGCGGCCAAGCCGTTCGACGCGAGTATGGACGACGTGTCCACAGACGCCTTTCGCGGGGCGGCCCTGTGGTCGAACATCTTGCCCGTGTTGCTGCTGGTTTGGGCCATGACCGGGGCCTTCTATCCGGCCATCGACCTGTGTGCGGGTGAAAAAGAGCGTGGCACGCTGGAGACCTTGCTCAGCAGCCCGGCCGAGCGGAGCGAGATCGTGATGGGCAAATTGCTCACGATCATGCTCTTCAGCATGGTCACCGCGGCGCTGAACCTGCTCAGCGCCGGCGTGACGGGCTTGGTGGCCTTTGGCAGTCAAGCCGAAGCCCTGGGCGGACAATTCGGACCGCCGCCGCCGATGGCCGTTCTCTGGCTGGGTATCGCGCTGGTGCCCGTCTCGGCACTGTTCAGCGCGTTGTGCCTGGCGCTGGCCGCGTTTGCCCGCAGCAGCAAAGAGGGCCAATACTACTTGATGCCGCTGTTGATGATCACCATGCCGTTGGTGATGCTGCCGATGACGCCGGGCGTGAAGCTCAACTTGGGCAACAGCCTGATCCCGGTGACCAACGTAATGCTGCTCTTGCAGAGCGCACTGAAGGGCAGCTACTGGTTGGCCCTGCAATACTTGCCGGTGGTAGCGGCCGTGACGTTGGTTGCGTGCCTGTTTGCGATCCGTTGGGCGGTCGAGCAGTTCAACTCCGAATCGGTCCTGTTTCGCGAGAGCGAACGGTTCGACGTGCGAATGCGCGTGCAGCACTTATTGCACGACCGCCGTCCCACGCCGACCGTGGCCGCGGCCGTCTCTTGCGCCGTGTTGATCCTGGTGGTCCGCTTCTTCATGAGCCTTTCGGCGACCCCGCCCGAGGGACAGGCCGGCTTCGTGCGGATGATGCTCAGCGCCCAATTGGGCATGGTTGCCGCGCCCGCGATGCTAATGACGCTGATGCTGACGACCAGCCCCCGCCAAACGCTCCTGCTGAGGCGTCCCGGCTTGCTGACCGTCCCCGCGGCGATACTGCTGGCCGTGTTTCTACACCCGGTGGTGATCGCCCTGAGCGAGGCCGTCGGGCAACTCTACCCGATGAGCGACGCACTGAAAGAGGCTTTTCAGGGCCTCTTCCCGAAGGACATGCCATTCGTGTATTTGCTGCTGCTGGCGGCCGTGTTGCCGGCGATTTGCGAGGAGTTGGCCTTTCGCGGGTTCATTCTCTCGGGCTTTCTGAAGCTCGGCGGCAAGTGGCGGGCGATCATCTACACGGCCTTGTTGTTCGGCTTCATGCACGCCATCTTGCAGCAGCAGATGATCACGTTCCTGGTGGGTATCGTGGTCGGCTACGTGGCCGTGCAAACCCGCAGCATCTGGCCGTGCATGGCGTTTCATGCCACGCACAATTCGCTCGCGCTGGCGGCCGCCGGGATGCCCGAATCGCTCCGCGGCCCGTTGACGCGGCCGGGCGCCGACGGAGAAGGTTTTGCGTACCACTGGCCGATCGTGCTGGCCGGGGCCGGGGCCGCCTGGATCACGTTGCTCTGGTTCAGCCGACTCTCCAATGAACGGTCGGCGAATGAACGGATCGGCAACGAAGGGGTTGCGGAGCCGATCGAGCGTGGGTTGAGCCCTGAGATCAGTTGAGTCACGGATGGTCTCTCGATGACCGCCTCGAACATCCGCACGCTGACCGCTCGCTACGTCTTTCCGGTCGCCGGGGAGCCGATCCCCAACGGCACGGTGACGATCGCGGGAGATCGGATCGTCGATGTTGGTCGGTTGGACGGCAGGGCAGGGCGCGACCACCGGTCGCGGCTTTATGACGGTGGGCCCGTCGAGGACTTGGGCAACGCGGCCATCCTGCCCGGGTTGGTCAACGCCCATACGCACCTGGAATTCAGCGGCCTGGCCGAGCCGTTGGGTCAGCCGGGGATCGCTATCGCCGACTGGCTCCGGCTGGTGATCGAGGGCTTTCGGCAGGAGCGCCACGGGTCGCAATCGCCCGTACGGCGCGGGTTGAAGGAGAGCCTTCGCTTGGGCACAACCTCGCTCGGCGAGATTGCCCAACCGACTTGGTCATCCGAGCCTTTCGAGCGCTCGCCCATCGGCGCGACGGTCTTCTTGGAACTGATTGCCCCCACGCCCGAGCGAGTCGATCCGCTGTTGGCCACGGCCCCGCGTCACGTCGATGCCGGCGATGGGACTCGACGTTGGCTGCCCGGGCTCAGTCCCCACGCCCCCTACACGGTCCTGCCGCGGCTGCTCGACGCGGCCATCGCACTCTCCCGAACGTCTCGAGTCCCGTTGGCGTTTCATCTGGCCGAATCGCGCGAGGAACTCGAGCTGCTTCGCTCGGGCACCGGACCGCTGCGAGACTACTTTGAAACGCTCGGCACTTGCGACCCGGCCCTGTTTACGCCGGGCAGCCGTCCGCTGGACTACCTTCGCAAGCTCGCGGAAGCCGATCGTGTGTTGGTGATCCACGGCAACTACCTCGACGCCGACGAGATTGCGTTGCTCGCAGAGCACGCCGAGCGGATGGCCGTGGTCTACTGCCCGCGGACCCATGCCCACTTTGGCCACCAGCCGTATCCGCTCGCCAGAATGCTCGCGGCCGGCGTCACGGTTGCCCTGGGCACCGACTCGCGTGCATCGGCCCCCGACCTCAGCGTGCTGGCCGAAATGCGCTGCGTCGCCCAACGGCACCCCGAGGTGCCAGGCGACGTCGTGTTGCGACTGGGCACGCTCAACGCGGCGGCCGCACTGGGCCGGGCCGGCGAGGTGGGTTCTCTCGAACCGGGCAAGTTCGCCGATCTGGCCGTCGTCGCCCTGCCGGAGCACGACGCGGCCGATCCGCACGAGTTGCTCTTCGATAGCTCGCACCCGGTAGTGGCAACCATTTGTCACGGTGCTAACGTTGGCCGAAGGCCAATTTCATCGTAGCCTGGGGCAACGCCCAGGCTACGGTGAAACCTGGCCTTCGGCCAGGGCTACGCCGACCGCTGCTGCGGAAAATGCTGCCGCACGATCTCCGCGAACTCGTCCGGCGTGGCGGCCTGGGCCACGTGCCGGCGGAAACGCCGGGCGCCGTGGCACGCCTGGGCGTAGCGGCAGGCGAAGCGGCGCATCAGGATCGTGCCTCGTTGCGGACCGAACCGCTCGACGATCATCGCGTAGTGGTCCAGCAGCAACTCGCGCTGCTCGGCCAGCGTCGGCTCGTCGGGAATCGGCTCGCCGGCCAAGGCGGCCTCGATCTGCCGAAACAACCACGGCCGCGAGAGCGCCGCCCGGCCGATCATCACGCCGTCGACGCCGTATCGCTCGAAGGCCTCGACGACCGATTGCGGCGTCTGCAAATCACCGTTGCCGATCAGCGGCATGCGGCGAAGATGCGGTCTGATTCGAGCGATCTGGTCCCAATCGGCCCGGCCGGCAAAGCGATCGGCGGCCGTGCGCCCGTGGACGGTCAGCGCCGCCGCGCCGGCCGATTCGACCGCTTGGGCGACCTCCACGGCATTGATCGTCGCCGGTGAAAGACCGAGGCGGATCTTGGCCGTAACGGGCGCCGGAGCACACGCCTCGACCAACCGGGCGACGATCGCGCCGACGCGCTGCGGATCGCGCAGCAGATACGAACCGCTGTGGGCGCCGCTGGTGATCGCCTTGGCGGGGCAGCCGAAGTTCACATCGACCACGCTCACGCCGAGTTGCTCGACCAGCCGCCGGCCGGCGTCGGCCAGCGTCGCCGGGTCGTTGTCCCAAATCTGCACGGCCAACGGCCGCGGCTCGTCGCCGGCGCCCCAAAGCCGCCCGGGCCATTGGCCGTTTCGCTCACCGACCTGCATCACGCCCCGGGCGCCGACCATCTCCGTACACAACAGCCCCACGCCACCGAAACGCCGCAGAATCTGCCGAAAGGCCCAGTCGGTAAACCCGGCCATCGGCGCCATCAGCACCGCCGGCCGCACGGCTACCGATCCGATCATGAGTTTCTTCAGCATAGAAGCCGCGACCGGTGGTCGCGCCCGTCGAATCGTATCATCCGTCACATCATGCCGCCCATTACAGCCCGCCAAGAACGCGACTATGGGGCGCGACCGTGGCGCGACTGCCGGGCGCGACCGCCGGGCGCGACTGCCCGGCGCGACCACCGGTCGCGGCTTTATGGGAGGACCAGCGCACCGACGACCTGCTCGTTGGGTGTGCCCGGCGGCAGGACGGTCAGGGCGTATTCGGCGATGGCACGATTGTAGTCGGTCAGCGTTTGCAGGTAGGCCAACGTCTGCTGGGTCTGGCGGCCGACGCCGTCGAGCACCAAGGCGAGCGGCCGCTGCCCCGATTCCCAGCCGGTGGTGGCGGCAGCCCGGGCAACGTCGGCCTCGACCACGGCCGTGGCACGCCGCTTGAGCGTTTCGGCCAGGCCGGGCACGAGTTCCGCTAGACGCCGCATGGGCCACGATGCGGTGAGCTGCCGCGGCTGGGCGTCGAGCTTCAATGCGTATTGGCCGGCGTGGGGCGCGGTGCTGGGGATCGGCCAGGCCGCATCCGACACGCGGCCCAAGCGCGTTGCCACCTCGAATCGCGCATCGAGCATTGCCAGCCGGGCCTCTTCCGCCGCCGCACGGGCGGCACCGACGGCCGAACGCAACGAGGAAGGCAACGGCTGCCCGGCGCCTTCAACGGTCAACGAGATCCCCTCCAGCCAACCGGCCTGTTGACGCAGTACCTGATACTCGGCGGCCCGCTGCCGGGCGATCCAAAACGCGTCGACCAACTCCCGCCGATCTCCCCGCACTCGGCCGGCCAAACACTCGGCCAACGAGAGCTTTTGGCCCGTTTCCTCCGGCAAGGCGAAATCCCAATGCAGCACGGACGTCAATTGCCTGGCCTGATCGTCCGGCGTGGCGTCGACCAATGCGGGATACAAGGCCGGCGCGACCGAAACCTCCGTCGGCTCGTCGATCGGCCGGTTCGCGACGTGCGGCAACGTCCCCATTTGTGGATCGGCGACCGGTGTGTTCGGCGGCAGCACGGGCTCTTGATGTCCCGCCGGCTGCACCGCCGGATCGGCCGACGTCGGCGCGTTCCCCGAACTGTCGGCCGGTTCGATCAGCATCGCCACCAACGCGCCGGCGTCGGCCGCCGGGTCGGCCGTGCTGAGGGCATAATGGGCGATCTGCTGGTTGTAGTCGCATACCGACCGGATAAACGCGCGGCGCTGCGTCAGGGCATCCTCGGCGGCCGTCAGCAGCGCGGCCACGTCGGATCGTCCCGCGGCATGGGCGTCCGTCGCCTCACGCGCCGCAGCGTCGGTCGCGGCAACCGCCCGAGCTCGGACCTCAATCGTCTGCCAACGGATCGGCAGCGTGCGGTCGATCCGCGTGACGTGTGCGGGAGCCGTCTTCGCGGCGAAGAGCGAATCGTAGTTGGTTCGATAGGGCCCTGCGTGCGGCCGGTCGGCCGGCAACGGGGCAGGCGTATCGATGTCGAGCAGGGCGGCCGCCGCCAACTCGTGTTGGGCGGCGATCGCGGCCATCTTGGCCTCTTGCACCAAAGCCGCCGCGGAAGCCAGCGCAGCCGTCAATCGAGTCGCGCCTAGCGGCGACGCGGCCACCGCTTGAAGCTGCCGATGGTGCGCTTCAGCGTAGTGATACTCACCCACTGCCTCGACGAGTTGCCAATAGGCCCGGGCCGCGTTGAGCTGTTGCTGCCGCCCGGCGACCGACGCCAACACGTCCCTCAAGGTTACGGCCCGCCCGATCAACCGGGCGTCGGCCGTGGGTGTCAGCACCTCGGCAACCAGGACCGGCGGCGTGGGGTGTGATATGCCGTCTGCTTCTGGAGCCAATGCGGGAGGAGGTTCCGACGCCGGAGGCAACTCCGACGCGGGCGGCGGCTCCGAAGCGGGAGGGGGTTCGGCAGCGTCAGGCAGCCCTGGCGGTAACGTCGACAGCGGAGGCGGCGCCAGAATCGCCGGCGGGACGTTTGGAGGCGGCTGTAGTTCTGTGGGGGGGGCGGCGACCACGGCCGGCGCTCCGCCAACCACCGGAGGCGCGACGGCGGCCGTTGGTTCTTCGTCCGAATGACGCCACTCAACATTGTCGGCGGCCTGGCCACACAACACGACGCTCAAGGCTACGGCGGTCCATTGCATCAGACGGTCTCCCGGCGAGAAACATGACTGCGGATCCGATTATAGCCTGACGTCTGCGTCGAGCGCCGTCAATGACTCCTTCGGCCGTGTCTACCTGCCGCAAATCCCCATACGGAAGGAACCTCGACGGCGGAGAATCGTCCAAGAATCGCCGCCCACGGGCGAAAAACGGCTTGGACACGCCGCCCACCGCGCCGAAGTCGTTTGGCCCCCGTGCACCGGGGTGGCCGGCTTGTTAGAATAGAGGGGCTGCGCGTTTTTCCCCAATCCACTTGCGGCGCTTGCGAAACGGAAACACCATGCGAATCCAACGCGGCACGCTGACGCTGGCCCTTCTTCTGCTGGCGACGTTGCTGGTGACCGCAGGCGCGGCGACGGGCTACTATTTTCTGTGGCGACTGCCCCACCCGGCCGAGGCCGATCGCGACCAGCTTATTCGATGGCTGGCCACGCGCGACCTGAGTGCTGAGCCGGTCGACCTGCAACGGGTCTTGGCACGGCGTTTGGAGGAGGAATTCAGCGACGGCGTCGATTGGGACGGCATGGCCGAAGAACTCGATCGGTCGCGGCAGGTGCTGGTGTGGGAGAACATCGTGGTGCTGATGAAGCCGTGGTTCATGGAGAAGGCCGATCACTACGCCGAATTGACGACCGACACCCAGCGCACCGACTATCTCGATCGCTTCATCGACACTATCGGCGTCTGGCGCGGCGTCGATCTGCTGCGCCCGGCCGACGACGAATCGGGCGGCCCGCAGGGCGGGTTGTTGACGGAACTCTCCGGCCAAATGGGCGATTGGAAGGCAGAGTCCGACCCGCAGCAGGCCGAGAAAATCGACCATTTCCTGCGCAAAGTGAAGATGCGCTGGTCGCGGCAGAAACTGGCCACGATCTGGTCGGCACTAGGGTAGCGACCCGTCGGCAAGGCGTGGACGTTGCCCGGCGGGCTGTTGGAGCGTGCCGCAAGACGTGTGCCTATTCAGCGCGG
>CAYYNP010000122.1:0-18016 GCA_964472545.1 uncultured Planctomycetaceae bacterium | reverse complement strand
CCGGTGGTCAGCGCGGCCGGTGGTCAGCGCGGCCGGTGGTCAGCGCGGCCGGTGGTCAGCGCGGCCGGTGGACTGGCGGCGGATCGTCCACGTCGTCCCGATCGCGATCGTGCCATAGCGGCAAACCGCACCGCACGCGCTCGGCCATCACGCTAAGCTTCTCCTTGGTGCCCGGCATCGCGTCGGCGGCGTCGAAATCTCCGCAGTCGACTTGCGGAGGCTCAAAGTCCCACAGCCCCATTCTAATGGCTTCCAACACGGATCTCGGCACGACGAAGCTCCTCCCTTCACAGACACGGGTGTCACGTGAACGACACTTGAGTATCCAGTTTCTTGCGAAAATGTCAAGCGCTTCTCACCTGAACGGCAAAGCGTACCGTCCAAACACGATCGCCCGCCACGCGTTTGTCTGCTTGGGCCGCCGCCGCAAACGCCGCCTACGGGGGGAGACGCGAAAGCGAGGTCGGCAAGAGCGAGTACGCAGATTGCGGAATTGCGGCAATGTGCGGTCGTGACGCTCTGGCGCCATGGTACCGCCGACACACTTGCCAAGATCGAATCGGGGATCGGCCGCGATAACCTATGATTTCCTACCGGCTTCGCACGACCACCGACCGACCTTGCGGTGCCGCATCTGCGGCGGCGTTCTCGTGCGGGACTTGATTTCCCGTGCCGGACACGTCACATTACGGGATTACTCTGGTTGCCGGGGCCCGCGAGAGTCACGCCCAAGACAGCCCGGCAACGTGAACCGGCCCCAGCGGATCAAACCGCCCCTCGGTATTTGTGCCCCTCGGTATTCGTGCTGGAAAGGCGACAGACGCGGAATGGGCGAACACGCTTCTCACGGCTCCGACAAACCACTGCTACTGGCGATTGCGCTTGTGTTGGCCGGCTACTGCCTCTCGGCGGTCGCGCTGAATGCCCCCCAGAAAGGCGCCCAGATGGTCGCCGACGCTGCCCATGCCCACGATGCCCATGCGGCAGATCCCCATGAATCCCCTGAGCCGTCAGAACCGGGCGCCCATCCCACCGAGAAGACCCACGGCTCCGAGAAGACGCACGACGCCGAGAAGCCACACGACGACCCGCACGCTGCGCACGACGACGCCGCCGACGGGCAACCCTACCCGGCCTATTGGATGGTGATCCCGTTCGTGCTGCTATTGGGTTCGATTGCCCTGTTGCCGCTGATCCCCGCCACGGAACACTGGTCGGAGAGCAACCTACACCGGTTCTACGTAGCAGCCACCCTGGGCATCTTGACCCTGCTGTACTACGCCTTCCTTCACGGCGGGGCGATCGACGCCCACTGGCCCGTGCATAGCAAGGTCAGCCCTGCCGACGGCGGGCTGACGATGGCCTGGACCGTGCTGGCCAACGCGATCCTCAACGAATACATCCCGTTCATCATGCTGCTGTTCAGCCTCTACACGATCAGCGGCGGGATTCGGCTCGAGGGCGACTTGCGGGCCCACCCGACAACCAACGCGGCGTTTATCGCCGCCGGCGGCCTGTTGGCCAGCTTCATCGGCACCACCGGTGCGGCGATGCTGCTGATTCGGCCTTTGCTGGAAACCAACCGCGAGCGGCGGCACGTCAAACACACGGTGATCTTCTTCATCTTCGTGGTCTGCAACTGCGGCGGATGCCTGTTGCCCATCGGTGATCCGCCCCTGTTCTTGGGCTACCTCCGCGGCGTGCCGTTCACGTGGACCTTCGCCCTTTGGCCGGCCTGGCTGTTCGTCAACGTCGCGCTAATCGTGGTCTACTACGTCTGGGACCGCTACTGGTATTACCCTCGCGAAGAGAGGATCGACATCGCCCGCGACGAGGTCCTGGTCCGTGGGCTAAAGCTCTCCGGCGTGTGGCCCAACGTGCCGCTGCTGATCGGCGTGGTCTTCTCGGTGGCCTTGTTGGACCCCAGCAAGCCACTGGGCGATTGGCATCCCTGGCTCTACCTCCGCGAAATCGTGCAGTTCGCGCTGGTCGGCGCGTCGCTGCTGTTGGGCAGCCAGGCCGTACGCCGGGCCAACAACTTCAACTACCACGCGATCGTCGAAGTGGCCGCGCTGTTCTTCGGCATCTTCATCTGTATGCAGCCGGCGCTGCAGATCCTTGGCGTGAAAGGGCCCGAGTTGGGGCTCACCTCGCCGATGCAGTTCTACTGGCTCACCGGATCGCTCTCGGCCGTGTTGGACAACGCACCGACGTACGTCGTCTTCTTCGAGACGGCTCGGACCCTCGGGGGCGACAACCTCGTGCCGCCGGGCACCGGCGTGGCCGAAAACCTGCTGGTCGGCATCAGCCTGGGCGCCGTCTTCATGGGGGCGATGACCTACATCGGCAACGGGCCGAATTTCATGGTCAAGGCGATCGCCGAGAAATCCGGCGTGCGGATGCCCAGCTTCTTCGGCTACATGGCCTATAGCTGCATGATCCTGTTGCCGCTGTTCGTGCTGACGACCTGCTTCATGTGGATCATCCTCCCTGCAATCAGCGGCTAACGTGCAACACGAGACCATCACCACCGACCGCCGCCTGGAGGAGTACTGCCTCGAACTGGGCGACGCCGACTCGATCGCCCTGGACACCGAGTTCGTTTCCGAACACACCTACCGGCCCGTGCTCTGCCTGATCCAAGTGGCCGCCGGCGAAGAAATGACGCTGATCGACGCGATGGCGATCGAGGACGTTACACCCTTCTGGGAAGCGGTTGCCGCCGAGGGGCACGGAACGATCCTGCACGCCGGCCGCAGCGAGGTCGAGTTCTGTCTGGCAGCCACCGGCCGCCCGCCGGCGGGGCTGTTCGACGTGCAGATCGCCGGAGGCCTCGCGGGCGCCGAATACCCGGCCGCCTACGGCTCGCTGATCCGCAGAATACTCGGCCACCGGCCCGGCAAACACGAGACCCGTACCGACTGGCGCCGCCGCCCGCTCTCGAAACGCCAGATCGAGTACGCCCTGGACGACGTCCGCTACCTGCACGCTCTGCGCGACGGCCTGCACGCAAAGCTCGAGCAACTCGGCCGGCTGGCCTGGTTCGAGGACGAGATGGCCGCCTGGCAGGCCGAGGTCCAAGACGCCGGCACGCGCGAGCGCTGGCGGCGGGTTTCCGGCAACTCGGGCCTGAATCGCCGCAACCTGGCGATCGTGCGCGAACTTTGGCGCTGGCGCGAGGCGGAGGCCCAGCGACGCGACTGCCCCGCCAAACGCGTCTTGCGCGACGACCTGATCGTCGAACTGGCCCGGCGCCGCTGCACCGAGGTCAAGCGGATTTCCACCGTGCGAGGTCTCGAACGGGGCGACCTGCGGCGTCAGTTGCACCGCATCGCCGCCTGCATCGAGCGCGGGCTAAACCTGCCGGAGGAAAAGTGCCCCACGGTCACCCCGCGCAAGACCAACCCGAAACTCTCGGTGCTGGGACAGTTCCTCTACTCGGCCTTGGGCAGCGTCTGCCGCGAGGCCCAACTTGCGCCGAACATGGTCGGCACGCCCAGCGACATCCGCGAGTGGATCGCCTACCGCACGGCATCCGACGACGACCGGCCCGGCAAGCCGCCCCAATTGGTGCGCGGGTGGCGGGCCGATTTCGTCGGCCGGCTATTGGAGGATCTGCTGACCGGCAAGACCACGATCCGCGTCGCCAACCCCGCCAGCGACCACCCGCTTGCCTTCGACGCCAACGAGCATCCGGCAGAGTGACACGGCGTTCAGGGGCCGCATAGGGCCTGTCCGGAAACAACTTCGCAGTTTTTCGGGCGAATCATCACACGGAGTGTGATGGCTACCATGAAGCGGACGAAGTTGTTTCCGGACAAGCCCATAGAGCCGAACTTGCCGGAACTCAGACGTCGTGGTATGCGCACCGCCCGCTGACCGCTTGCACCCAAAGTCACCCCCAGTCCCCAGCCCCCAGTCCCCAGCCCCCAGTCCCCAGCCCCTCGGCTTCAGACTTGGGCTGCTCTACGACTTATCCGGCGCCGCGGCGCCAGCTCGCGCCAGCGGCTTGCCGTCGGGCTCTGCCGAGCGGCGGCGGTCGACGACCGGAGGCGTTTCGCTGCGGGGAGGAGTGGGCAACGGGCGAACGTTGTCCCCGGCCGGCAGCTTCGCCGGCTCCTGCTCGCTCGTAGCCGCCGGGGGTGCCGGCGGCCCGTGTACCGGCGGCTGCTCCGCGGGTGGTTTTGGCGCAGGCGGTTTCGGCGCAGGGGGTTTCGGCGCAGGCGGTTTGGGCTTCGGTGGCAGCGGCTTGCTCGACGTAGCAGGCGCCGTATGCGCCGCCGGAACCACGCTGCGGGATCTTGACGACGACGACTTGCTCCGCGAGGCCACCGAGCTCTTCTTGACCGATGAACTCGACGCGGCGACCGACGTCTTTGGTGCTGCCGCGTTGTCCGACTTTGGCTTCTCTTCGGCCAGTTGTTCCTCGGGCTCGGAGAAGAAGGCCTCGTCGGCCACCGACACGACGCCGCGTTGGTCGTGGCGGTCCGTGTTGGGCGTGATCAGCGGGATCTTGATCTTGTCGCCCACCACGAACCGCGTGCCGTCGTGGATCGTGCCGCGCTCGAACGGCCCCGCACCGAGCACCCAGATGTGTTTGGCCGTGCTTTCCACGGGGACCACGCCCGACTGCCAAACCGGCCGGCCTGTGTTGCGGTTGTAGGCAAAGGCCGCCAGTTTGGCCACCGCCCGTTGTTCGGTCCGCGTGGCCAGGGGCATCTCGGGTAAGTTCGACGGGATACCCGGCACGGGCAATCCCGCCGGAATCCTGGCTGCCGGCACCCCAAATACCACCTCGCGGCGGTCGGTTCCCACGGCGCCGGCGCGAACCTCCACCACGTAATCCGCATTGGAGCGGCTTTCCTGCACGATGCAGCCGGACGAGAGCATATGTTGGCGCAACACGCTGACCAGATACGCCGAATCGGTCACCATGGCCAGCGGTGTGGCGTCGAGGTAGACCTTCCGCCCGGCGACGGCTTTGAAATCCAATTGGCTGACGGCCCGGTCCATCGCATCGCTGATCAGAAGCTGCTCCATTGCAGTACGCCGGGTGTCGGTCCATTTGGTCGTGCCACATCCGGCCGACACGGCACACAGCAACACTACGAGAGGGAGAAATCGCATCGTTTTGCAGTCCGAAAGGAAACGAGACAAGGTTGCAGCAAGGGCGGCAAAGGACGGCCGCTTGCCGTCGGCCGGGCGCAGCCGCAACGATCGCGCCGTCGGGCCCTGCTGTGGATGGAAATATCGGCATAACCCTCCGGCGCGATTACCGTCAGATGGGCCTTTGCCGGAATGCATCGCCTCGTGCGGCCCGATATCTACACGGGTATCGACGTAAGACATGTGATAGGAGATACTTATGGCAATCGTCCGGCGTCAGACTGCCGGCCGGATTCTCCGCGTATTTTTCCTAGCTTCCGCGAGATTCGGCGACATCTGGCCCACAGCCGAGGATCTGCGGACGAGGAATCGCGACCCACCCTACCTTTGGTCTAAGGCTGCATAGGTACACATTTCGGATGCAGGCACTTATCTATGGGGGTATGCCCCTAAGGCTTCCACGTCCCTCGCGTCGCGTTCTTGGCCTGCTATACTGGCCGACAAACCCACTTCCGCGGCCCTGGGGCACGGCCATGGAAAATCCCGCATTGTTGCCCACGGCCATCCTGAGGACCCCAAACGCATGAGTCAGGGAAACGGACAGGACCCAACTGAAACGACATTGGCCGACGTAAAGCAACTCGGGCTGTTTGCCTCGCTGGCCAGCCTCGGCTACGTCTTCTGGATCGTCGGGGGCATGGAGATGATCGAGCGGCTGGCCTACTACGGGGTGCGCTCGGTGGCCACGATCTACGCCACCCGCCCCGCGGCCGAAGGTGGACTGGGGGTGACCATGGCCACGTTCGGCTGGCTGCTGCTGAGTTGGAACCTGGTGCAGTCGATCGTACCGATCTTCACCGGCGGCCTCTCCGATCGCTATGGCTATAAAGAGACGATCTTCGCCTCCACGCTCGTCAAGTGTTTTGGCTATCTCGTGATGGCCTGGTTTCCAACGTTTGGGGGCTTCTTTGTCGGCGCGATCTTCCTGGCAACCGGCACTGCCATTTTCAAGCCGGGCATCCAGGGCACGCTCATCAAGTGTACCAACCGCCAGAACAGCTCCATGGCCTGGGGCGTCTTCTACCAGACTGTCAACATCGGCGCCTGGATCGGCCCGCTGATCGCGCTGCAGATGCGCCACATGTCCTGGGTCTACGTTTTCTACGTCAACGCGGGCTTCATCTGCCTGAACTTGCTGCTGTTGTTGACCTACCGGGAGCCCGACAAGGAGGAACGTTTGGCTCGTCAGCAGCGGATTCGTGAAGGCCGCGAGAAGCAGACGAGCCTATTCCGTGAGTCGCTCGCCGAACTCAAGAAGCCCCATCTGCTGGTGTATCTGCTGATCTTCTCGGTCTGGTGGTTCATGTTTCCCATGATCTGGGACGTGCTGCCGAAATACGTCGACGACTGGGTCGTCACCGAGCGACTGGTCGATACCCTCTTCGGCCCCGAGGGCACCCGTTTCGCACTGTGGCATTTCCTGCTGGGGATGAGCGAGGACGGTAAGAGCATCGAACCCGAGGGGATCGTCAACATCAACGCCGGCATGATCATGCTCACCTGCTTCCTGTTCGCAGGCTTGAGCGCCAAGATGCGGGCAACAACCAGCATGGTGGTGGGGACGACGTTCGTCGCGTTTGCTCTCTGCCTGTTCGGAATGTACACGCTGGTCTGGTTTGCCATCCTGGCGATGATCGTCTTCAGCATTGGCGAGATGCTGGCCAGCCCGAAATTCAGCGAATACCTGGGCAACATCGCGCCGCCGGACAAGAAGGCGATGTGGATGGGGTTCTCCCAGGCACCGATCTTGATCGGATGGACCATCGAAGGCAAATTGGGCCCGCAGTTGTATCACTGGTTCTCGTCGAAGGATGTTTTCGCCCGCGAGATGCTCGTCGAACGGGGGATGTCCCCGGAGCAAGTGACCGAAAAGGCCCTGCCCGTCGGCGAGGCGTTTCAGAAGCTGGTTGAATACACCGGCGAGAGCCCCGAAGCGCTGACCGATCTGCTTTACATGAGCCATAACGTAGGCACGACCTGGTACGTCTTCGCCGCGGTGGGTGTCTTGTCGGCCGTGATGATCTATCTGTATGGACGGTGGATTCTGACGCTGGACAAGAAAGAGAAGGCTGCGAGCACGCCGTAGCGGACGGGTGGCTGGGGTCGAGGTGCGAGGCACGAGCACCGAGCCCCCAGAGCCGTCGATGTGCGACTCGAATCACTGGGGGCTCAGCACTCGTTCCTCGTGCTTCGACCCCAGCCACCCTTTGTGAAGACGTGACAACATGCAGACAGGAAAGCCCATGAGACTCTGCACGCGATTAGCAATCGTCGCGAGCCTGCTTGGTGTCGCCCAGGGTGCCGAGCCCACGCAGCCGAAGGAATACGACAGCCCGGCGCGGTTCGAAAAGGCGATCCAAGCGTTTGAAGCGGCCGACCGCCAGAAACCGCCGCCGCCGGGCGCCGTGCTGTGTATCGGCAGTTCCAGCATCCGCGGCTGGCACGGCGCGATCGCGGAGGATCTGGCGCCGATACGTGTCATCCCCCGCGGCTTCGGCGGCAGCAACATGAACGACGCACTGCACTTCGCCGATCGCATCGTGCTGCCGTACAAACCCCGGGCGGTTGTGGTCTACGAAGGCGACAACGACGTCGCCGGGGGCATCGCGCCCGAGAAGATCGCCGATACGTTCGTCGCGTTGGCCGCCAAGATCCACAAGAGACTCCCGGCAACTCGCATCTACTTCCTCTCGATCAAGCCCAGCATCCGGCGGTGGGAGCTATGGCCGCAGATGCAAAAGGCCAACCGGTTGATCGCCGAGTTGTGCATCGAGGACAAGCGGCTGACCTACGTCGACGTGGCTCACGGCATGCTCGACGACGGGAAGCCTCGCAAGGACATCTTTCTCGACGACAACCTGCACATGAACCGCGCCGGGTACGTAATCTGGCGCGACGCGCTGCGGCCCATCCTGCTGGAATGGGAGTTGCCGCCGAAGACACGGCAATGAACTCCATGAAACGCTGCCCCAACACAAAACGCCGTCGCCACACGTTCAGCACCAGCCGTATTCACATTGCCTTTTCCCGCCTTGTCGTGTTCTTCGTGGCGATCTCCAGCGGCGGGTTGCGCGATGCTTCGGCCGCGGCGCAACCATCGGACACCAAGCCCCGCGAACCGATCGTCCAGGTCGGCCATCCGCGGCACATCCAACACATCGTCTTCAGCCCCGACAAGCAGGTCTTTCTCACCTCCGCCCGGCGCGTCTTGCTTTGGGACGCCGTCTCCGGCGACAAGCTGCGGACGTTCCCCCCCGACGCCGGCCGGCTGAAGCCGCAGTTCGCGCTCGGCGGGCAGGTGGTCGTGATCGGCGGCAACGTCTGGGACCGGCACTCGGGCGTCTGCCGGGTGAAGATCGTGGGCGACGATCAAACGCCGGTCGGCTTCCGCGTCGCCACCGACGGCGACCGACTGATCGTTGGAACGCAAGGCGGCGAGATCCGCTCGGTCGATTTGAAGACCGGCAAGACCGTCGCCGCACTGTCGGTTTCGACGCTGGGCGCACAACAGGGTTCTTCCGACACGAGTGCCGAGACGGCCGCCGCCCGCCGCAACCTCCGCATCATGGCCGTCGGCTTCAACGCCGAAAACGTTCCCTTGGCGCTGCTTAGCAACGACCGCGACCGGGTGACCGTCTGGAACGTGGCGACCAAGCGAGAGCAGATTGGCTTCACGCCGGAGTACGTGTACTCCGGCGAACTCAGCCCCGACGGCCGCTACGTCGTGATCCGTCACGACGACACCAACGACTCCAGCGAAACGGCCGAAATCTACGACGCAGCGACCGGCTGGCAGATCACGCAATGGACCTCGACGGTCGTCAGTTGGCGCGACTTGGCGCCGGTCGTCTTCTTGCCGAAGCGGCCGTTGTGTCTGAGCCGCACGAGCAAGAGCCGAGTAACACTGTGGAACCTGAAGACCGGCCAACCGGTCCGCGAGTTCGACGGCCACACGGAACGGATCGACACCTTTCGATTGCTCGACGACGGCAAAACGCTCGAAACCCGCTCGCGCGACGTGGCCCGGCGGTGGAACGTCGACACGCGGGAGTTGCTCGCGACGATCGCCAGTCCAAAGGCTCCCGATCGGCCCGACGCGTGGCGCCGGCGGCAGCCCGACTTCCCCGCCGTGGTGCCCAGTCCGGACGGCACCACTTTCCTCTGTGGCGAGCGGCTTTATGAAACGGCGACCGGCGAGTTGCGTCACGCGCTGCCCCCGCTGATGTCGATCCGCGAACGCATGAGCCCGCACGCCGGCTCGATCTGGATCACCCAGGCGGCCTATACGCCCGACGGCAAGCACGCAATCCTCGCTTGGCGCGACCGCTACGACTGGAGCCAGGCGGCGATGTTCGACGTGGCGACGGGGAAGGCAGTACGCCGGCTTGCGGTCCAGCGGCCGGACGACGACCGCTCGCTGTCGTTCAGCCCCGACGGACGCCGGGCGATAACGCGGCCCGACGGTGTCTACCGGCTGTGGGACGTCCCCCACGGCCGGCCGCTGCAAACGATCGGCCGGGCCGCCCCAAACACGATCTATCCCCTACCGCAAATCGCGTTCAGCCCAAACGGCAGATTCGTCTATACCCATCGCGCGCCGTTTGGCGTCTTCTTCTTCGACGCCGAAACCGGCCGGCCGTGGAAACACGACCCGCCGGGCCAAGCCGCGCCCAACAAGCGGGGGCTAATCGACGGGAAGAAGCATAGCTCGTATTATGCCGGCCGCTCGATGGTCAGTCCCGACGGGCGTCTGGCGGCAAGCTGGCATCGGGAGCCGGAGGATCGCCAGCAGCAGATGGTGCTCTGGGACCTCAATCGCGGCGAAGTCGTCCACACGCTCGACCATGCCCCGCACGTACCGGTCTCGCCGCACTTCTCGCCCGACGGGCGTTACCTGGCCGTGGCTTGCAGCCGCGCCGACGGGCGGATCGTGATGTGGGACGTCAAGTCCGGCCGCCGCCTCTACACGCTCAGCCCGCCGAAGGTCAAGGATGCGTGGGGCTTCCCCACGGTCTGGTATCTTCCCGACGGAAAGCGGATGCTCGTCAATTCGGGCAGTAAGGAGCTCGCACTACACGAGGTGGCCACCGGAGCGCTGATCCGCCGGATGATCGACACACGGCCCGCGCCCGAGCATCAACGTCCGCGGCGGCTGCGGCTCGTGTTGCTGCTGAGCCCGGCCGGCCGTTACGCGCTGGCCGATTACGATAGCCGGTACGCGATCGTTTGGGATCTGCAAAGCGGCCAACAGCGCCTGTTCATCGAACGCGACATGGGCCACATCCTGGTGACCGACTACTTCCGCTTCCGCGACGACGAACGCCAACTGCTCACGCGATACCGGCCGGCCACGATCTGGGATCTCGAGTCGGGCGAATCCAAGGTGTACGAAGACCGCAGCAAGCTGCCCGATCTCACGGCGTTCGGCGTGATGCCGCCGCAGTTGCCGCAAGGCCCTCTGCAGCGCACGGCGGTCGCCCGGGAGATTCTCGACAAGTTCAAGGATCAACTCCCGGAGACGGTCCGCGACGTCGAACAGACTGCCGACGGACGCCGGCTGATCATGCATCACGACGACGGCGGCATGGCCTTCTGGGACATCGCCACCGGCAGACCGCTCTACCGCTGCTACCGTTTCCACAACGACAGCCGCTGGCTGACGGTCATGCCCGACGGCCGCTGCTTTGGCAATCTCGAGTACGTGCGTTATCGCCCCGGGGAAAAAAGAGGGACAGGCTACTTTTCTGGGCCCGGAAAAAAGTAGCCTGTCCCTCTTTTTGTCCCTATAGTTGCGAGAGTCTATTGCGGGCGACAAACGAAAGGAGTATCCATCATGTGTCGAGTCTTACTGTCCTGCGCGGTCGCGGCCGCCGTCTGCACCGCCGCGATTTCCTCACAAGACGCAGTTTCCGCCGAACCCAACCCGCTCGTGTTGGTGGGCAATGACCTCTCCACATGGCAAGGCAACACGGGCGACTGGCAGATCGTCGGCGAGGTGAAAAGCGATCCGAACGATGGCCGTAAGCTAGTCGGCAGCCCGGGCAAGGGCGCGCTGCTCAACGGTCCGACCGGCCGCACTCGCAACCTCTTCAGCAAGGCCCAACACGGCGACGTCGAGGCGCACATCGAGTTCATGGTCCCGCTGGGCTCCAACTCGGGCGTCTACTTCCAGGGCCGCTACGAGATCCAAATCCTTGACAGTTGGGGAGTTACGGAGCTCAAGCACGGCGACTGCGGCGGGATCTACCAGCGCTGGGCCAACGGCCGGGGGTTCGAGGGACACCCACCAAAGGTGAACGCCAGCCGTCCCCCTGGAGAGTGGCAGACTTTCGACGTCGTCTTCCGTGGGCCGCGTTTCGACGCCTCGGGCAAGAAAACGGCGAACGCCAGATTCGTCAGAGTGGTCCACAACGGTAAGGTGGTTCACGAGAACGTCGAGGTAACAGGCCCCACCCGAGCGGCGGGTTTCAGCGACGAGAAGCCCACCGGCCCGCTAATGCTCCAGGGCGACCACGGGCCGGTCGCGTATCGCAACATCCGCCTGCGGGCAATCCCGTCGGACGAGTAGCGAATAGCCTTCTCCGCGGCGGCACGGCGCGCCCCGGCGACCTACATTTCTAGGTAGTGGCCGACTTAACTCGCGCCGTACCAATTGGTTCGGCGATGATAGCAGCACTCATTTGCCGAACTCGTCAAGAGCCGTTTGTAGTGACCGCATTCATGCGGTCTTCCGCGGGATTCCGCCGCACGGCCCCGATGAATCGGGGCACTACGAACGGGTTTGGCGATTGCTTGCTGATAACAACGCCGCGACCGGCAGCCACAATTCCATGAATGACGCCCTAAGAAGGGCTTCGGGCGCGACCACCGGTCGCGGCTTTATGTCGATCCCAATACGAGAACAATCATGGCCAACGAACCGGAATCTACTGGCCCGACTCGCGAGCATTCTCGATGGCGGTTCGACAACGTCTGGGTCTATCTCGGCTCCGCCGTGCTGTTGTTGGCCTTTGGCGGCGTCGTGTTTGGCGTGTTGGTGGCCACCAAGCCGGAACCGACCCGGGAGAAGACCGTCGAACCGAGCCCGATAGTCCGCGTCTTCGAGGCCCAGAAGACCGCCCACCGCATCTCGGTCACCGCCTACGGCACCAGCCGGGCAAGCGAGGTCTACACCGCGATTGCCGAGATCAAAGGCCGGGCCGTGGAGGTCAACGAGCGGTTCGAGGAGGGGGAGATCTTGCCGGCCGGCACGGTCGTCGCCCGCATCGATCCGACCGACTACCAACTCACCGTGATGCGGTTGATGTCTGAGGCGACCGCCAGAATTGCCCAAATCGAGGAATTGGATCAGACAGCGGCCAATCTGCGGACGATCTTCGGCTTTCAACAACGCCACACGCAGTTGGCCCAGATCGACCTCGAACGCGAGCAGCGGCTGCGGCAACAGGGAGCAGGCACGCCGCACGCGGTCGAACGGGCCGAACAGGCCTTTGTGACCAGCTCCACGTCGTTGCAGAGCACCAAGAACGGCCTGGCGTTGATCCCCACGCAACGGGCTTTGGCCCAGGCTTCGCTCGACGGCGTCTTGTCGCAACTCGACCAGGCGTATCGCGACTTGGACCGCTGTGAGATCCGCCTGCCGCTGGACGCACGATGTGCCTCGAAGTCGATCGAACGGGACCAGTTCGTCACGGCCGGCCAACAATTGGGCAGCTTTCTGGACATCAAGACGGCCGAGGTCGCGGTAATGCTCGAGATGCGGAAGGCCCCGATCCTGTTCCCCCATGGGATCGACCTGACCGATTCGGCCAACGGGGTCACCAACGGCGAAGCCGCGAAACTCAGCACCGACGATCTGATTCGGATGAATCTCGATGCGTCGGTCTTCGAGCGGATTCGCGTGCCGGTCGAGATAAGCTGGGGGCCGCGGCAGCGGAAGTGGACCTGGCTGGGCCGGGTGACGCGGGTCTCCGGCACGTTGGACCCCAACACGCAGATGCTGCGAGTGATCGTTGAGGTGTCGCGTCCGTACGAGGGCGTGCAGCCGGGATTGCGGCCGGCGTTGCTGCCGGACGCCTTTTGCCGGGCGACGGTCTACGGCGCCACGGTCGACGACGTGGTGGTCATCCCTCGCACGGCGCTGCGCGACGATCAGGTCTACTTGCTGCGCGAGGGTCGGCTCGAAATCGCGCAGGTCGACGTATTGGCCCGCGAAGAAGATCGGGCCGTGATCGGCAGCGGCATCGAGCCCGGCGACCGGGTCATCCTCAGCGATCTCCCGCTGGCCAGCCCCGGCATGCGGCTGCGGGGAAAGGTCGAGGAGAATCCCGTCGGGCCTTGCCAGGAGACGTTTCCGGCGAGTCTGTTTGAGACAGGCGACGAGACGGACGGGGGGCTGCCGGAAGGGTGGCCGGGGCAAAGCGCAGCGGTGCCCCGGGAGCCAGTAGAGACTCCTGGGGCTTCGCTGCGCTCAGCCACCGGCCACCCGACTTCCGGCCACCCAGCCTCCATAGACACGGAGGCAGCCCGGTGATCCGTTACTTCGTCCGCCATCCGACGGCCGCCAACCTGTTGATGGCGATCATCATCCTGCTGGGCGTCCTGGGCGCCTTCTCGCTCACGCGCGAAGTCTTCCCGCAGTTCGCCTCGAATTTCGTCAATGTCCAGGTGATCTACCGCGGGGCCTCGGCCGAAGAGGTCGAGGAGATGATCTGCCAACGGATCGAGGAGGAGATCGAGGGGATCGAGGGAGTCGAAGAAGTGACCTCGGTGTCGCGGGAGAACTCAGGGCTGGTGACGATCGAGGTGGCCGACCGCTACGAAGTTCGCGACGTGCTCGAGGACGTCGAAAACGCCGTCGACCAGATCGACGACTTTCCCGACGACGCTGAAGATCCGGTGGTGTACGAGGTCGACCAGATCGACAAGGTCTGCACGCTCTCGGTCTGGGCCGAGGGGATGTCGGAGAAGCACCTGGTCTTGCTGGGCGACACGATCCGTACGGAATTGTTGCGGCTGGACGACGTGAGTCTCGTCGAACTGTCCGGCTTCTCCGACCACCAAATCAGCGTCGAGGTACGCGAGGAAGCGCTGCTGGCCCACGGGCTGACGATCGGCGACGTCGCCCGGGAGATTCGTTCCCAGAGCGTCGATCTGCCGGCCGGCAGCGTCGAGACAAGCGAGCGAGAGATCACCATCCGCGTGGTCGACCAGCGTCGCTGGGCCGAGAACTTTCGCGATCTGCCGGTGAAGATCTCCGCCGACGGTGCTCGCATCCCGTTGCGCGCCGTGGCCGAAGTGGCCGACACCTTCCAGGACGAGTGGACGCGGACCACCTTCCGAGGTCATCGCTGTGTGAACCTCGCCGTCAACAAGACCAGCCACCAAGACACGATCCGGATCCGCAATGCAGTGCGGACGTACGTCGACCGGTGGAACGAGTCGCCTGTGGCCGGAGCGCACTTGGAGCTATGGGGCGATTACGCCGTCTACGTGGAAGACCGCCTGGGCATGCTGGTGGAGAACGGCCTGCTCGGTTTTGTGTTGGTGTTTCTCACCCTCTGGGCACTGCTGCACTGGCGGCTGGCGATTTGGGTGGCGGTGGGCATCCCCGTCTCGTTCCTGGGGACGCTCTATCTACTGGATGGCCTGGACATGAGCCTGAACATGATCACCATGTTCAGTCTGATTATGGCCGTGGGGATCATCGTCGACGACGCGATCGTGATCGGCGAGAACATCTTCGCCCATTACTCGCAAGGGAAGTCGCCCGCGCAGGCGGCCGTCGACGGCACTCGGGAGGTTGGCCTGGGCGTGGCGGCCTCGATGTTGACTACCGTGGCCGTCTTCATGCCGCTGTTGGTCATGCAGGGCGACGTCGGCAAGATCATGCGGATGATGCCGATCGGGGTCGTCACGGCACTCAGCGTGAGTCTGGTCGAAGGGTTCCTGATCCTGCCGAATCACCTCACGCATTCGCTGGGCAAGATCCCCAAACGGCCGAAACGAATCCGCGCGGCGATCAACCGCCAGGTACAACGGTTCACCGAGAAGGTCTACGGCCCCGTGTTGGACTGGTCGGTTCGCCGGCCGCTGGTTCCGGTGGCGGTGCTCGTGATGCTATTGCTGATTTGCGTGGGCATGTTGGCCGGCGGACGACTGAAGTTCCAGCTCTTCCCCGAACTCGACGGCGATATCCTCGTGGCCCAAATCGAGATGCCCGCCGGCACCGACCTGCAGCGGACCGAGGAAGTCGTCCGGCAGATCGAAGCAGCGCTGACCGGGCCCGAGGGCGTGGAAGGCCATTTTCGACCCTCGCAGCCGAACGGACAAGCATTGATCCGCCACGTCAGCACGTCGTTCGGTTTCCTCCGGGCGTTCGGCAACAACGCGGCCCCGCTGGAATCCGGCAGTCACCTGGCCCAGGTGATCGTCGAGATGACCCCGGCCGACCGCCGCAACGCCCTCTGCGACGACGTGGTCCGCGTATGGCGGGAGAAGGTCGGCGACGTGACCGACGTGGTCAGCCTCACCTTCGAGCAGTTGCAGGTCACCCCGGGCGGAAAGCCGATCGACGTACGCCTGCACGGCGACGATCTGGGCGAACTGCAACGGGCCAGCCAACAACTCAAGCTGCGGATCGCCGGCGACGGCGACTCGATCGACGGCTATCCCGGCGTACGCAACCTGAACGACGACCTGCGACCCGGCAAGCAAGAGATCCGCGTGCGGCTGAAGCCGGCCGGACGCATGCTCGGCGTCACCACGGAGGCGTTGGCGTTGCAGCTTCGCGAGGCCTTTTGGGGCAGCATCGCCGAGGAATTCCAACGCGGCGGCGACAACTTCGAGGTCGAAGTCCTCTTCGCTCCGGCCGACCGCCACTCGATTGCCGACCTGGACGACTTCCTCGTCCGCACGTCCGACGGGCACATGATGCCCTTTCACGACGTGGCCGTGGCGGAAACGGTTCGCACCTACGTGCAGATCGTCCGCGTCGACGGCCGCCGGACGGTCGCCGTGACCGCCGATCTCGACACCCGCAAGGGCAATTCCTCGGAGATCATGGAGGACCTGCACCGGCGCCGCGAGGCCTTCCTCGAACAAAACCCGGGCGTGTCGATCACGCTGGAGGGCCAACGCAAAGAGAACGAGAAGACCCAGGCGAGCCTCAAACGGGGCTTCGTCATCGGGCTCTGCATCGTCTTCATCCTGTTGTCGTTCGTCTTCCAGTCGTACGTCGAGCCGCTGATCGTGATGGCGGCGATCCCCTTCGGCCTGGTCGGGGCGGTCGCGGGGCATCTGCTGCTGGGGCTCGACTGGACGATGCCCAGTTCAATCGGGTTCATCTCGCTCTCGGGCATTGTGGTGAACGATTCGATCGTGTTGGTCACGTTCATCAAGCTGCGGCTGGCCGAAGGCCACAGCGTATTGGATTCGGTGCACCGGGCCGGCATGCAGCGGTTCCGGCCGGTGTTTCTCACCTCGGCGACGACCGTGGCCGGCCTGGCGCCGATGTTGGTCGAGACGAGCCTACAGGCCCAGTTCTTGCTTCCGATGTCGGTTTCGATCACGTTCGGGCTGATGTTCGCCACGGTGGTGGTGCTTTTGTTGGTGCCGAGTTTGTATAGCATCCTGGCGTGGTTGGGTTGGAGCCGAAGGGTGAGGCCGGCGGCGGTTGGGGAAGTGGATGTCAAGGAGGTTTCCTGACGGTTCGATTCCGTGGGCGCGACCACCGGTCGCGGCTTTGTAGTGACTTGTGTTCTCTTGTGGCTTGGTTTAGACTTGATGATCCTCCATAACTACCCGCCTATCTCGCTGCTGCGAGTTGATATTGCCATGGAACGTGCCGTTGCCTTGTTCTGTTGTCTTGTCGTGCTGCCGGCCGCCGTATGGGCCGCCGAACACGTCGACTTGCCCCCGGCCGATGCGGTCACGCCGCAGTTGTACGCCACGGGCTTCGAAATTGCCGAAGGGCCGGTGCTCGACGCCGACGGGAATCTCTACGTGGCCAACTATCGCGGCAACGGCAACATCGGCCTGATCGAGGCCGACGGAACGGCCGGCATCTTCTGCAACCTGGGGGAACTCTCGCCGGTCGAGGAGCTCGAGCCACGAGCCAACGGGATGAAGCTCGATCGCCAGGGCCGCTTGATCGTGGCCGATTGCACCGCCGGCCGCCTGTTGCGCGTGGCGACCGACGGCCAAAGCGTCGAGGTGCTGGCCGACCGCTGGGAGGGCAAACGCTTCGATCGGCTCTACGACGTCGCCCTGGACGTCCAGGGGAACATCTACTTCAGCGATCCGGGCGATTCGACGGCCGAAGAACCGACCGGCTCGGTCTACCGCTACGACATCACCACCGCCAAGGTCTCGCGGATCGCCAGCGCATTGGCCTTTCCCAACGGACTGGGCGTTACGCCCGACGGCAAGCAGTTCTGCCTCTGCGAGAGCGCCCGGCGAAGGCTGCTGATCTGGGACCTGGCCGAAGACGGCACGTTGAGCAACGGCCGCGTGCTGCTCGAATTCCCTACCGAAGACGAAGGTCCCATCCGCGGCGGCGAGTTTCTGCCCGCCGGCATGATCTTCGACGCCGCCGGCCGGCTCTACGTGGCGATGTGGGACGGCGGCGCGGTCAACGTGGTCGACGTGCGCAGCGGCAAGATCATCCGCCAGTACGACGCCGGCGGCGAGGAAGCCGGCAACTGCCACTTCCACGGCGGCTACCTCTACGTCACCGTCGCGTCGAAGGAGGCCGTGTTTCGGCTGAAGTTGGATGTGGAGGGGTTTGTGTACAACGCCACGGAGGAACCGTGAGTTGGGGGCTGGGGGCTGGGGACTCGGAGTTGGGGAC
>CAYYNP010000121.1:18504-26613 GCA_964472545.1 uncultured Planctomycetaceae bacterium | reverse complement strand
TGTTGCTTAGCTGGACCACGGTTTTGTGCCAAACCCGTTGAAACAAAACAACCTGATTCATCGAGTGTGACGATCCAGTCGGGGGGATCGTCACTAGCCAGCATCGCCATCGCCGATTTCATCGCGACATGAATGGAATTGCGGTAATCGGCGTCGAAATCCGTGTCAGCGATCCAGGGATGATCCAGGGGTGTTGGCATAAGAGAGAACCGATCGCCACGATCGTGTGCGCGACGAAGTGTACATCAACCACGTGCGGCTGCATGCACATTCTAACGCACTCCGGAGGGTTCCAAAACTGCGTCTGGCAAGCTGGGCACGCAGTAGCGAGGCATGGAACGTGCCGTACGGTTGATGCTGGGTCTTGTCGCCGTTGCCGAAATCAGCACTTCGATTTCCGCAGGCCTAACGTTCGATCAGCAAAAACTCCGGCACGGCAGGCTGCACCACCGTACCCTTGGGCAAGCGAATGCTCACGTCCACCGCCGGCGGCCTGTATCCGGACGTCTCGACCACCTTGCGGCCGTCGATCTGCTTGGCCAGGAAGGCGTTGACGTCGGCGGCCGTGTTGACCAGCGGCAGGGGCTTGTCGGAGCCGCGGGGGCGAATCGCCCCACTGGCGTACTGCATGTACGGGCCGCCCCAGACGTTGGTGTAGATCTCGACGTCGTAGACGCCGCGGCTGAGTTGGACGTCGTTGCCGGCCAACAGCAGACCGTTCAGCCGCAACTGCGTGCCCTCGCCGGGCAGGTCGATCGAGTACCAGCCGGGCTCGGTGACGACGAGCTTGGCCGTGCCGATGTAGTCGATGCTCTCGAACGAGACCTTGCCGGCCACCGCGGCGCGGATCTCCGGCGTCCAGAGATTGCGATTCGGTGGACGCAGATTGACGAACCGGCAGCGCGGCCCGCGGATCGCCTGGCCGTAGGAGCCCAGCACACACTCGAACAATTCGGCCCCGGCCACGGTCGCCAGATCGCGGGGGACCAGTTGCTGCAAGCGGCGTTTCGCTTCGCGCAGCCGTCTGACCGCCACGTCGTCGCCCGCGTCCTGCGCCTTGAGAATCGCATTGGCGTAGGCGTCGAGGAGTTGGCGATGCGCCGCCTCGACGCCCGCACGATGCGTTCGCTGGGCCTGCGCCAGCGTATCGTCCAGGCGGGCAACCGTCGCCGCGTGTGCCGCTTTGGCAGCGGCCAGTTCGCTCTGGTCGTCGGCAATCGCCACGGAGGGCCCCAACAGCGCTGCACCGGCAGCCAACACGAGCACGTGGTATCGCATGGTGATCTTCCAGTTTCAGGAGGATTGAGCAGTTGTTCCGGCGCACCCACGGCGGAGCGGTCCGACAAGGCTATGACGCCGCGCCGCGGTGGTGAGTTCCCAACCTCGACCAGCAGGGCAGCCGGTCATACCCGTTGTTCAGCCACGTCGTCTGCGAGCGGCTCGCGAGCGCAATTACTTGAGAAGCCCTCATGAGTCAACCCCTTGGCAAGGCGGGTTACGACGATCGGCACAACGGCGGCGGCGTCATAACCGATTGCTGCATAACGTCTTTCGTCACGGGCCGCGTTTCATCCGTGGCCGTAAGTCTTCCGACGCATTGTTGTCCAGCGCATGGAACGGGAAAGTCAACGCAACATGTTACAATTAAAGCAGTTACGACCAGCACGCGGCCCTTGTTTTCCGGAAGCACCGATGGGGGTGCCCATCGGTTGGCTTTCGAGGCGACGTAAGTCTAATCCAGGGAAGTACTTACCAGACGCCCTCGGCAACCGCGAAAGACGGCCGCCGGCCGAATGCGGAAATCTTTGCGTAGCGGCTCTACGGGCGTAGCACGTCTTCGAGAAACCGTCGGGCGGCCGTGCCGATGCCGGGGCTTTGGCTCTCGCGGGGGCCGGCCACGTTGAGGATCTCGAATTGCCCGGCGCTGAGCCATTGGCGGACCTCTTGAGCCGACGAGGGATCGTTCGGATCGACGACCAGATGTGGCCGCTTGCGGCGTTGGGCCAACCGGCGTGTGAGTTCCGTGCCGCCTTGGGGCCGGCCGTGGCAGAGGATCAGCGTGGCGTCGCTGTCGAGCACGTTTTGCCACGTGCGGACCGGGTATTCCGCCGATTCGGTTTCGGTCAGCTTGTAGCGATCGGCAATACGCCCGTCTTCGGCCAGGCGTCCACGCGGACACCAGCCGCCGTGCGCAATGCCCAGGGCGATCGCCGCGTCGAGCGCCGCACGGTCGACGCCCGTCTGGCCGCCGGAGACGATCTTGGCCGGTCGTCGCGTCATCAGCGGTGCAGCGTCGGCGGCGTGGCCGGCCGGGTGGTGATCAGGTCGGTGGGGCCGGCGACGGGAGCCGTGTAGCGTTCGCCCGGGAGGATCAACTGGATACCGGGCCGCAGGTAGTTGTAATCGTTGCCGATCAGATCGCGATTGAGTTTCCAGATTTCCGGCCAGCGGGAGAGCTGGCCCAATTCGTGGCGTGCGATGTCGGCCAGGCTGTCGCCTTCCTGGACGACGTAGGTCCGGCCGCCGGAATGCATGCTCACCGGGCGGACCGCGGTGGCTGGCTGCTGCAGCACGGCCCGATGTTCCGGCTTGGGACAGAGTCCCGGGTAGCTTCTCTCTAGCTCGCCGATCGATGGTGCCGAGATCACGGCACCGACGGCCAAGTCGTTTTCACGCGGGATCCGGCCGCGGTTGTGTTCGGCCAGGGCCTTGAAGTAGGCACCGGTGGCATAGAGCCTCTGCGAGATCACCCAGTAGCTGTCGTTCGGCTGCACGACGTATTGGTCGCTTTGGCGGCGGGCGGCCGTGGATGCGCCGGGCAGGCCGGTGAACGTGCCGGGAGGAGTGACCCCGACGGGGCGCACGGCGAGTTGTTCCCTTGTGGTTACGGAAGGTCGCGGCGTGGGTGAGGCAGCTTGGGTGAAGCCGCGAGGATCGGGCAGCGTCGGCGCGGGGGCAATACCGGCCGGATTCTTGGTCGACGGTAGCGCGCTGTACGGCGGCGGCGATCGCAACACGTTCACGCCGGATTGGGTGGGAAGACTCCCGGCCGGGCCGCCGACTTTGGGCATAGCAGGGGAGCCTGTACCTGCGGCAGCCATGCCGGCTCGGCTCCAGCCGGGCTGATCCGACACGGTGGGGGCGGGTGCCGTCGGTGGCCGCAGGGTGTCGTGGACATAGGTGCCGTAGGGCGGCAGCGGTGCGGCGTTTTGCGTGTTGGGCAACGCCGGCCGCTGATACACATCCGATGCATTGCCGGTCAACCCCGGCGGCACGAGGCCCGGATTGACGTTGCCGGTGGTGATCGGCAGCGGGGCATTCGCGCCGGACGCCGGCTTGGCCGCAACGATGGTCGGAGATATCGAGTTGGCCGCGGGAGTATTCGTCCTTCTGCCGCCGGCCGATCCGCCGCCGTCGGGCTTTTCGGCCTTGCCGTTCTCCGCAACGGTTGCATCGGGGTCGTCGGCCGAGCCGCCGAAGCGTCGGGCCACGACCACGCCGAAGATGATCAGCAGCCCCAGGATTACCATCAATCCGATTTTCACTTCCTTGTTCACAACTCGGTCTCCTTCTTGGAGTGGGGGTCGCCGTCGTAGCGGCGGTCCCATGTCATTCCGTTGATCTCTCGTTTCCTATCGGAGTATTCATACCGACCGCTCGGCGACCCGCAGTTTAGCACTTCGCGCCCGAGGGTTTTGGGCGATCTCTTCTTCCGTGGGACGTTCGGGTTTGGGGGTCAGCGGGCGGAGCCGCAGATCGTCGCGAAAGGCCTCTTTCGCGCGGCGATCTTCCAATGAGTGAAAGCTGATGATCGCCAGGCGTCCGCCCACCGCGAGGCAGTCGGGCATTCGTTGCAGGGCCACTTCGAGCGATTTCAGCTCGTCGTTGACCGCGATCCGCAACGCTTGGAAGGTCCGTGTGGCCGGGTCGATCCGCCGGAGGCCGCGGTTGCGCGGCACACAGCGGCGTATCAACTCGGCCAATTCGGCCGCCGTCTCGATCGGCTTCTCTCGCCGGCGGTGGACGATCGCGCGAGCGATCCGCCGGCTGTAGCGTTCCTCGCCGTAGGCGTAAATCAAGTCGGCCAACTGTTCTACGCCGAGCCGGTTCAGCAGCCGCCGGGCCGGTTCGCCGGTGGTCGGATCGAAGCGCAAATCGAGCGGCCCGTCGGACGTGAAGCTGAAGCCTCGCTGCCGATCGGCCAATTGGTCGCTCGAAATGCCCAAGTCCAACACGATACCGTTGACCTCCTGCTTCTCTACCTGCTCGAGGATCGTCGGCAGCTCGCCGAAATTGGCCTGGGCCAAGACGACGGCCATCCCGGCCAGGCGTTGCTCGGCTGCCGCGATTGCGGCCGGGTCGCGATCCATCGCGATCACCAGCCCGGTATCTCCTACGCGTTCGGCCAAGGCCCGCGTGTGGCCGCCTCCGCCAAGTGTCCCGTCGACAATTACCATCCCCTCACGCGGATCGAGCCATCGGACCACGGGATCCAACATCACCGGGACATGGGCCGTGGACGGATTGGTCATGGACCGCTGGTGCGTTTCTGGGCATCGCCGGCGCGGTGGGAGCTGCCAACGGGGGCGCGGCTCGGCACCGCGAAACGTCCTTGTTTCGGGAAAAATGCCGAGCGCCGTATCTATTCGAGCGAGTCGATTTGTCGGCCGTTGCGGGAGAGTGGCCGGCGGCAGGTTCGTGTGCGTCGAGCCGCGGATGGGTCCGAATGTCGTTGGCCGGCTCGATCACCAAGCGGAAAAACACCCCACCCCAGGCACATCCTTGTGCCCTAGTGAGGTTGAGTGTTCGCGGCGATCGCGCCTAGGGCGCGACGACTGCTACCGCGTTTCGCAGCCGAAGGACCTCCTATCCTCCGTACTCGTGAGAACAAACCCAGCCCTTCCAGTGGGAAATTGGGCAACGCCGGCGGGTGGCCGTGGCCGGCGTCGTATGCTCACGCATGGCGAACGAGAGAACGAACGTTCCTTTCTGTAGCCGTATGGATGGTTTATGGTGCTGCCGAGCCGCGGAAGGCGGCTTCGGCGATTTCGTCGTAGTGTGATTGTTTCTCGGTAAGGTAGCTCTTCCAGCGGCCGGCGGCCCAGAGTTCCAGGTGGTCTTGGACTCCCAGCAACACGGCCTCTTTCTTTAGGCTCGCAAACTCGGCGAGGTCTTGCGGAATTCGTACGCGACCCTGACTATCCACCTCGACCCGTTGTGCCTGGGCGAAGAAGAGCCGAATGAACGCGCGGACATCGTGCTGCGTCGGCGAGACCTGTTCCAGCCGCTCGGCCAACCGCCCAAACGCCTCCTCCGTGTATAATGACAACGATCCGTCTGTGCCCGGGGCCACGTAAACCCCCCCGCCTTCGGAGCATCGCATTGCCGTGCGAAGCCGTTTGGGGATCGCCAACCGCTGCTTCTCGTCGATCGACCGGTTAAATGTCCCTGTCAGGAGCATGGATCACCAATTCTCCCCACTGAGCCCCACCACGCTCCAAGAATAGCCACTTCGCATGTCGCGTCAAGCCGGTTTTCCGTGGATGCACCAACTCCGCGTCGACGCGGGCCTACGTAGCTCCTGGCCAGTAGCCGACTTCCACCGATTTCGTGCAGCGTAAGTGGCTTCAGATTTTTTTCCTGCTTGCCGGTCATGGCTCTACGAGAGACTCCCAGAGGTCCTGATAGGCATCTACCATGCGGTGGAGTGAGAAACACGCGGCCGCCCGCTGTCGGTTTGTGGTCCCGACTTCACTCGCGGCGCCGGCGTTTCCGGCGAACGCAACGATCCGGTCGGCCAAAGTCTGCGAATCGCCACAGGGCACGGTTTGCCGGTCGGCCATTGGCCCGAGCAGCTCCTCGACGCCCTCTACGCTGGTAGCGACCACCGGCAGACCGCTGGCCATCGCCTCCAAAACGACGTTGGGCATTCCTTCCCACAACGAGGGAAGCACGAGTACGTCACTGGCCGCTAGGATCTGTGCCGCGTCGGTACGCCAACCCGTGAAATGCACCCGATCGGCGAGCCCGCGCCGCCGGATGAGGCGCTCCAGCCGTGTCCGCAGGGGACCGTCACCAACCAGTAGTAGGTCGTGCGTTGGCAAGCGCTGAAGCCACCTGTCAGCAGAGTCGATCAGCCATACGACGCCTTTCTGTCGCTCCAATCGCCCAATGAACACCACGGCACGTCGATCAGGGCCTACGCCAAACGCATCGAAGCTGGCCAGTGGACTCGCCGGATACCGATCGACATCGATCCCATTGGGAATAACGACGAGCTTCTCGGTAGGCAGTTTGGCCCGCTCTGCTGAGAATCTGGCAACTGCATGGCTGACGCAGACGTATCGGTCGACCATCTTCTGCGTGCGGCGATCCAGCCAAAGATGCCAACGCTTCTGCCGCTCCGCCACGCGAATCCCCGCCACGACGGTCCCCGCGCCTGCCCGGCTCGCGGCAATTCGGCTAACGATATTTGCGTGAAAGAGAAAGGACTGCATAATCTGGGGGCCCTGGGAGGCGAGCCGCTTCCGCAGTTTACGGACGATGGAAGGTAAGCTCCACACACTTCGGGCGCCAAGGAAGTGCGTTTCGACCTCGGCCCGATCCAGCGCGTCCACACATTCGGCCTCTGCCGCGGGCGGCCGTGGCCCCAGGCAGTAGACCACCGGCCGAAAGCGGCTTCGGTCGACATGTACGGCCAGGTCGACAAAACGCCGTTCGGCGCCGCCGGGCAACAGGTCGGTGATACAGAGTGCGAGCTCTCGCTGGGGCATGTCTCGTGTCCCCTGCCGCCAAATGGGTCGAGGGCTTATACTCGTTCGCAGCCGGAGGGTAAAGCTCAGCTTGAGCGTGCCGCTTCGGACGACGGACGGATATTGGATGCGATGAGTGAACTGGACCAGTACGACTACGAGTTGCCGGGGCAGCTAATCGCCCAATCGCCGGTGGCAAATCGCACCGACGCGAGGCTGCTGGTGGTCGATCGGCAACAAGGGGCGCTCATCCACAAACACATCCGCGACCTGCCGGAACTCCTTGGCCCGCCAGATTGTCTGGTGCTGAACAACACTCGCGTGGTGCCTGCGCGACTCGTCGGCCGGCGTACGCTGACCGGTGGCAACTGGGAAGGACTCTTCCTGGAAACCGACGCGTCGGGTATGTGGCGGATTATGGGCAAGACGAGGGGGAAGTTGGCCATCGGCGAGACGGTCACGCTGGTCAACGCGGCGGGGCAAGACGACGTGCTGCTCGAGCTGATTGCCCGGCAGCCGGGCGGCACTTGGGTGGCACGTCCCGTGCTTGACGAAGTAGTGTCGACCGAGGCGACGTTTGCCTTGTTAGAGCGGATTGGACGGATTCCCTTGCCACCCTATATTCGCAAGGGCGAGATGGTCGAGTCGGATCGCCGCCAATACCAGACGGTCTACGCTGAGCAGCCCGGTGCGGTGGCTGCCCCGACGGCCGGCCTGCATTTCTCCGAATCCTTGCTAACGCGGCTGGCGGGGCAAGGGGTGACGCTTTGCCGCGTGACGTTGCACGTTGGCCTGGGGACGTTCCGGCCGATCGCCGGCGAATCGCTCGACAGCCACCAGATGCACTCGGAATGGGGGCAGATCGGCCCCGCCGACGCCGAGTCGATCGTGGATTGCCGCAGCAAAGGGGGGCGAACCATTGCCGTGGGCACCACGTCGGTCCGCCTGTTGGAGACGGCGGCCGCTGACGGCACGTTGCGGCCGTTTACCGGCCATACCGATTTGTTCATCCGTCCACCGTACGAATTCCGGGCCGTCGACGCCATGCTGACAAACTTCCATCTGCCGCGGACCACGCTGCTGGTGCTGGTGCGAACGTTTGGCGGTGAGGAGTTGATGCAGCGTGCCTATGAAGAGGCGATTCGCGAGGAGTACCGCTTCTACAGCTACGGCGATGCAATGTTGATTACCTGAATAGGGATTTCCGACCAACGAGGATCTGCCGTGCCCGATGCAAGGACCGAACGTGTGATGGTGGTACCCACCGAGTTGTTCCATTGCCTGGGGTACTTCCAGGGATTCACCGACCGGGTGGACCGCTATCTGGGCGAGCTGCTCAGTCCGGCGAACACCAGCT
>CAYYNP010000121.1:0-18494 GCA_964472545.1 uncultured Planctomycetaceae bacterium | reverse complement strand
GGTGGTGGTCAGCGGGGCTAACTGCTGGTACTGGGGGGGGTTAGTGGTGTAAGACGACCCGGGATTCAAGCAATTGATTCCGTACGTGATCTTTCGTCACACCGACGAACTGGGCCGTCAGACGGTCTTCCAGTACACGCGAGGCTCCGGCATGGGCGAAGGCCGCCTACATCGCAAGCACAGCGTGGGTATCGGGGGGCATATCTCGGCCGTCGATGCCAATTCCGGTGGTGACACAACACCGTATGAAGAGGGGATGCGCCGCGAGCTTCAGGAGGAGGTTCGCATCGACACGCCCTACGCCTCCCGGTGCGTGGGGCTGATCAACGACGACCAGACGGAGGTCGGCAGCGTTCACTTGGGCGTGGTCTACCTCTTCGAGGTCGAGCAGCCCGCGGTGCGCCCCAACGAGGAGGAGATCGTCGAAAGCGGTTTCCGGCCGGTGGAAGACATCCTGGCCGACATGACCGGCTTCGAGACGTGGTCGGAGATTTGCATGCGGGCGTTGTTCGATAGCCCGGCTTGCGAGAAACGGGGGACTTGATAGCCTGTAGTCTCGATTCGACGCATCCCTCATCTGAACTCTTCCCCAGTGTCACATGAAGCCATAGACGCCATGACTCGCTTCGAGCACGTTTTCGTTCTTAATGTGATGTCCGATGACCATCCGGGCATTGTGGCCGCGGTGAGCAACGCCGTGGAGTTGCTGGGGGGGAACATCGACTCCTGTAGCCAGACCGTTTTGGGGGGATACTTCACACTGATCATGATCGTCAGCGTTCCGGAGGAGATCGAAGCGGAGCAACTGGCGGCGGAAATCCATCGGGTGGAATCGTCCGGCTCGGCCTATCAGGTGCTCGTGCGGCCCGTGTTGGGTGACAACACCGTGACCGCCGGCGAGGAGGCCGGCCGCTTCGTGATCACGGCCTTCGGGGCCGATCGGCCGGGCATCGTGCGGCAGTTTAGCCAGTACCTGGCGGGCCGCGACATCAACATCGTCGATCTTTACGGCGACCGTCGCGGCGACGAATTCGTGCTGATCGGCCAGGTCGAGATCCCCGCACGTTGGGACATCCGCATGCTCCAGGCCGACCTGGAAGAGATGGGCCGAGAACTGGGCTTCGCCGTCAAACTCCAACACGAAAACGTCTTCGTGGCCACCAACCAACTGCGGCTGACCCGATCGACGCGAGAGTAACAAGATGCTGCGCACCGACGAAATCCTCTCGACCATCGAAATGCTCCACGCCGAGCACCTCGACGTGCGAACCGTGACGCTGGCGCTGAATCTCGACGATTGTGCGGCGCCCAGCGTCGACAACCTCTGCCGCAAACTGCACGCCAAGATCACCTCGCGCGCCAGCCGGCTGGTCGAGGTCTGCGATCGGGTGGGGGCGAAATACGGCATTCCCGTGACCAACAAGCGGCTGGCGATCTCGCCGGCGGCCACGATCCTCGCCGGCCACGGCTGCGCCGCTGCGCTGCAAGTGGCCAAGACACTCGACGCCGCAGCGGCCGATTGCGGCGTCGATTTCGTCGGCGGCTTCTCGGCCTTGGTCCAGAAGGGCATGACCCCGGCCGACGAGACCGTGATCACCTCGCTGCCGGAAGTGCTCGCCGAAACGGATCGCGTCTGTGCGTCGGTCAACGTCGCCTCGCGTAAGGCGGGCATCAACATGGACGCGGTCCATCGCATGGGCCACGTGCTGCTTCAGATCGCCGAGCGGACGGCCGCTCGGGCCGGTTTCGGCTGCGCCAAGCTGGTCGTGTTCGCCAACATTCCCGAGGACAACCCCTTCATGGCCGGGGCTTACATGGGGGCCGGTGAGCCCGAGGCCACCGTGAATATCGGCGTTTCCGGGCCCGGCGTGGTCGGCAGCGCCCTGCGCCGTCGCCTCGACATGGACGCGGGCCTCACGCTGGGCGATCTGGCCGAGGAGATCAAGATCACCAGTTTTCGGGTGACGCGCGTGGGGGAGTTGATCGGGCGCGAAGTGGCGGCCGAATTGGGATTGGCGTTCGGCATTGTCGATCTCTCGCTGGCCCCCACGCCGGAAGTGGGCGACAGCATCGGCGAGATCCTCCAGACATTGGGGATCAGCCGCGTCGGTGCGCCCGGTTCGACGGCCGCGGTGGCCATGCTCAACGACGCCGTGAAGAAGGGCGGGCTGTTCGCCTCCAGCAGCGTGGGCGGACTCAGCGGCGCGTTCATTCCCGTCAGCGAAGACGCCACGCTGGCCGACGCCGTGGGACGCGGGCACCTGGTGCTGGAGAAGCTCGAAGCGATGACCAGCGTCTGCTCGGTGGGGCTGGATATGATCGCCATCCCCGGCGACACGCCCCCGGAGACGATCGCCGCGATCATCGCCGACGAGATGGCCATCGGCGTGGTCAACGACAAGACTACCGCCGTGCGGCTGATCCCCGTGCCGGGCGCGAAGGCCGGCGAGACGGTCGACTTCGGCGGTCTGTTCGGCTCGATGCCGGTGATCGAAGTCCGCAACACCGACGCCAGCGAGGCCTTCGTCCACTTCGGCGGCCGGATTCCGGCGCCGATTCAGTCGCTGCGGAACTGACGGCGACGCGCTCTTCGGCGCGTTACCTGATGAACGGCGTCGGCGTGAAGCCGATCGGGATGAACGCCATCGTGAGCCAACCGAGCACCGTACGCACGACGCCCAACGGTATGTCATCGTCGGCCGTGGGCGGATGCAGCGGGCCCATCAGCATCAGCAGCATCACCATCAACGACCAGCCGAAGTACCGTTTGAATTGCCAGATCACCAGAGTTGCGGCTGCCATGAGCAGGAAGGTCGCGATGTAGCGAGCCTTGTTTCGCAGCAGCGCGTAGAGCACGTGGCCGCCGTCGAGCTGGCCGACGGGGATCAAATTCAAGGCCGTGATCAACAGGCCGAACCAACCGGCGAAGAGGTAAGGGTTCAGCAGGATCTCTTGCCCCTGGGGAATCGGCGGCATCAGCAGTTTCGCCATCCACAATAGAAGCAGCGGATCGCCGTATAAGGTTCCCTCCGGTGTGACCTCGACCGGTTTGGCCAGGCTCAGCCCGATCGCGCAGAAGATCAGCGTCGGCACCAGTCCTGCCAGCGGTCCGGTGATACCGATGTCGAACAGCGCCCGGCGGCTGGGCATCTTCGAGCCCATGCCGATCACCGCCCCAAAAGTCCCCAGGGGCCCGATCGGCATGGGGATGAAGAAAGGATAGCTCGTCAACACGCCGTATCGCCGGGCTTGGAGGAAATGGCCGGCCTCGTGGCAGACGAGGATCAGCATCACCGGCGCGGCATACTTCAGACCGTGCAGCAGTAGGGGAATCGCACCGGACGTGGGAGGAGGGGTATGTAGGCCGGCCCACCACGTAGTCAAGCACGTGGCGACAAACAGCAGGATGGGCAGCCGCACGCGCCGGCGGCCGGTGGGCGCGGCGGGGGCGCCGCCGGGAGGAGAATCCGACGTGAACTGAGCATCGACAACCGTCGGTTCCGAGCGTGTTTCATGCCGTGGTTCATCTGGCGCACGGGCTTCGTAGTAGTCGTCCATCGGTACTCCGCATTCTAGCCGGTTCCGCTGGTCCGACAAGGGCGGCAATGATACACTGCCGCCCAGGGGAAGGGGCGGTCTCCCGGCAAGGTATTGCGGAGTGAGAGATCCACCCGGAGCGCGCCCATGTTGGACAAGTTCTTCAAGCTTTCCGAGAACCGCACCACGGCGCGGACCGAGTTGCTGGCCGGGCTGACGACCTTTCTGACGATGGCCTACATCATCTTCCTGCAGCCGGCCGTGCTTTCTGGCGGGATGTTCGGCATGAAGACGGGCATGGACGTCGGCGCCGTGACCACCGCCACCTGCCTGGCGGCTGCGCTGGCCACGCTGATCATGGGACTCTACGCCCGCTATCCCATCGCCCAGGCCCCCGGCATGGGCGAGAACTTCTTCTTCGTCTTCTCCGTGCTGCCCGCGGCCGGACTGCTGGTCGGCGCGGAGGCGGCCTGGCAGGTCGCTCTGGGCGTGGTGTTTATCGCGGGCGTGCTGTTCCTGGTGCTTTCGCTGCTGGGTGTACGCGAGAAGCTGCTCGATGCGATCAGCCCCAGCATGCGCAGCGCCATCGCCGTGGGCATCGGGCTGTTCATCGCCTTCATCGGGCTGAACAACGCGGGCCTGATCGTCGACAATCCGGGCGCGTTGGTGAAGATGAACGCCCAGTTCGCCTCGCCCGACTTGATCGTGTTCTTCTTCGGATTCCTGGTCACGGCCGGACTCTACGCGCGGCGCGTCCGCGGTTCGATCGTCTGGGGGATTCTGGCGGCGACGGCATTGGCTACGGCGTTGAAACTGCTCATGCCGCACCTGCCGGAGGTGATCTCAGGGTCGGAGACGGTGGTCCAGTCGAAACTGATGACGCTGTTCACAATCGCCGACGGCGTGGTAGACGCCCCGCCCTCAATGCAGCAGACCTTCTGCCAAATGGACCTGTTGCGAGCCCTCTCCTGGTCGATGGCCCCGTTCATCTTGATCTTCCTGTTCATGGACGTGTTCGATACGCTAGGCACGCTGATTGGCGTCGGCGAGCAGGCCGGATTGATGAAAGACGGCAAGCTGCCCCGGGCGGGCAGGGCGATGCTCTCCGACGCGGTGGGCACAGTGGCCGGGGCCGCCATGGGAACCAGTACCGTGACCAGCTTCATCGAAAGCGCCGCCGGTGTGGAACAAGGCGGACGGACCGGGTTGACCGCCGTGACGGTCGCCGGGCTGTTTCTGCTGGCCTTGTTTTTCAGCCCGATCATCGCCATGGTCGGCAGCTATCCGCCGATCACGGCCGCGGCGTTGGTGGTCGTCGGCTCGATGATGATGCGGAGCGTCACCCGGATCGATTGGGCGAACCACGCCGAGGCGATTCCCAGTTTCCTGATCATTGTCGGCATCCCGTTGACTTACTCGATCGGCGACGGCCTGGCGCTGGGCTTCATCGCCTATCCGATCGTTAAGCTGTGTGCCGGCCAGGGCCGCGACGTGAAGTGGTTGATGTACGTCATGGCGGCCGTGCTGATCGCTTATTTCCTCTTTGTCCGCATGGACGTGGGATGATGCCCTTCTCAATTAATCTCCGCCCCAGGTATACTGTCCTGCAGTTGGGTGATTGGCACTGCGGCCGTCCGTAGCTGGGCTCGCGAGATTTCCGACACGGCCGGACGAGTACGACGACGTCTGAACAGGTATCTCTCGCGCCTCCCCAGCCCCGAGTCCCCAGCCCCGAGTCCCCAGCCCTCAGCCCGATCTCACCCGTTTGTCGAGAGGAGACCGATGTTCGTCGTTTGCATCTACGTCCATGTAAAGCCGGAGAATCGAGAGGCCTTCGTCGAGGCCACGCTCGAGAACGCGAGAAACACCGTCGGGGAGCCGGGCAACCTGCGCTTCGACGTCAACCAACAGGCCGACGATCCCAACCGCTTCACGCTCTACGAGGTCTATCGCGACGAGAGCGGAATGAAGGCCCACAAGGAGACGGCCCATTACGCCAAATGGCGCGAAACGGTCGCCGATTGGATGGCCGAGCCGCGGCGCGGCGTGGCCCACGAGAGTCTCTTCCCGGAAACGCCCCAACAATGGGCCACCGGCGAGTGAGAACCGCCTTGCGATGAGGAAGGCGTGTCCCGCACGGCGCGCCGCTACGCCCGGCGGCGGCGCCAGAGCATCAGCAAGCCGAAGCCGCCGACCGCCAGCATCGCGATCGTGCCCGGCTCCGGAACGGCGGCCCGCAGGGCCGAAAAGTCCTGGGTAACTGTGCCGGAACTCCAGACGTTCGGTGCGCCGAAGGTGCTCGACGAACCGCCGCGGTAGGTCGAATTGGCCGTAATCAGGTCGCTGGGGGCCGCTTCGAGCTTGCAGATCTCATCGTTCTGGATCGTACCCGACGCCGGCACGACACTCTCGCCGGCAGGCCCGAAGATGCTCGTACCGAAGCTGTTGAGGATTTCGATCCGCGTGTCGTTGTCGTTGATGCCGAAGCTCTGGGCGCTGATGTACGTGTCGTTGCCGTTGGTGTTGGCCTGGACGTTGATCCACCAGTCGCCGCCCAGCGGGTCGTAGGTGAGGTCGTCGGCCACGTCTTCGGAGACGGTGATGATGGTTCCGCTGCGCAGATCGGACCAGATCGGTTGGTGGGCGAAAGTGAGCGACTCGTCGACCGCGCTTCCGCCGCGTCGCACGTCGACCCGCCATCCGCGTATGTCGAGATGATCGTCGATCACGACCAACTCGAACCAGTCGCCCCCGTTGCCGAGAATCGGTCCGAAGTAGGGATCGGAAGCACCGCTCTTCAGCACGCTGGTGCTGGAGACGGCGTTGTATTCGTTGAGGATGATGGCCGCCGCGTCGGCGCCGGTCGGCAAGCCGGTTGCCGCGACGGTCGCAACGATGACCAAAAGGCCGGCTCGCGCCACACGATCCCAGTTCAAACACGAATTGCGAGGTTTCATCAACGTTGCCTCAGATAAGGTCGGAAACTGGCGAAACGAAGGACGGATCAGATTGGGCCGGATCGGATCGCCGGACGATGGGCTGTCGACGTGTAAGGTCCTGGCGTCTAGTCTAATCGAGCCGGGCAGGGGGTGTCAAGAAAAATTTACGAAAACTGCGGACTAACCTTCGGGAGTACATCCTCTGGAGGGTTCGTGGGGAGCCTTCGCGGCCCCTGGTCTTCACCCGATTTGTGGCACTGTCTGCTGGCGCCACGCCGCGATGAATGCCGGCAATAGAGACGTTCACTTTCTGGCGGACTGGAAGAATCGGCCAGCCAAGGTATCATGGTCGGCCGGTTGCACACGACGGAGACACCCGAGCAATAGGTCATCCATGGCGTTGTTGGGCATGCGAGAGGTTGGTATCGGCTTCGGCGGCCCGGCGCTGTTGGACGAGGTGACCCTGCAGATCGAGCCGGGCGAGCGGATTTGTGTGCTGGGCCGAAACGGCGCCGGCAAGTCGACCCTGTTGCGACTAATCGATGGCGAACTCGAGCCCGATCGCGGCGAGATCACCCGCGGGCAGGGCTTACGCACGGCCCGGCTCACGCAAGAAGTGCCCCGAGCGCTGCCAGGCTCGATATTCGACCAGGTCGCGGCCGGACTGGGCCCCAGCGGCCGGTTGCTGGGCGAGTATCACCGCGTCAGCGGCCGACTTGCCGAGGGCGGCGATCACGGCAAACTGGCCGAAGAGTTGGAACGTCTGCAGCACGCCTTGGACGCCGACGACGGCTGGCAGATGCAGCGCCGCGTCGAGGCCGTCCTTTCCCGCGTGGGGCTGGATGCCGATGCAAAGTGCGAGGCCCTCTCTGCCGGGATGAAGCGGCGAGTATTGCTGGCAAAAGTCCTGGTCGCCGACCCGGACCTGCTGCTGTTGGACGAGCCGACCAACCACCTTGACGTCGACGCCATTTGCTGGCTCGAAGAGTTCTTCCAGCGTTACGCCGCCACGTTGGTCTTCGTTACCCACGACCGGATGTTTCTGCGCCGGCTGGCAACGCGGATCATCGAACTCGACCGCGGCCGGGCGACGAGTTGGGCCTGCGGCTACGCAACGTATCTCGAACGCAAGCAGGCGGCCCTGGAGGCCGAGGCCAAACAGCAGGCGCTCTTCGACAAGCGGCTGGCCAGAGAGGAGGCCTGGATACGTCAAGGCATCCAGGCCAGGCGGACCCGCAACGAAGGCCGTGTGCGGGCGTTGAAGAGAATGCGCGAGGAGCGCCGGATGCGCCGCGAGCAGCCCGGGCCGCTGCGGATGCAGGTTCAAGAGGCCCAGCGTGCCGGCCGGTTGGTGATCGAAGCGAAGCGCGTGGGCTTTGCCTACGACGGCGATGCGGTCGTCCGCGACCTGACGACCTCGATCATGCGCGGCGACAAAGTAGGCATCATCGGCCCGAACGGGTCCGGCAAGACCACGCTCTTGCGGCTGTTGCTGGGCGAACTGCCGCCGAACGACGGGACCGTGCGTCACGGCACACACCTCGAAACGGCCTATTTCGACCAACTCAAAGGGCGGCTCGACGAAGAGAAGACCGTGCAGGAGAACGTCGGCGTCGGCAGCGATTCGGTCGTCGTCAATGGCCAGAAGCGGCACATCCTGGGCTACTTGCAGGATTTTCTCTTTCCTGCCGACCGCGCCCGAACGGCCGTGAAGTTCCTCTCCGGTGGCGAGCGAAACCGCCTGTTGCTGGCGCGGCTGTTCACCAAGCCGTGCAACGTGCTGGTGCTCGACGAGCCGACCAACGATCTCGACGCCGAGACGCTGGAGATGCTCGAGGAGCGGCTGGCGGAGTTTGCCGGCACGCTGTTGCTGGTCAGCCACGACCGGGAGTTCCTCAACAACGTGGTCACCAGCACGCTGGTCTTCGAGGGCAAAGGTCGCGTGAAGGAATATGCCGGCGGATACGACGATTGGCTCGTGCAACGCGGCAACGAAACTCCGGCCGACACGGAACCGGCTGCCACAAAGCCGAAACGCAAGCCGCCGCGGCAGAAGCCCGAGGCCACTCGACGGTTGCCCTACAAGGAGCAACTCGAATTGGAGGCGATACCCCAACAGATCGAGACGCTCGAAGCCCGCCGCGAACAAGCCCATCAAGCGATGGCCGATCCATCGTTCTACCAACAAGACGGCCCGCAGATCGCCCAGGCCACCGCGGAACTCAAAGCGCTGGACGATGAACTTGCCGCAGCGTATCGCCGTTGGGAGGAACTGGAAGCGCAGTCCTGAGCCGTGCGCGTCACAAAGCCGCGACCGGTGGTCGCGCCCCGTTACATTACATTGCGCCCGCTTGCCGGTTTAGCAACCGCCCCGCAATCCTCCAACGGCGCGATCCTCACGGCGTCAACACGACCTTCAACAATCCCTCACTGCCGTCGCGGAGCCGCTCGAACCACTGTTGGCCTTCGGCCAGCGGGGCCACGGCGCTGAGCAACGGATCGACGTCGATCGCACCGCGGGCAATCATCTCCAGACACGCCGGATACTCACCCCGCGAGGCACACGATCCGAAAAGGCTCAATTCCCGCGTCACCACGGTTTGCAATGCCAACTCGACGCGAGGCGTGAGGTTCCCGATCAGCGACACGCTGCCGCCCTTGCGGACGCACCCGACGGCCGCGCCGACGGTAGCGGGTATGCCCACCGCTTCGACGGCTACGTCGGCCCCGCGCCCTTGGGTCCGACGAAGCACCTCGACGGCCACGTCGTGTTGGTCGGGCGAGAATGTCTCGTCGGCCCCCAGTTTGCACGCCAAGTCGAGCCGCCGACGGTCGACGTCGACGGCGATGATCCGCCCGCAACCAACCGCCCGGAGCGTTTCTACGGCCAGCAGCCCGATGATCCCCGAGCCCACCACGACGGCCGTATCGTTGATCCGCGTGGGCAGCCGATGCACGCCATGCACGGCGATCGACACCGGCTCGACCATCGCGGCATGCTCGAAGGAGAGCCCCTCGGGCAGCTTGCAGACAATGTGTTGCGGTACGACGACGAACTCGGCGAACGCTCCCTCGCAGCGGAATTCCTCGCACGACACCCCCAACACGCGCCGCCGGTCACAGAGGTTGACATCGCCGCGGCGGCAGAAGTGACAGCGGCCGCAATAGACGGTGGAATCAAACGTTACGCGGTCGCCAACGTGCAAGTCGGCAACCCCCAAGCCCACCTCGGCCACCACGCCGGACGCCTCGTGGCCCATGATGATCGGCGGAATCCGCCTCCCGGTGCTGCCGTCCATGCCGTGCACGTCGCTGCCGCAGATTCCGCAGGCCTTCACCTCGACGAGCACGTCTTCCGGCCCCACCTCTGGCCGAGGGGCCTCTTGGTACACGAAATGGTCGTAACTGCTCAGAACCAGGGCTTTCACGGCCGGTCGCTCCTTTGAGTGGAGAAGATGTAGAGGCTACCCAGTGTAGACGGGGTCGCACCGTGGGGGAAGAACCCCACGGCCAGTGGGCGGCGAGCCCGGTATCCCTTGACGCGGGCATGAAAACGTGGCAGATTAGCCGGTTTGGTGGGGGACATTTGCCGTCATTACTGCGATCCCGGAGGAAGAGTTGATGAATTTAGTACGTCGTTTCAGTTGGCTGGCCGCGTCGGTGGCCGTGATTGCGATTCTTGCGTTCGGGGTGGGCTTGCCCGGCTGTTCGCCATCGGCGAAGACGTCCGGCACGACGGCGACGACACAAACAACGCCGACCGTCACCCAAACAACGGCGACGGTAACGCCCGTGGATCCGCCGGTAGACCCGCCGGTAGATCCACCCGTCGATCCGCCCATTGATCCGCCCGTTGATCCGCCCGTCGATCCGCCGACTGATCCTCCGGTTGACCCGCCCTCCGATCCCTCGGCGCCTCCGGCGATCTCGACGTATGCCCCGGCTGCCGACTTGATTGCCCAGGTAGCCGACTGCCTTGACAATCTGAAGGACGAGGTGGGCGTGGAGACGGAGGACGATTTCACTGAGAATAAGGAGAGTATCCTCCGAGACGCAAATGCCCTGGTGGTGATGGCATTGGCGCTGGGACTTCACGACGAAGACAACCAGCACAAGGCCGCCGCGGCCGACCTGATCAAAGCCGGCCAGGATCTGGCCGCCGCAGGCGATTTGGCCGCGGCGAAGGCTGCCCTAGCCGCCGTCGAAACGGCAGCCGCCGCTTCGGAAGGGGCCGGCGGAGAGCTGAAATGGGAAAAGGTGGCCAACCTGCTGGAACTCTATAACAAGGCCCAGTCGGTCAACACGAAGCTGAAGATGTACATCGACCGAAGGTTCGACAGCAAGGCCGACGATCTGGCGGGCTATTCGGCCTACTTGGCCGTGGTTGGGCAGGCATCGATCTTGCACGTGGAGGAGGCCGAAGGCGAGGAGCAACTCGCCCAATGGACGCAGTTTGCCGAAGAGATGCGCGACTCGGCAGCAGCGGTCAACAAGGCGGTCCATGACGGCGACAAAGACGCGGCCATGGCGGCCAACGAGCGGCTGCAACAGAATTGCCACGACTGTCATGAGGTGTTCAACCCCCCCGACGAGTAGCGCACGCTCGCAGAGCGACAACACACAATTCCGTCGCGGACGGCCGCCAGTCTATTGCGGCCGTCCGCCGTTCTGCGCAGGCCAAGGGCGATGGGCCCGCCCCAGCCACACGATTGGCAAGGAGCCGGCCCCAAAACGTATGGCTCACCTGGGCGATCAAGCCGTCTGCTCCGGCGGGCAGCCCATACCTGTATTTCCAGGGGATAGTGGTCGAAGTATTAGCAGAACGACGGGCGGGCACCGGTTTTCCCTGATGCCGCATTTTGCTCAGTCTCCCTGTGGAAATCGTGAACAACAAGGTCTAGGATGTCTCTCGACGTTGATCAGTGCTATGCTTGCCAGGTCGGTTTCTGCCCCGGGCGCCCCGCTGAACCTCTACCAATGCACCAACGCCCCTCCGTATTGCGGTTTGAGCACCCCCTTCCGTACGGCGCTATCGTCCACGACAGGGGCGTACAGTTCGTGGTTTTCAGCCGTCGGGCCCACGCGATGCGGGTGTTGTTTTACGACTCGGTCGCCGACCGCGAGCCGTCGGAGATCATCGACCTCGATCCCGATCTGAACCGCTGGGGCGACATTTGGAGCATCTTTGTGCCCGACGTCGGGCCCGGTCAGCTCTACCACTTCCAGGCCGACGGCCCTCACGAGCCAGAGAAGGGACTTCGCTTCGATCCCCAAGCCCGGCTGATCGACCCGTACGCCAAAGCGCTTGCCGGCCAATTCTTGCCTGCTGACGGTGGAGTTATTCGACCTCCCAAGTGTGTGGTGATTAACGACGAATTTGACTGGCAGGGCGATCGGCATCTCCGTTACCCGCTCTGCGAGACCGTGATCTACGAGATGCACGTCCGCGGTTTCACCCGGGCGCGATCCAGCGGCGTGGAGCACCCGGGCACCTATCTGGGCGTGATCGAGAAGATTCCGTATCTGAAGTCACTCGGGGTGACGGCGGTCGAGTTGATGCCGGTCCACGAATTCCCCATCCGAGATTGCTTTGGCAAGAAGCTCGAACGGCCGAACTACTGGGGCTACGATCCGCTGGCGTTCTTCTCGCCGCATCGCGGTTACGCCGCGGGACGTGAGCCGGGCTGCCAGGTCCGCGAATTCAAGCAAATGGTCCGCGCCCTGCATCAGGCCGGCATCGAAGTGATCCTCGACGTGGTCTTCAACCACACCGCCGAAGTCATCGAACGGGGCCCCACGCTGAGCTTCAAGGGCTTGGAGAATCGGGTCTACTATATGCTGGAGAACGGCGGCCAATACTACCGCAATTACTCCGGCTGCGGAAACACCTTCAACGGCAACCACCCCATCGTGCGGGAGATGATCTTCCATTGCTTGCGCTATTGGGTTCACAACTACCACATCGACGGTTTCCGGTTCGACCTGGCGTCGATCCTCAGCCGCGACCGCGAGGGGGAACTGCGGCCCAATCTGCCGGTGGTCGAGGCGATCGCCGAAGATCCCCTGCTGGCCGACACGAAGATCATCGCCGAAGCCTGGGACGCGGCCGGCGCGTACCAGGTGGGCACCTTTGCCAGCCTCCGCTGGGCGGAATGGAACGGCCGCTATCGCGACGACATCCGACGGTTCTGGCGGGGCGATCCGCGTTTGAACGGCCCCATGGCCACGCGGCTGGCCGGCTCCAGCGACCTCTACAAACCCAGTGGCCGGCGACCCTACCACAGCATCAATTTCGTCACGTCGCACGATGGCTTTCCTTTGAGCGACCTGGTGACCTACAACGACAAGCACAACGAGGCCAACAGCGAAGACAACCGGGACGGCGACAACAACAACCACAGTTGTAACTATGGGGTCGAGGGGCCCACGCGCCGCAAGACGATCGAGGCAATCCGGTTGCGCCAGATCAAGAACATGATGGCCTCGCTGTTGCTCAGCCAAGGGGTCCCCATGATCCTCTCCGGGGACGAATGCCGCCGCACCCAACGCGGCAACAACAACGCCTACTGCCAAGACAACGCCATCTCGTGGTTCGACTGGCGGCGGGCCGAGAAGCACGAGGAACTGCGGGATTTTTGCCGATTGCTGATCGCCTTTCGCCGCGGAGAGCCGACCGTGCGGCAAGCGAACTTCCTCACCGGCGCGGCGGTCCGGCCCGGCGGATTGCCCGACGTGAGTTGGTATTCCCCCTCGGGCCCGCCGATCGACTGGAACGCCGACGGCGACAGCCTGACCTGCTTGTTGGCGGCGTTTCCGCAGCGCGATCCCTTGCAGCCGCCGAATCACCACGTGTTGATGCTATTGCACCCGGGCGCCGATCCGTGCCGCTTCGTGATCCCCAAGGCCGTGCGGTCTTTCACCTGGTGGCAGTTCATCGACACGGCGGCCCCCAGTCCGCGGGATATCCATCCCGGGCTCGACGGCCCGGCCCCGCCGGACGACGGCGTGGTGGAACTCGAAGGCCGGTCGATGGTCTGCTACGTGGCCCGGGACGAGCTATAGCAGCTATTGGGCAGATTGGACGCTCGTTGCCACGGGCGTTCGGGGCGTGCCGGAGGGAATCACCGCGCTGGGGGGTGTACTAAAGACGATTGCGGCGGTACACTAGGTGTTGTGTAAAGGTTCCGCGGTTTAGCGGACGGTAGCCGTTTCTCGATAAGTCAGGATCTGCGCTTCGGGACTCTCATGGGTGCCGGACCTCCGGTCGCCATCATCCCGCGGCGAGCAAGCGAACCGGAGACGAGCAGTGAATATCTCCTGCCATTGTGCTGCATGTGGTGCGGAGTTCGAGTTGGGCGAGCAATTTGCCGGGCAGAAGGCCAAGTGCCCGATGTGTTCGGAGCCGGTAACGGTCGCCAGCCCGGCCGCTCCGAAGAAGCCGCCCGCCGCCAAGCCAAAAATGCCGCCTCGCAAGAGCGACGCGGCGGCCGATGAGTCCTTCGTAGAACCACCCCCCGTCGAGTCGGCCGATCAGCCGGTGGTGGAGCCGTCCATCGAGCCGCCCATCGAGTCGATCGGAGAATTGGCCGATGAGCCGATTGAAGAGTCTGCCGAAGAATCCGCCGATCTGGGATTCCCCCAGTTCGATCCCCACGCGCCGCCGCCGAGCCGCACTACGGCGAAGCCGTCCTACACGCCGCGCCCGAAAGCCGACATGAAGAAGTTGGTCGGGATGATCATCTTCGTGGCCGCGTCGCTGTTGATCGTTACCATCTGCGCGATTGCGTTGCCGTTCGTCTTGAATTCCGGGTCGAACAAGACCGCGGAGAACAAGGATACGGCGAATAAGACCCCGGTCGTTGCTCCGCCGACGAAGCCGACGCACGCGCTGTTGAAGATCGATTGGGCAGTGGCCGACCGAGAAGACGGCAAGGTCTTCATCGACGACATCAAGCGGACGCTACCGGAAACCGGTGAGGTGGTCTACAAGCTTGCGCCGGGCGAATACTCGATCACGTTGAAGCGCCGCGGGTTCGAGGCGATCGAATTCACCCGTTCGTTCGAGAAAGGCGAAACCCACGACTACAAGCCGCCCTGGAAGGCGGAGGATACGGGCCCCACCTCGCCCGACGGAACGGCCGAACAAAACGACTTCGATCGTTGGCTCATGCGATTCGATTTGGTCAAGGATGACGCCGCGTCGGCCCAACGTGCCGTGACGGAGTTCAACGAGTGGCTCGAAACGCACAGTTTTCAGTTTCCGGACCTTCGTCCCCGCCTGTTGATTCTCTCCGCCGCCTTGCTGTTCGAGGTGGAGGAGACCGACGGGGCGGTGAAGCAGTGCGAGGCGTTCGATACGTGGATGAAGGAGCACGAGATCGACGGGCCGGGCTTGGTGGCCAATCTCTACTTCGAGGCCGCCATCATGTTGGTCGGCGCAGGGCAATACGAGACGGCCAAGGAGTATTGCCAGGCCGGTTTGGCCGATGACACGCAAGGCGAAGAGAGCCGCGGGACGCTCGAGCGACTGTACGCCTTCCTCGACCGCAATCCCGGCGTCGCCGGCACGGGGACCGGTTTCCTCGTCTCGGCCGAAGGATACCTGCTGACCAACCACCACGTGATCGAAGACTCCAAGAAGGTGATGGTGAGGATTCAAGGCGTGGAGGACGAGGTCGAGGCGCAGGTCGTCGCTCAAGACCCGGACGAAGACATGGCCGTATTGAAACTCGACTTGCCCGAAGGGGTCGATCTGAAGCCGATCCAGATCGCCCCGGCAGACGCTCGGCGAGGGCAGAAGGTCTGCGTATGGGGATATCCCTCGCTGAGCACCAGCACGGATACATTGGTGACGACCTCCGGCGTGGTCAGCGCGACGAAGACCCCGGAAGGCATGGTGGCGACCGATTGCGAAATCAACCCCGGCAACAGCGGCGGCCCGTTGTTCGAGGCCCACGGGGCGGTCGTCGGCATGATCACCCAGAAGACGATCGCCACGCATCGGCTATCGAGCTACGGACTGGCCATTCCGGCGGAGAAGCTGCGCGGCTATCTGGAAGAGCACATCCCCGGCTATAAGGACCGCATCGTCGCCACGCCGGCCGAAGAGTTGGAGTGGCACGAAGTGGACGAGCAGTACTCGGCCTCGGTGATGCTGATTCAGAATATCCAGTAGGAGATGGACCGTGCCGAACGCGTACACGGCGATTACCAAACAAGACGGCCCCTGGTGGATCGGCTGGATCGAAGAAGTGCCCGGCGTCAATTGCCAGGAGGCGACCCGCGAAGAGCTTATCGAGAGCTTGAAGGTCACGTTGCGGGAGGCACTCGATTTCAATCGGCAGGAGGCCATCGACGCGGCGGCCTCGGACTATCAAGAGGTGACCTTGGTCGTATGAAGCGTCACGACCTCCGCCGGCATCTCGGCCGGCACGGGTGTCTTCCCTGCGGGAAGGCAGGCGGCATTCTTGGTGGGTAAACTCGGACCAGAACAAGCATTCTTCCGTGCCACGTCACCGGGAGGTCAACGACCACCTCGCCCGGAAGATCTGCCGGGATCTGGGAGTCCCCGTGGTCGAGTAGCGTTGCTTCGCCGCCCGTCCGGCCGGTCACTCCTCCTCTTCCACTTGACCAACCACGTTGCACCCCGGCAGCGCCGCGCGGAGCGTCTCGGCGCCCGCTTCCGTTACGTCCGTTCGGGTCACGTGAAGCTCCGTGAGCTTCTTCAGCACGGCCAGATCGTCCAGACCGGCGTCGCTGATTTGCGTGCGGCCGAGGTGCAGGAAGTCGAGGTTCGCCAGGCTGTGCAGCCGGGGCAAACCGGCGTCGGTCACCCCGGTGGCGTCGAGGTTCAACGAGGTCAGTTGCGGCATTTGCTCGACGTGCACCAAGCCCTTGTCGGTAACCGGGGTCTTGTAGAGATTCGCATTCGTCAACTTCGGCAGCTTCGCCAGATGCTCCAACCCGGCGTCGCCGATCGACGTCTCACTGAGGTCCAACTCTTGCAGCGAGACGCACGACGCAAGGCGTTCCATCCCGGCGTCGGTCACGCCGGTTCCGGCCAGCCGCAGCTTCCGCAACTGTGGCAGGGCGGCCAGATGCTCGATCGCCGCGTCGTCCAACGGGGTCTTGGCCAGGTAGAGTTCCACCAACGCGGTAAGCGGCTTCAGCTTTGCCAAGCCGTCGCTTGTGACCGCCGTCTTGTCCAGCCCCAGGGCCTTGAGCTTGGTGAGCTTTGCCAGGCAATCCAGCCCCGCGTTGGTGACGCCCGGACCGGAGATCTTCAGGTTCTTCAGTTCGGTCATCTCCCGAACGCTCTCTAACCCAACGTCCGTCACGTCCGTTTCACGGAGGTCCAGCAGCACGAGCTTCGTGTGCATGCCGAGATGGGCAAGTCCTGCGTCGGAGATTTGCGTGTTACTCAAGCGGAGTTCCACGAGATTCTCCAGCGTCCGCAGCTTCTCCAGCCGGCTGTCAGAAACGTCGGTTCCGGCCAGATCGATCTTGGTGATCTTCTCTTGATCGTCGAGCGTGACCTTCCCGCCCAGCCGCTTCAACCCTTCGGCGACTTGCATGTCGACGTCGACTTCAGTGCCGGCCGTCGGGCCCTCGAAAGTGATCGCCGGCTCCGGTGGCTTCGGCGTCGTCTTGGCTGCGACCGTCACCGGAGCGCTCTTCGTCGGCTCGGTCGGCGTGGGTGTCTTTCCGCCGGAGCATCCTGCCGCGAGCAGCGCGACGCTCAGTAACAGTGCCTGATAGGTCCGGACTTGCATGCTATCTCCTTTAGCGTGTTGACGAGGTCGTGGTCCATCAAGATCGCAAGTGTTTGGCAAAGAAATCCCGGGTTCGCCGCCACATTTCGTCCGAGAATACGTGGCCGGAATCCTCCTCGATGTAGTGTGTAAACGCCTCGGGCGCCCCGGCGGCCCGGTACGCCTTGGCAATCGTCTCGACGCCCTGGCGGACCTCGCGAATGGGGCTTCCTCCGTCGGTTTCGCCGAAGTTCAGGTGTAGCGGCCGCGGCGCGATCAGCCCGGCAATATCGGGCGTGTCGCCGTACTGAAAGAAGCCGGGCACGAAGTTCGGGAAGCAGTGCAGAATGTGGGCGCGATGGATCGCGGCGTAGGTCGGCAGGCAACAATTGCCCACCAGGCATTTCAGCCGCGGCTCCCAGGGACCGATCAGCCAGGTGTGCGTGGAGCCCATCGAATGGCCGAAACATCCGATCCGCTGCCGATCGACCTCCGGCCGCGAGCAGAGGTAGTCGACCGCCCGTTGCATGTCCAAGATGTTCTTCCAGGCCATACACTTGCCGGCGACTACGTAGCGCAGAAACTCGTACCGCTCGAAGCTGCCGCCTTTGAGGTGTGAGCTTTGACGCTCCTCGAAGCACAACGCGTCCGGGCAGAGTACCAAGTATCCCAGCTTGGCCAACGCCGCGCCGGTGTGGTGCATGGGGTTGCCCGCCAGGCCGGCCGGCTCGCTCTTGCCCAGATGATACTGCCCGTTGTGCTGATGCCAAATGGCGACCGCCGGGGCCGGATGCTCGGCGTCGACGCCGTCGGGGATCAGCAGCATGGCGGGAATCGGGTCGTCCGGCTCGGCCTCGTAGGTGAGCGACTCGATCCGGTAGCCGTCCTTGACGATCGTTTCGCGAAGCTTCGGCTTCAACTCTGCCGGTTTCGGCCACGGCCCGCCCAGACAACGCAGCAAGTGCTCGCGCAGATCGCCCTGCTCGGTTGCCGGCGACGTCCCTCCCGCTTGTGCCGCCGCGTCGGTACCGACGATCAGCGCCGCGCCGGTGGCCGATTGGGCCAGGAACGTCCGCCGCTTGATTTCCGCATCGGTCGGCTTGTCTTCCTGCGACATCGCATGGCTCCGTGGCTAGGGCCCCCGGGCGCAGTGCAGTGTGGGCGCAGTGCAGTATAGAAGTCGCTCCCTTGCGGAACAAGCCGCCTGCATGGCGACGAAGGCGGTTGCGTTGTACGGAAGTGAGTTGCTTGCTTTGAGTTGTGTTTG
>CAYYNP010000120.1:0-26680 GCA_964472545.1 uncultured Planctomycetaceae bacterium | reverse complement strand
GAGTTGGGGACTCTCGGAACATTTGACCCGAGCGCTCGCGTCTGCCAGAATTGGCGGTCGGCAGAAGGCACACGGCACGAGGAGAGGAATGCAGATGATCCGAACGCTCCAGCATCAATCCGGACGACATCGCACACGCCGAGTGTGTCTTGCGCTGCTCGCCACGTTGACGGCCGTGAGCGCCGGCGTGGTGGCTGCAGCCGAACCGAGCTTCACCTGGCGTCAGACCGACACCTCGATCGCGCTGCTCAGCCACGGAAAGGTCGTTTGGCAACACGTTCACGACAAAGCCGTCGGCAAGCCTTATATGCGGATCGGGCTGCTCGATGGCACGGAACTGACCCGGCCCTGGCCCTTTGCGAAGGACTATCCCAAGGCCGATCATACGTGGCATAAGGCGCTCTGGTGGTCCTGGAAGGCGATCGACGGGGTGAACTACTGGGAGGAGAACCAGCAAGGCACCGAGCCGGTCAAGGTCGAGATCGCTCACGAGGCGAACGGTTCCGCGAAGGTCTGCACGACGATCGCGTACCATTTGCCCGACAAGCCTCCGGTGGTCAACGAGCAACGGACAATCACCGTCGGCGCGCCCGACGCGAGCGGTTCGTACTTGATCGAATGGCAAGCGAAGTTCACTCCGGCCGGCGACGCCGACGTGGTATTCAACCGCAACGGCTACGGCGGGCTGGCGATTCGCATGGCCGCCGAATACTGCGGCGACGTCGACGGGGTGACCAAAGCGTGGACGTTCGTCCGCAGCGAGGAGCCGGACGGAGACAAGTCGCGCACGGCTCGTTGGATGGCCTATCACGGCGTCGCCCAAAACGGCCGTCCGGCCGCGGTGGCCATCTTCTCGCATCCGAGCAACCCGCGATATCCGGCCCGCTGGCAAACGAGGGGTCACTACCCCTACTTGAATCCGTCGTTTACCTGCGACGAAGACTACACGTTACGACGTGGCGAGAGTCTGACGTTGCGATACGGTATTCTCGTCTGCCAGGGCGCGTATGATGCGAAGAAGATCGAAGCGGCATGGAAGGGGTTCGCCGGCGGCGGAGAGTAGCGGTGTCGCTCCGCGAGATGTCCCCGTCGATTCCGCGGCCATCAAGGCCGTGCTAAACTACAACAGTTGCAGGAGCGTCTGCTTTCATTCTCATTCCCCCAGGAGGAACGAATCGATGTTGCGCAAACACTGGTTTTCCGCGTTGGCCGTTTGGTTCGTATTGGCCGCCGTGGCGTGGGCGGCGCCGCCGTACAAGGCACTGATCGTCGACGGCCAGAACGGCCACGACTGGAAGAGCACCACGCCTGTCTTGAAGAAGGTCCTCGAGGGCTCGAAGCTGTTTACCGTCGACGTAGCCACCTCGCCGCCACGGCGGGGCGACATGAGCGGCTTCAAGCCCGACTTCGCCGCCTACGACGTCGTGGTCAGTAACTATCAGGGCGACAACTGGCCGGAAGAGACGCAGCAGGCGCTGGTCGACTACGTTGCCGACGGCGGCGGGTTGGTGATCTATCACTTTGCGTGTGCGGCGTTCCCGCAGTGGAAAGAGTACAACGAGATGACCGGGCTGGGCGGCTGGGGCGGCCGCAACGAGTCGGCCGGCCCGTACGTCCGTTGGCGCGACGGCAGGTTCGTCCGCGACACGAGCCCGGGCCGCGGCGGCGGACACGGTCCCAGCCAGCCGTTCCAGATCGTCGTCCGCGAGCCGGATCATCCGATCACCCGCGGCCTGCCGCCGGCCTTCATGCACGTCTCCGACGAGCTCTACGGCTGGCTCCGCGGACCGGCCAAGAACCTCACCGTCTTGGCCACCGCCTTCGCTCCGAAGGAGAAGGGCGGCGCCGACGAGCACGAGCCGCTGTTGTTCACCGTCGGTTACGGCAAGGGCCGCGTATTCACCAACGCCCTGGGCCACACGCCGAAAGAACTCACGAGCGTGGCCTTCATCGCCACCTTCCAACGCGGCGCGGAATGGGCCGCCTGTGGCAAGGTGACCCAAGACGTACCCGACGATTTCCCCGGACCGGATAAGGCCAGCGTGCGAGAGTAGGGGGCAATAGTCACCCACAATAGTCTTCCCGTTTAGCAGCCGCCGGCACGGCGGCTTGGCGCTGTCGCGCGGTGCCGACCAAGCCGCCGTGCCGGCGGCTGCTAAACGGCCAAGTGTCGATGCCGACGCACCGCTACGTTCAGGAGAGTACTCGACCGATGAAAGCGTCCCTTGCTATTGCCTTCGCCAGCTTGCAGATCCTCGCAACCTGCCACGCGGCCGACGATCCGTCGCCGGACGCGCGCTTCGAACAACTCGCCAAGCGCTACGTCCGCGAGTTTCCCGCCCTGGAACCCGTCGCGGCCACCTTGATGGGCGATCATCGATTCGACGGGCAACTCGATCAAGTCGGCGAGGAAGCGTGCGAACGGAAGGCGGCCCTCTGCCGGGCGTATCTGAAGCGGCTCGCGGCGATCGACCGCGCCGGGCTCTCGCGGGCCAATCAGGTCGACTACGCAATGCTCGTGCATCATCTGCGCGCTCAACTCTGGAGCCTGAAGGAACTCGAAGAGTGGGCCTGGAATCCTCTGATCTACACCGGCGTCACCGGCGATTCGGTCTACGGGCTGACTGCCCGCGACTTCGCTCCGGTTGCACAGCGGCTGGTCCGGGTGGCCGATCGGCTCGAGCAGTTCCCCCGACTGCTCGAACAAGTTCGTGCGACGCTCGACCCGCAACGTGTGCCCAAGATCCACGCCGAGACGGCGATCAAGCAGAATCGCGGCGTGTTGAGCATCCTCGAGAACATGGTGCAGCCGGAGTTGGGCGCGCTGGCGGCGGACGAACAAAAACGGCTCGAACGGGCCATGGCCACCGCCCGAACTGCGGTGGAGAAGCACCAGACGTGGCTCGAAAAGGAACTGCTGCCAAGCGCCGCCGGCGAATTCCGCCTCGGCGCAAAGCGATTCGAGCAGAAGCTGGCGCTGACGCTCCATTCACCGTTGTCCAGCCGCGAGATCCGACGCCGCGCGGAGTCACAGTTGCACGAAGTCCACGAACAGATGTACGAGATCTCGAAGGGGCTCTACGCGAAGCAATACCCCTGGACCGACTTCCCGGCCGCTCCGTCGCCCGAGTACAAGCAGGCGATCATTCGAGCCGGCTTGGAGATGGCCTATCGCGAGATGCCCGATCGCATCCGGATCGTCGAAACCGCCAAGGAATCGCTCAAGCTGGCTACCGATTTCGTCCGCCAAAAGGACCTGGTGACCATTCCGCCCGACCCGCTCGATATCATCGTGATGCCCGAATTCCGCCGGGGCGTGTCGATCGCCTATTGCGATTCGCCCGGGCCGCTGGACGTGGGCCAGGATACGTTCTACGCCGTGGCGCCGCTGCCGAAGGATTGGACCGAGCAACAGATTCAGTCGTTCTTGCGGGAATACAACCTGCGGTCGCTGCACAACCTGACGATCCACGAAGCGATGCCGGGCCATTTCCTGCAGCTTGCACACTCGAACCGCTATCCGGGCAAGCTGCGGGCCGTGCTTTCCTCGGGCGTGTTCATCGAAGGCTGGGCCGTCTATACCGAGACCATGATGTGCGACGAGGGCTTTCTCGACGGCGACCCGCTGATGCGGCTGATCGTGCTGAAGTGGTATCTTCGCGATACGACCAACGCCATCATGGACCAGGCGATCCACGCCGGCGACATGACCCGCGACGCAGCGATGAAGCTGATGGTCGAGGGCGGCTTTCAGGAAGAGCGGGAAGCGGCCGCGAAATGGGTGCGGGCACAATTGACCTCGGCACAGTTGTCGACCTATTTTGTCGGCTATTTGGAAGTCAGCGACCTGCGGCGCGAGGCCGAAGAGGTGCTGGGCGAGAAGTTCGACCTCAAAACGTTCCACGACCGCATGCTCTCGTACGGCTCGCCGCCGGTGCGTTACGTGCGGGCGTTGATGTTCGATCGGGAGATCCCGCGTTAAGTACAACCGCCGGCCCCGTGTTCGCAGTTTGGCCGTCACCGACACGTTCGTCCTTTAGCCGTCGGCGACACGTTCGTCCTTTAGCCGTCGGCGTCACGTTCGTCGTTTAGCCGTCGCCGGTACGGCGACGTTTCGTGGGGCTACGTACAGCGTCGCCGTACCGGCGACGGCTAAGCGGCCGATTGCCGACGTCCGTGGACAATTCATGAACCGACGCAACGGAGCGTCTTCACGATGTACCCAAACAATGTCGTGCTGTTGGGCATGGTGCTCTGGATGACGATCTCTCTTTATACTGCCGCTGAGGCCGACACGCCGCCCGGGACGACCGTCCTCTGGTACGAACAACCGGCCGAGATCTTCTCCGAGGCGATGCCGCTGGGCAACGGCCGGCTCGGCGCGATGGTTTTTGGCGATCCGGCGAGCGAACGGATCCTGATCAACGAAGAGACCGTTTGGACCGGCGGCCCATACAACCCCGCAAACACTGCCGGGCCGAAACATCTGCCCGAGATTCGCCGGCTGATTTTCCAGCGCGATTACGCCCAGGCCCACAAGCTCTTCGGCCGCCACATGATGGGCCGGCCCGTCGAGCAGATGAAATACCAGCCGCTGGGCGATCTGCGGCTGGAGTTTCCCGGGCACGAGGACGCCGCCGACTATCGTCGCGACTTGAACCTGGATACGGCCGTCGCTTCGGTGCGATACTCGGTCGGTGACGTCACGTTTCGCCGGGAAGTCTTCGTCAGCCCGGTCGATCAGGTGATCGTGATGCGACTGACGGCCGACAAGCCAGGTCAAATCACGTTTACTGCCCGACTGACCGGCTATCGCAACGTGGCCCATTCCAACTACGGCAGCGAGTTCTTTCGTATGGACGGCTGGCGGCCAAACGCCCTGCAGCTTCACGGCAAGACGTCGACTTACTTAGGCGTGGAGGGGCGCGTGCGGTATTTTGCCCGGGCGGAGTTTGTTGCCCAGGGCGGTACGATCGACGTCGACTACGACAGCCTGACGGTTACCGACGCCGATTCGGTGACCATCCTGCTGCCGGCGGCTACCAATTTCGTGAATTATCGCGACTTGAGCGCACGGGCCGAGTCGCGCGTGGCAAAGGTCCTCGACCGCGTCCGCGGCAAGCCGTACGAGCGGATCAAGGCCGACCACGTCGCGGCGCATCGGAAGCTCTTTCGACGGGTCTCGATCGACTTGGGGCAAAGCGATGCTTCCCAATTGCCCACCGACCGCCGCCTGAAGCGCTTTGCCGCCGGCGGCGACGACCCGCAGTTGGCGGCCCTCTACTTCCAGTTCGCCAGGTACCTGTTGATCAGCAGTTCTCGCCCCGGCACGAAGCCGGCCAACCTGCAGGGCATCTGGAACGAGGAGATGAACCCGAAGTGGGACAGCAAGTTCACGACCAACATCAATCTCGAAATGAACTACTGGCCGGCCGAGGTCGCAAACCTGGCCGATTGTGCCCAGCCGCTGATCGAAATGATGTGTGAAATCACCGAGCCGGGAGCCTACACGGCTCGCCATTCCTACGGTGCCCGCGGCTGGGTGTTGCATCAAAACACCGACATCTGGTGGGCCACCGCGCCGATGGACGGGCCTTCCTGGGGCACGTTTTCGACCGGCGGGGCCTGGCTCTGCACGCAACTCTGGGATCATTACCTCTACCAGCCCGACGAAGCCTATCTGCGGAAGATCTACCCCGTGCTGTGCGGGGCGGCGCTGTTTTTCGTCGACACGCTGGTCGAGCATCCGAGCGAAAAGGTCCTGGTCACGTGCCCGGCCACCTCGCCGGAAAACACGCCGAACCGGCCGCGCAACCGCGAAATCTTCGACGAGATCATCGGCTCGCGGATCACGCCGAACATCTGTGCCGGGCCGACCATGGACGGGCAACTACTGCGGGATCTGTTCGGCGCGGTGATCGAGGCCTCGGAGATCCTCGACACCGACGAGGCGTTACGCAAACAACTCACGGAGACTCGTTCGCAGTTGGCGCCGATGAAGATCGGCCGGCTGGGGCAACTCCAGGAATGGATGGACGACTGGGACGACTCGGGCGATACGCACCGCCATTTCTCACACCTGTACGGCATGTTTCCGAGTTGCCAGATCGATCTGGAGAAGACACCCCGGCTGGCCGCGGCAGTGAAGAGATCGGTCGAGATGCGCGGCGACCTGGGCACCGGTTTTTCGATGGCCTGGAAGATGGGGCTCTGGGCACGGTTGCGCGACGGCGATCGGGCACATCGGATCTTCCGCCATCTGATCGAGCAGAACACGTGCGTCAACCTCTTCAGCATCTGCTTCACCATTCCGCAAGTGGAGGGCGCCTTCGGCGCCGCGGCGGGCATCGCCGAAATGCTCGTGCAGAGCCACGGCGGCGAAATCCGGCTGCTGCCGGCGCTGCCCAAGGCGTGGCCCGATGGGAAAGTCACCGGGCTGCGCGTCCGCGGTGGTTTCCTGCTCGACCTCGAGTGGCGCGATTCGCAACCGGTTCGCGCGACGATCCGTTCGACGGCCGGCCGCACGTGCCGCGTCTGCTATGACGAAACGCGGGTCGAGTTTGAAACGCAGGTGGGCGAAGTCTACACGCTCGACGGCAGCCGGCTGCGCCGTTGAGCACACCGTCGAATGGAGGCCCCGGCTGACGAGAAATGCGGGCTAGAGATCCCCCCGGCCACCGTAGCCCACGTTCGTGAGATGGTCGATCCGATTGAGCGAGTGGAGTTTCGTCTCGCCGTTGCCCATTTCGATCGCGCTGATCGACCCGTTGTGCAACACGAACGGATGGCGCTCGGCGGGTACGCCCAGCAGGGCCTTTAGCGACGCCAACAGCAGGCCACCGTGGGCGACGACCAACACCTGCTGGTGGTCCTTGCGGGCGATCTCCTCGAAGACTTCCTGGCCGCGGCGCATCAACTCGCGGCGGGTTTCGCCGCCGGGCAACGCGAAGTCGGGGTCGCCTGCCCGCCAGCGGGCCATCACGTCGGGATAGTCCCGCTCCAGGTCGGTCCGCAGCTTGTGCTGAAACTCGCCGGCGTGGACCTCGACCAGCCGCCGGTCAGTGTGGATCGAAAGCCCCAACGCCTCGGCCATCGGCCCGGCGGTTTGCATCGCCCGTTGCAGAGGGCTGGCGTAGATCGCGTCGATTTCCCAATCGGCGACCGCGGCGGCCAACGCGGCCCCCTGTTGCAGGCCAAGCTCAGAGAGCGGCACGTCGCCCTGGCCTTGGATTCGCCCTTCGGCGTTGTAGGTGCTTTCGCCGTGTCGGATGCAGTGGACGAGCATTGTGGAAGTAGGCGGTAGGCAGTAGGCGGTACGTAGTAGATAGTAGGCGGTGGGCGTGGGTTAGTCTCGTTCGTCGAGTTGCTGCTGGAGTTCGATTATGTGTTTCTGCATGGCTCGGAGCTGCACGGCGATGAAGTTCATCGTGCCGGCGATGATGACACACAGAGGCGCCTCTCGGGGGAATGTGCCGGAAGTTGTCCCAACAAGAACTGGATACAACAGGCAACACGCAACAAGGGTCATAATGGCCGCAGTCGTACTCTCATAGCGGTTTGGCTGACGCGTCATGTTTCCCCTCCGAAACTGGGCGGTGTTGGCAGCCCGTGATTGTCCGACTCGTTCCCACCAAGCCGCCGTGCCGGCGGCTGCTAAACGTCGATGTCCCCAAGCCCCATCACTCATTGCCCACTGTCTACTGCCTACCGCCTACTGCCTACAGCGTACTGTCTACTACGCAAGCTCCTCAAACTCGATCGGAATCTTCTTCAGCGCGTAGCCCGCCTCGCGGAGGTAGTCGCCGTAGACGGTCATCCAGTGGAAGCCGAGCATCTTTTCGGCCAGGGCGTCGTCGGCGCAGTCGTAGCGGACGTCGATCTGTGAACGGCAGATCGGCAAGAACGGGTTGTCGACGATCTCGCTGGTCAGGCCGATCCAGTGCTCGGCGGCGAAGTCGGGATTGATGTGCGTGAGCCGCTGGCCTTTGCGCATCTCGACCTTCGGGGCGGCGCCGTAGTCCGACTCGAAGTGGGTCAGCAGCCGCACCGGCTCGAGGTTCTTGCCGTCCATCTTCCGCGGGGCCGTGCAGTGGGCCAGCGTGATCGTGCCGCCGTGGGGATAGGTCGGGTTGTGCAAGAACGGCGGCAAGCCCGTGATGTTGCCCATCAAAATGCCCGAGGGGACGACCACGAAGTCCGACTCGCAGAAGGCCAGGTATCCGTCGTCGTTGAGCGTCATCAGCGGCATGCAGGCCGTAGTCTCCGAGATCGGCATGATCGTGCCCATGCAACTGTTGATCGTGATCGCCCGACACTCGGCCTCCTTCATCAAGCGGCGGAAGACCTGCTCCAGCAGGAAGGCGTTTTCGACAAAGATCTCCTTGGTCTCCAGGCTCGTGCCGGGGATCTTCAGGTATTCTTCGGTGCGGCGGCGGGCAAGCTTACAGGCCGCGTCGTCCTTGCGGGCGTCGCGGATGAGGTTGCCTAGCTCGTGATAGGTGACCGTGCCGATGTCGAGCTTCCAACGATCGCGGGCCAAATCGGCGGTCACGCCGTGTGGCTGGGCCCAACCGCCGGGCCCGCCCACGGCGAGGATGCGGCTGCCGACCGTGTTGTGCAGCCCACAGAGCGAACGTAGCCGCCAGAGGATCTCGGCCTGGTCGTCGACCACCACGTCGTTGAAGTCGACGCCTTCGACGGTGCGCTTGTCGGTATGCTGCCGGAGGTATCGCGGGCTGACGATCTCGTACCAGAGATAGACCGGCCCGGACTTGTGGCGGACGAAGAAGATTACGTCCTTGCCGAGTTTCTCGATGGCCTGATAGGTATCGGTGCCACCGCCGGCGGCGTAGACCAGGATCACGTCGGCCTTGGCCGCATCGTCCACGTTGGCTATTTCGGCGGCGCGGCGGATCGGGGCGACGGGCAGGAACTCGACGGGAAAGTCGGCCTCGGATTTCATCGTCTTCAGTTCGCGGTGAATCCGGGCGGTCTCGGCCTCGGCGTCTTGCGGCGTCTGTACACCACCCCAGTTTCGCCAACTGCTCTGCACGCGTCGCGAGGGGATCGTGTAGACGAAAATTGGCTTGACGACCAACGGACGCCGTGCCGGTGCTTCTTCAAGTTCCGCGTCGGCGGCCGCGAGCGAGTTCCACGAGAGTCCAGTCAGCGCTGCCCCACCCAATGCCGCGACTCCCATGCCCCCCAAGAAGCCTCGCCGGCTCACGCCGTTGTTGGGGTGTTCGCCGTGATCGCAGCATGGGCAGCAGTGTGCCTCGGGCAACGTTTCGTGGTTCTGATCGTGATCGGACATTGCTGGGGCTCCTTGCGACCGGGGAGATTTTCGTGGACACCGCGGTAAGCAATCGCCCAACCCGTTCGTAGTGCCCCGATTGATCGGGGCCTTGCAGCGGAATCCCGTAAAAGACCGCATGAATGCGGTCACTACGAACGGCTCTTGACGGGTTCGGCAAACGAGTACACACCGCGGACACCAACACGATAACCACTCGCCACGGCCGCGACAACAAGTCCCTCCCCTGTAAGAAGTAACTGCCGCGCGGAGAATCGCGCTGTAGGCGGAGTCGCCGGGCTTCGGGCGGCACCCTGCACAAGTTGTGCGTGCGGTTGGAGCTTCGGGGCTGGGGAGTGAGGCGGGGTGGCGAAGCACCACTCTTAAGGACCCTTTCTCTGAGTCCACCATCCGGCTGTCTCCACGACATTTCCTTGTAAATCCCCGGCAGGTGCCGTAGGATGGAGGTCTGTCCCCAATGGGATTGTCTCTACCATTGGGTACACCACGCCAGCCAGCACTCGGCAAAAGCGGGGAACCAACCCTCCACACGCGTCGTCTACCACTACTGCACCTACGACTGTAGTTGACAAATCTGCGAAACTGACTACAACTGTAGGTGGCACGCGACGGCGCCTTGAGGAAATCGAGGAGACAATCGGGCGGAAGACGATCGGGGCGTGCGTGGCACGGGCCGATCGATCGGACGCGTTCCTGCGGCGAGGTCTCGGAGCGAGAAGGGTCGCCATGCATACCGTGAAACGGAATTACCCGGCCGTCATTCTGACACTGACGTTGTCTCTTTGTGTGGCTGCCCCGGCGGTCTCTTGGGGGCAGATTCGCCTGCAACCGGCCTTGGGGCCGGCGCAGGTCATTAGAGGGTTCGAGGAGATCTCGCCCACCGAACCGGGCCGCACGGTCTTTCCGCCGGCCGAGCGGAAGATGGTGATGTGTCTGACCAAGGCACAAGAACTCTTGGTGGCCGAACGTTACGGCGACGCGATCCCCTATCTTCGGGCGATCCTCGACGGGCCGGAGGATCACTTCTTTCGGCCCGACAACGACGTGCCGGTCGACGTGAGCCTGAAGTCGGAGGCCCGGATGTTGGTCGGCCGGATGCCGCGCAGCGGCCAGGAGACCTACCAGAGGCTTTACGGCGCCGACGCCCAACGGCACCTCGAGCAGGCGGTCGGGCTAGGCGACGTGGCGGCGTTGGCGGCCGTTTCTCGGCGATACTTCCACACCGAGGCCGGCTACGAAGCCACGTTCCTCTTGGGGATGAACCATTTCAACCACGGCCGTCCGCTGGCCGCGGCGATGATCCTGCGGCAATTGCAGCAGGCCAGTCCTACGTCGGGCCGTTTCGAGCCCACGCTGTCGATGGTGCTCTCGACCGCCTGGGCCCAGGCCGGCATGGCCCAAGAGGCCCAAGATGCGCTGGCCGTGTTGAAGCAGGTTGCCCGAGGCGCGGCGCTGCAGATTGCCGGCAAGCCGGTGCCGCTGTTCGGAGCCGAGACCGAATCGCTGACGTGGCTGGCCCAACGCGTCGGCCCGCAGTTGCCCGAAACGCCGGTCGAGACCGATCGCTGGCTGACGTTCCGCGGCGACCCGGCCCGCAACGCGGCCACCATCGGCAGCGCGCCGCTGTTGAATCTGCGTTGGGCGGTCGACGACTACGACGACGGCGAGGAGCTGCGCAAGCTACGGCGGGCCTGTGTGGAACAGGGCCTGCCGGCGATGCCCTCAATGCATCCGCTGGTGGTAGACGACATGGTCCTCACGCGTACCGCCAAGACGTTGATCGCGGCCGATTTCAAGGCCGAAGGCCGCCGCGAGTGGATTCTGCCGACCGACGACGTGCTGCAATCGGTGGCCGGAGCGCCGCCTTCCGGAGCGCCGGCCTCCCCGTCGGCCACCGCCTTGGGCACGCGGATCTGCCACGACGCCACCTACGGCACGCTCAGCAGCGACGGGAAATGCGTCTTCTGTATCGAAGACCTGGACATGGCCGTAGGCAAGTCGACCACGCGGACGATCGTGGTGGGCAACCGGTCGACAAACGTCCCGCGCACGCCATACAACCGCCTGGCAGCCGTCGACATCAAGACGGGCAAGCTCCGTTGGAACCTGGGCGGGGCGACGGACACGGACCCCTGGGGTTTTGAGCCGTTGCCGCTGGCCGGGGCCTTTTTCCTCGGCCCGCCGCTGCCGCTGATGGGGCGGCTGTACGTGCTGGCCGAGATCGCCGGCGAGATCCGCCTGCTGGAGTTGGACCCCGAGGACGGCAAGCTCCTCTGGTCGCAGGAGTTGGCCGAGGTCGAGCAAGGGATCGCGGCGGAGCCGTGGCGGCGATTGGCCGGCACCTCGCCCTCGTACGCCGACGGGATCATCGTCTGTCCCACCGGCACCGGCCGCGTGGTGGCCGTCGACCTGACCTTCCGCTCGCTGGTCTGGGGTTACACCTACCGTAGCAGTCCGATCCACCGATCTACGTCGCGGGCGGTGTTCGTCGCCGGGGGGATGGTGCGCTACGGCAGCCAACCGCCGCCGACCGGATGGCGCGACGGGAGCGTTTCGATCGTCGACGGCTGCGTGTTGCTCAGCCCGACCGACTCCGACACGCTGCACTGTTTGAACCTGATCGACGGCCGGCTGCGCTGGAAGTACGAACGCAAGGACGAACTCTACGTGGCCTGCGTGAACGCGGGCAAGGTGGTGTTGGTGGGCCGCGACGGCGTGCGGGCGTTGTCGCTTGCGCAAACGGTCGAGACCAAAGAGAAAGGGCTGGAAGCCAAGGCCGTCGCCGCCGAGATCAAACGGCTCACCGAGCAGTACGAGCGGTACAAGGCGGTCAACGCTGCCCAGGCCGCGTTGCTGAAGCGGCAAATCGACGAGCGGCAGACGAAGCTGGACTCACTCAGCGAAGTGATCATCGTGCATCGCCCGCAGCCGGCCTGGGACGGCCGCACGGTCGCCCTGCCCGAGGGAGCCAGGCCCAGCGGCCGCGGGTTCCTCTCGGCCGGCAAGTACTACCTCCCGCTCAGTTCGGCCGCCGTGGCCACCGTGGATCTCGATAAGGGCGAGATCATCCACGTGGCGAAATCGCGCGACGGCAAAGTGCCCGGCAACCTGATCTGCTACAAGGGCTGCGTACTCTCCCAAGGCTTCGACGGCTTGCAGGCCTTCTATCAGATCGACGCCGCGCGGGAAACGGTCCGCCGCGCGACGTCCGACGATCCGCGCACGCTCTCGCTCAAGGGCGAACTGCTCTGGGACCAGGGCGAGCACGCCGAGGCGGTCGCGTGTTTCCGCAGTGCGTACGAACTCGACCCGGACCCCCGCACGCGCGATCTATTGCGCGACGCTTTGCTCGACGGACTGAAGTCGAACTACACGGCCCACAGCCAGTACGCCGACGAAATCGAAGGGCTGTTGGAAACGGCCGAGCAGCGGGCGGCCTACGTGCGATTGATGGCCGCCGGATTGCGGAAGACGGGCAACTGGCGGGCGGCGTTGGAACACTACCTGAAGCTGATCGAGCCGGGCGAAGTCCTCTATGGACTGGAGGAGGTCACGGGGAACCACCTGGTACGGCGCGACCGCTGGATGCGGGCGCAGTTGGAAGCGTTGCGCAAAGAGGCCGACGACGCCGCGGCCGTCGACGAGCCGATCGAAGCCCGGCTTGAAGCCACGCTGGCCACCGCCGACACCGACGCCATGCAGCGGTTCCTCGACTGCTTCGGCGATTATCCGGCAGCCGGCCGGGTGCGCCGTGAGGTCGTTGCGAGGCTGGAAGAGTCGGGCAACCTGCTGGCCGCCGAGATGGCGCTTTGGCCCGGCCGCCAGTCGGACGATCCGGCGACGGCCGCGGCGGCGACGGCCGAATTGGCCGAACTGCTCGAGCGGGCCGGACGCCCCGCAGACGCCGCCTGTTGCTATCGCCGCCTGGGTGACGAATTCGCCGACGTGGTTTGCCGCGACGGCAAAACCGGGCGCGAGCTGCTCGAGGCGCTGGCCGACGACGGGCCCGTCGCCGGCGCCTTGCAGCCGGCCCCGGCCTGGCCGGTCGGCAAGGTGGACCAGGGCGAGCGCAAACCGCTGACCTCCACGCCCACCGGCCGATATCCGGTCCGCTTTGTCGGCGATCCGGGGCCGTTTTTCGCCGAGGCCACGTTGCTGCTGGATAGCACGCGGCGCTACCTGCAGTGCCGCGACCGCTTGGGCAAGCTTCAGTGGCAGTGCCTGGTGACCGCCTCGGGATCGACGCAGAGCCTCCGCTACAACAATCAGACGATGCACGCCAGGGCCTGCGGCCATCTGCTGTTGCTGAGTTCCGGCTACCAGTTGATCGCTATCGATGCGCTCGGCGGAAGCGCCAAGAAGGAGGAGGAGGGCAATCCCAAGGTGTTGTGGCGTCAGGACCTGACCGACACCTCGAGCCTCGTGGCGGCCGTGGCGCAACAGCGGATCGTGCTGGGTGGGGTCAACGGGTGGCGCGTGCCGCAGACCAGCGGCGCCGGCAAGCCCGGTTCGATGGGCCCGGTGACTGCCCGCGGCGTCTGCTTCCAACGTGGCGGGGAACTCGTGGCGGCCGACCTGCTCAGCGGCGAAACGCTCTGGGCGCAACGCTACATCGCACCCGGCACAATGCTCTTCGGCGACGAAAAGTACGTCTTTGCCCTGGCTGCCGACCAGGAAGAAGCCACCGTCTACCGTGCCACCGACGGCAAGGTGCTAGGCAAACGCAAGGTGCCGCGGCAGAAGGTGGCGGCCAACGTGGCCGACGCCCGGCAGATCCAAATTCAAATGGCCATGATCAACGCCGGGATGCCGGCGCCGGGCATCGCCGCGGCCGGCCTGAGGACCTTTGGGCGCAACGTGCTCAACTGGCGGATTTCCGCCGAGAAGTGCGAGCTCGAGCTGTTCGACGCCTGGCAGCAGAAGCCGGCTTGGCCGGTGCGGGAGTTCGCCGTCGGGACCAAGATCTGCGTGGCCGGGCGAGACGCCGTGGGCGTCTTCGAGCCGGACGGCCATTTCGTGCTGTTGGCAATTGCCGACGGCCGCGCGATCGTCGACGCCCAACTCACCGCCGACGACACGGTGAGCGGAATCAGCGTGTTCCGCAGCGGCGACGACTACGTGCTGATTACCGACGGCCCGGTCCGCAACGCCAACCCGAACGCGCGGGTCGTGCAGAGTTATCCGGGCGTGGCGCCGAAGTTGATCGGTCTGGGGCGGGTATACGTCTTCGGTGCCGACGGCAAGCCGGCCTTTGCCGAGCCGGCCGAGATCGAACAGAAGCAGTTGATGCGTCACGTCTCCGGACGCGTGCCCGTGGTGGCCTTTGCCTGCATGATCTACGACCGCTCGAAGCCGTCGACCGCCGGGCGCTACGAGGTCAAAGTCGACCTGCTCGACAAGCGGACCGGGCGGATCACGCACCTGGACGATTTCCGGCAGATGAGCACGCCGATGGAACTGATCGCCGATCCGGCCGCCGCGGCGGTGGAGATGCGCGTCAGCCAGCAGAGCCTGACGCTGAAGTTCACCGACAAACCGTTGCCGCCGCCACCGGAGAAGAAGAAGCCGGTGAATCTGTCGTCGAAGGTGGGCACGGCACTGTTGAACGCGTTGAAGAAGGGGAGCGGGGAAGCGGTCGGACCCGTGCCACCGTTGCCAGCCAATGAAGGCCGCGAGATCGAGGACCAATTGTTCGGCCCGATGGGCGCGCCGGTAGTGCCACCGCCGTTGCCGCCTCCTCTGCCACCGCCGTTGCCACCGCCGTTGCCGCCGCGAAGGTGAGCGTCGAGTGTCGTCCGGGCGGTGAGCGGTTTCCGCCGGATCGGACAACCCAGAAGAAGCATACCAACCAAACGAACCAAGAGAGAACGTGAGGGATCGATGAGAATCGTTACCAAGAACGTCAAACGCCTTGCATGGGTTGTTTTGCCGGCGGTTGCGCTGTTGCTTTGCGCGGACGTGTCGCCGGCGGCCGAGCCGAGCGGCGGCGAGAAGGAACGCACGGTCCAATCGGTCACCGCCGGCGGGCTGGAGTGGCTGGCGGCGCAACAATGGCCGAAACGCGGTTGTTGGATGGACACCCAACGCCGCTATCCCGCGGCCATGACCGCGTTGGCCGGCATGGCCCTGTTGTGCGAAGGCTCGACCACCAGCCAAGGCAAATACGCGCGGAACATCGACCGCGCGGTCGACTACCTGATCGCCAACTCCCGCGACAACGGTCTGATCGGCGATCCGGCCCGAGACAACCGCTACACCTACGGCCACGGCTTTTCGATGCTCTTTCTCTCCCAGGTGCTGGGCGAAGAAGGCGACGCCGTCCGCCGGGAGCAACTCGTCGACGTGTTGACCAAAGCGGCCATCTTTTCCGGCCAGGCCCAGGCCGAGTCGGGCGGGTGGGGATACGTCAGCGCCAAGGATCGCTCGAACTTCGACGAGGGCTCGACCACGATCACGCAGGTGCAGGGGCTGCGCGGCTGCCGCAACGCCGGCATCCCGGTGCCCAAGGAAGTGATCGACAAGGCGATCGCCTACATCCACCGCTGCACGCTGCCCGACGGCGGCGTGCAATACAGCTCCAACGGCGGCGGCGGGCGCCCGGCGATCACGGCCGCGGCCATCGCCTGTTTGTACAACGCCGGGCAGTACGACGACGACTACGTGCCGAAGCAGATGAAGTTCTGCCAGGGCAAGCTCAACAACCTTTCCGGCAGCGGATTCGGCCATTGGCACTACGCCCATTACTATTACGCCCAAGTGATGTACCGCGAGGGCGGCCAGACTTGGAAAGTGTACAGCGTGGGAGTCGAGAGCGACCCCAACGATAAAGGGATCTTTGGCAAGCTGGTCGCCGAGGCGGCCGTGTCGGATTCCACCGGCCAGGCTTATTGGCCGCAAGGATACATCGGGCCCGTCTACACTACGGCGATCGCCCTGACCATACTCCAATTGCCCGAGGGCACGCTGCCGATTTACCAGCGCTGAACCACCCGGCTACACCACGTGCAACCTTTGAGGAACACGCCATGACCGAAGAAGGACTGACCAGCCAAGACACTGCCACCATCGAGAAGCTGCGCGACGCGAAGCAGAAGATCATGGATCAGTTGAGCCAAGTGATCGTGGGGCAGACCGACGTGATCGAGGAACTGCTGATTTCGTTGTTCAGCCGCAGCCACTGCCTTTTGGAAGGCGTGCCGGGGCTGGCCAAGACGCTGATGATCAGCACGCTCAGCCGTACGCTGAATCTCACCTTCAGCCGGATCCAGTTCACGCCCGACCTGATGCCGGCCGACATCACCGGCACCGACGTGATCGAGGAGAACCGCTCGACCGGCACGCGAGATTTCCGCTTCCTGGAAGGGCCGCTGTTTAGCAACGTGATCCTGGCCGACGAAATCAACCGTACGCCGCCGAAGACCCAGGCCGCGCTGCTCGAGGCGATGCAGGAGCGCCAGGTCACCGTGGGCCGGGTGCGGCACCTGCTGGCCGATCCGTTCTTCGTGCTGGCCACGCAGAACCCGATCGAACAGGAAGGCACCTATCCGCTGCCCGAGGCCCAACAAGACCGCTTCATGTTCAAGGTCTTCGTCAACTACCCGAACTTCGACGAGGAACTCGAGGTCGCCCGGCGGACCACCACCACGATGGTCGACAACATCCGGCCGGTGTTGGCGGCCGACGACATCCTGGAGTTGCAGCGGATCGTCCGCGAGGTGCCGGTTTCCGACCACGTGATCCGCTACACGCTTTCGCTGGTTCGCCAGACCCGCGTCCGCCAGCCGGGCGTGCCGGAGTTCGTCACCGATCAGGTCAACTGGGGTGCGGGGCCCCGTGCGGTGCAGTTTTTGATCCTCGGCTCGAAGGCCCGGGCGCTGTTGCACGGCCGCACGCACGTCACCTGCGAAGACGTGCAGGCGTTGGCCAAGCCCGTGTTGCGTCATCGGTTGGTGTTGAACTTCACCGCCGAGAGCGAAGGCATGACGCCGGACGCCCTGGTCGAGCAGATCGTCTCGGCAACGCCCACGCGCGAGGACGAACTGACTTCCAACCCGCGATTCCAAAAGATCTTCGCGTCTTAGCAATCCCCCCACGAGATACCTCGCATGGGCCCCACTGCCGAACTCCGACGTCCCCGAGGATAGGCCCCTAGAATTATGCCCGAGTCCAACAACAAGTTTCTGCATCCCGAAGCGATCCGCCGCATCTCGCGGTTGGACCTGCGCGCCCGGCACATCGTCGAGGGTTTCCTCTCCGGTATGCACCGCAGCCCCTACTTCGGCCAATCGGTCGAGTTCTTGCAGCATCGCGAGTACGCCTGGGGCGACGACCTGCGCTACGTCGACTGGAAGGTCTGGGCCAAACAGGACCGCTACTACGTCAAACAGTTCGAGGAGGACACGAATCTCCGCTGCACCTTGCTGTGCGACGTTTCCGGCAGCATGCGTTACGGCAACCAGGCGCTGAGCAAGTACGAATACGGCTGTACCGTCGCGGTGAGCCTGGCGTACCTGCTGTTGAAGCAACAAGACGCGGTGGGCTGTGTGGCCTTTGACGACGCGGCCCGGACGACGGTGCCCTTGCGGACCAAGCGGAACCATCTCGAATCGGTGATCCACGCGCTGGACGTCAGCAAGCCGCAAGACAAGACCGACCTGTACACGATCCTCCGCCACGCGGCGGAGACGTTTCCGCGGCGGGGGATGATGGTGCTGATCTCCGATCTGTTCGTCGACCGCGAGGGGCTCTTCCGCGGCCTGAAGCTGCTGCGCAGCCGCGGCCACGACGTTCTGATCTTCCACCTGATGGACGACGACGAACTGGAGTTCCCCTTCACCGGCCCCACGCGATTCGAGGGCATGGAGTTGGCCGAAGTGCTCCGCTGCAACCCGCGGGCGCTGCGCGAGGGATACCTCGCGGCGCTGAACGCCTACCTGGAAGAAGTCCGGCGGGGTTGCGTCCGCAACAACGCCGACTACGCCTTGATCCGCACCAGCCAACCACTCGACGCCGCCTTGGCCACTTACCTGACCAACCGGCTGGGAATGCACCACAGGAACTGACACCCACGGCAAAACGCCGGCCGACCGAGCCACAATACCGATGCCGAGTTTCATATTCACACCGCTGCTCTGGGGATTGTTCGCGGTGAGCATCCCCATCATCATTCACCTGATCAACATGCTGCGCCACCGCCGTGTCGCATGGGCGGCGATGGAGTTTCTGTTGGTCAGCCAGAAGAAGCACCGCACCTGGATCATCTTCAAACAACTCCTGTTGCTGTTGATGCGGATGGCGGCGGTGGCCGCCGTGGTGACGCTGCTGGCCGGGCCGCAGATGCAGAATTGGGTGGGCCGCGTGCTGGGGACCTCGAAGACCCACCATATCGTGATCCTCGACGACAGCTTCTCGATGTCGGACCTCGATCCGACGACCAACGCCAGCGTGTTCGGCGAGGCCAAGGAAGTCGTCGAGAAGATCGCTGCGGCCGCCGCGGCGGAAGACCAGCCGCAGGAGTTCACGCTGATCACCTACACCGGCGCCGCGAAGTCGGCCCCGCCGGTCCTCTCGCGGCAGACGGTTAATCGCACGGAATTCCCCAAGCAGATCAAGGACGAACTCAAGAGCATCTACGTCTCGCAACGGGCGGTCGGCCCCGGTGGGGCGGTCAAGGCGGTGGCCGAGATGTCCGGCGAGTCGGAGGCCGAACGGCGGATCATCTACGTCGTCTCCGATTTCCGCGAGCGCGAGTGGAGCGACCCGAAAGAAGTTCGCCGGCAACTGGCCGACGTCGGTGAGGGCGAAACGGAAATCCACGTGATCAACTGCGCCGAAGAGCCTCGAGCCAACCTGGCGATCGCATCGGTCGCAACCGGTAGCGGCGTACGAGCCGTGGGCGTCGAGTGGCCGCTGGAAGTGTCCGTGAAGAACTTCGGCCCCGACACGGCCCACGACGTGAAGGTGTCGTTGGATCGCAAGAAACACAACGAGGCTACGGTAACCATCCCCAAGATCCTCCCCGGGCGGACCGAGAAGGCAGAGTTCAAGCGGACCTTTCACGAGCCCGGCCGGTTAGAGCTCTCCTTGTCGCTGCCCGACGACGCCATCAAGTTCGATAACACGCGCCACTACTTGTGCGACCTGCCGCTGACGCTGCCCGTGTTGCTGATCGACGGCAGCCCGCGTACGGTCGACGGCGCGGCCGGGTCGCTCGACGCCAGCCTGCTGTCGTTCGTGCTCATGCCGGGCGCGAACTTGAAGACCGGGCTGGTTCCGCAGATCGAGCGGCCTTCTTACTTGAATCGAGCCAAGTCGCTTCAGAAATATCATTCGATCGTGCTGACCAACGTGGCCCGGCTCGACGATCAGGCGATCGCCGCGCTGGAAGAGTACGCCGGCGGCGGCGGGGGCGTGGCCTTCTTCCTCGGCGAGCAGTGCGACGGCCGCGTGATCACCGAAACGCTCTATCGCGGCGGCAAGGGGCTGTTCCCCGTGCCGCTGGTGGCCGATCCGCAGGAGTTGCGGCGCGAACGGCTGGAGCCGGCCCCGGACTTAAGCGTCGACAAGGAGTATGAAGACCACCAGATCCTCCGCGCCATGACCAGCACGCTGCGGGGTTTCCTCCACCGGATCAATTTCTACTGGTACTTTGCGGTTCCCGACGGCTGGACGCCGTTGGAGGAATCGACCACCAGGGTGATCGCCCGGCTCCGCAACGGGGCCCCGCTGATCGCCGAACGCGACTTCGGCGAAGGCCGCGTGGTGGCCTTCCTGACCTCGGCCTTTCCGAAGCGCCCCTCGACCGACATCGACAACGACGAGCCGGTCTTCTGGAACAACTGGGCGTTTGAGGAGACGGGCACGTTCGTCGTGGTCATGCTGGAGATGCAGAAGTACCTCAGTCGCCGCTCGGTGGCCGAGGTCTCCGACGAGGTGGGCTCCAAGCTGTCGTTGACGCTCGACGCCGAACAGTACACCGGCAAGGTCGAATTCTTCACCCCCGATGACGACGCCATGCCGCTGCCTTCCGACGCCGGGGCGGAAAAGTCGGACGACGGCAACTGGTCGGTCACCTTCTCCGATACCGACGTGGCCGGCGTCTATCGGGCCGAGTTGAGCGGCCAAGACGGCGGCACGCCCGAGGTCCGCCACTTCGCCGTGAACGTCGACCCGGAGGAGGGCGACCTCTCGACGCGCTCCGGCGAAGACCTGGCCGACGCCCTGCCGGGGATCGACTACAAATACGCCCGGGCGGAGCGTTTCAAACTCGAAGTCGGCGAGACGCCGGGGGAGGACGTCGCCATGTGGTGGCTGTTGGGGCTGGTGGCGTTGCTGATCTTCGAGCAGATCCTGGCATACTTGATCAGCTACCATCCGGCCCGGCGATCCTCGCCGCCCGTGCTGGCGATGGCGAAAGGAGGTGCACGATGATGCAAGCCTTCTCACCCATCTTGGCTCAGGTCACCGGCGGCGAAGGGATGCTCCGCGAGACGTTCGAGTTCGCCCGCGTGCATAGCAATCCGGCCTTGTGGCTGCTGATCGCTCCGATCTTCGTGGCCGTGCTGGCGTTCGTCGGCTACATGTACTATCGCGACTCGATCGAGTTGGCTCCCGGGCTGGCGGTCTTCCTGGCCGTGTTGCGGATGGCGGTCTTCTTCGGCCTGCTGGTGCTGTTCCTAGAGCCACAGTGGCGTATCGAACGCGACTTCACGTACGACTCCCGCGTGTTTCTGTTGGTCGATACCAGCGCGAGCATGAAAGAGCCCGACGTCGAGAATCCGATCGACGGTGCGCGGACCCGGCTGCGGCAGGTGGCGGCGGCGCTTTCCTCGAGCGAGTTTTTGAATCGGTTGCGGCAGAAGCACGTGGTCGACGTCTATCGCTTCAACGACGGCGTCGATCCCGAGCCCGTCTGTACGCTGCCGAAGCTCGATCCGGACGCGGCCGACGGCGAAGACCCCACCGCACAGCAAACCGCTAAGACCGACGGCGCCAACGGCGCGGGCGAGAGCGTTACTGCCGAGAGCACAACCGTCGAAAGCACGACCGACAAAAGTGCCGACGAGAAGAACGCAATCCCCATCAAGCCCGACGGTACGGTCGACTGGTACGCCTTGTTGCAGCCCGGCGGCGAGGGGACCCAATTGGGCGCCTCGCTGAAGAGCCTGGTCGACGAGGCCAGCAGCAAGCAGGTGGCGGGGATCGTGGTCTTCAGCGACGGCGGGCAGACGCCCGGCCCCAAGCCGAGCGAGGCCTACGCACTGGCCAAGCGCAACGAACTACCGATCTTCACCGTGGGCATCGGCTCCGACCGCGACGCGGTCAACGTCCGCGTCAGCGGGCTGGAGTTCCCCAAGCGGATCTACTCCAGCGAGGCTGAAAAGAAGGACCCCTACGAGGTGACCGGTTACGTGGAGGCCAAAGGTCTGGCCGGCCGCACGGTCCAGGCCCAACTCTACTCCCGGCCCGCCGCCGAGGGAGCCGCCGAGTTCAACCCCAGCGGCCAACAACCGGTGGCCACCGAGACGGTCACGCTGCAAGAGGACGGCACCCCGGCGCTGGTCAAGATGCGCGTCGACCCGCAGCCGCCGGGCCGCTACAAGCTCCACTTCCGCATCAGCGCCCCGGCGGGCGACCGCTACGCCGACGACAACGCCAAGGAAGGCGAGATCGAGATCGTCGACCGCAAGACCCGCGTGTTGCTCATGGCCGGCGGCCCCACGCGCGAGTACCGCTTCCTCCGCACGCAATTGCATCGCGACCCATTGATCGAGACGCACGTCCTGCTGCAAACCGCCCAGGAAGGCATCTCCCAAGAGGCCGACGAGGTGCTCGACAACTTCCCGGTCGACGAAACCGAGATGTTCGAATACGACTGCGTGATTGCCTTCGACGCCGACTGGACGGCGCTGACCGCGGGCACCAGCGAGAAACCGGCCGACTTGAAGGCCCGGGCCGAGTTGCTCGAGCGCTGGGTCGCCGAACAGGGCGGCGGTCTGATCCTCATCGGCGGGCCGGTCAACACCACCGATGAAGTCGGCGGCTGGCTGGAAGACGAAAACCTCAAGGCCATCCGCACGCTCTATCCGGTGCTCATCCAAGGCAAGTCGTCGCCGCTGGACGAGGGCATGAGCATCGCCGAGGAGCGCTGCCGGATCGAATTCACCAAGGAAGGGGCCGACCTGAAGGGCCTGATGCTCGACGAGAGCCTGACGATCAGCCGCAAGGGCTGGGAGGCCTTTACGGGCGTGTACGCCTTCTGCCCGGTGAAGAGCGAGAAACGGGGCGCCACGGTGTTGGCCCGCTTCGACACCACCACCGACGCCCTGCTGCGGCAAACCGGCGAACAGCCGCCGTTCATGGTGCGGCAGTCGTTTGGCTCGGGATACACGTTCTACATTGGCAGCGGCGAGATGTGGCGGCTGCGGGCGTTGGACGACAAGTTCTTCCAGAAGTTCTACGTGAATCTGATCCGCCACGTTTCCCAAGGCCGTCAGATGCGCGAGTCGCGTCAGGGGATGTTGATGGTCGATCAGAGCCGCTACATGCTCGGCGACACGGTCGAGGTCACCGCCCAATTGCTCGACGACCGGCGCAAGCCGCTCGACGTGCCGCAGGTCGTGTTGAAGGCCACCTGCATGGCCGACAAGTCGCAGAAGACGCACGTGCTCACCGTCGAGACCGGCAAACCGGGCCAGTTCGAGGGCCGCTTCCCGGTGCTGGAGAAGGGCGAGTACTGGCTCGAGTTGCGGATTCCCGGCAGCCCCACCCAGCGGCTGACCGAGAAGTTCGAGGTCGAGATTCCCCAGTGGGAAACTGCCAGGCTGAAGCGCAACGACGAACTGCTGCGGCAAATCGCCAAGGGAAGCTGGGGCGCGCGGCCGCGAAAGGACCCCGACGCGGCCGAGAAGCAAGACGCCTCGGACGATGAAGAGAAGAAGAAGGCGGACGCCGGGCCGGGCGAATACTACGACGGGATCGCCGAGTTGTTGGATCCTCCGGCGCCGAAGCAGCGCGTGGAGGACCTGTTGTTCGACCGCACCAAGACCGATCCCCAGCCGCAGAAGGTCGATCACGACGAGTTGATGAACTGGCGGATGTGGTGGATGATCGGCTTGTGCGGCTTGCTGAGCATCGAATGGTTGACGAGACGATTGGCCAAGTTGGCATAGGAAACGCGATGGCGACCACCTTAGAAACGCAACCCGACGAAATCCGAGAACCGCAACCCCAGCCGGAATTGGCGCCCGACGTTCGCGCGCTGTTGGGCGGCCTGCGCCAGCGCATCCGATGGTACGTTTGGATCGAGGGACTCGCCGTGGCCGTTGCCTGGCTGGGGCTCGCCTTTTGGTCCAGCCTGGCGATCGATTGGCTGTTGGAGCTGCCACAGGCGGTTCGCGGGTGTATTCTGGCGGTCGTGCTGGTGGTGTTGGCGGCGCTGTTGTTTCGGCGGATCGGGCTGCGGGCGTTTGTGCCGCTGTCGGACAGCAACATGGCCACGTTGTTGGAGCGGCGGTTCTCCGAATTCGACGACAGCCTGTTGACCGCCGTGGTGCTTACGGCTCCGGAGCACGGGGAAGATCCGTGCGATCCGGAGATGCTCGCCCACACCTGCCGCGAGGCCGCCCTGCGGACCGGCGACGTGCGGCTGCGCTGGGTCTTCAACCCCCTGCCGCTGGTGATCAGTGTTTGCGCGGCCGTGTTGTTGACGATCTCGGTGGCGGTCTTTCTCGGCTTTTGTCCGGAACCGTTCGGCATCTGGGCCGAGCGCAACCTGCTGCTCTCCGCCGAAGAATGGCCGCGTACGACGCGGATGGTCGTCGAGGGCTTCGACGAGAACGGCGTGGCCCGAGTGGCCAAGGGGGCCGACTTCCCGCTGGTGGCCAAGGCCGATCTTAGCGAGCAATACGAGGTCGTGCCCGAAACGGCCTACGTCAACTATCGCGTCGAGGGCGGCTCCTGGACGTCGGACCCCGAGCCGATGGCCCGGCAGGGTAACGCGGTCCGCGGTCAAGACGAGTTTCAGAAGTACACGTATACCTTCGAGAACGTGATGGCCCCGATCGACCTGGAGGTGATCGGCGGCGACGACCGGATTCGCGACCTGCGGATCGAGGTCGTCCCCAGGCCCCATCTCGAAGAGAAACTGTTGACGTATCACTACCCGTCCTACATGCAACGCGAGCATTCCATCGAGCCGGAACGGGTGACCGGGACGATGCGCGTGCCGGTGGGAACCGAAGTCACCGTGATCGGCCGGTCCGACAAAGACCTGGCCGAAGTCCGATTTGAGAAGCGCCTGGTCACCGTGGTGGGCACCGAGGAACAAGAGCAAGTTTCCGAGTGGATCACGATGGACGATCTCGGCGGCAAGCGAGAGTTCCAACAAGTACTCTATTGCCTGAGCGTCGGCCGGCTCGAGGTCCGCTACGTGCTGGTCGATACCGACAACGTCACCAACCGCAAGCCGGACCTGCTGGTCTTGGATATCTACGCCGACGCGCCGCCGGTGTTCCGCGACACGCGGCTGGACGGCATCGAGGAAGCGATCACGCCCAAGGCCCGACTGCCGGTGACCGGCACGGTCAGCGACGACCACGGGCTGGGGGCGATCTGGTTCGAGTACCTGCTGCGTCAGAAGCAGAAGGAAGGCGAAGCGGAGGCCGACCCGCCCGCGGAGGATGCAGCCCCGGAGGGTGCGCCCGAAGACGCGGCCGCCGGCGACCCCGAGCCGCCCAAGCCGATGCAGTCTCCCAAGACCCCGATCGGCGCGAAGACCTTCGAGTTGGATCTGCTCTCGGCCGACGTGAAACTGGAAGTCGAGGACTTGGCCCTTCAGCCCGGCCAGTTGATCACGCTTTGCGTGAAGGCGTCGGACCGCTACGATCTCGACGGCGCCGACCCGAACGAGACCTCCAGCCATTTCTGGACGCTGGAAGTTGTCACCGAAGATGAATTGCGGAAGATGCTCGAGTGGAGCGAGTTGATGGCCCGGCAGCAGTTCGAGGCGATCATCGACAAGATGACCGAAGCCCGCGAGAAGCTCGACGTCGACTTCGACGCCACCGACCCGCCCGAGGGCGTGCCGGCGGGCGCCGACACGCCCCAAACGCGGCTCGATTTCTGGCGGAGCGAGATCGGCGCCGCCCTGCACAACACGCAGCAGATGACCGCCGAAACCGAGAGCGTGGCCGAGCGGTTCGATCAGATTCTCAAGCAATTCATCAACAACCAAATCACCGCCGACCTCGAGCAGCTTACGATCCGGCTGCAAGACGGCATCGCCAAGCCGCTGCACGACCTTTCCGATACCGCGCTGCCGGAATTGGCCGAGCGGCTCGAGGCATTGAAACGCGTGATGGACGATCCCACGGCCCGAACCGAGCAGCTTGAGCGCGCCCGGGACGAGGCCGACGCGATCCTTACCGAAATGCAGAAGATTCTCAAGCGAATGTTGGAGCTGCAAACGTTCAACGAAGCGGTCGAGACGCTCCGAGAAATAAGGAAGGAGCTCGAATTGATCCGCGAGTTGACCAAGAAACGTCGAAACCAAAAACTCTTGGAGGAGGACTAGAGATGCTGGTCACGACCCGAGCCCCGCTGGCGGGCGCAATCTGTATGTTGATGGTGATGTTTGCCGTCACCGCGGCGTGGGCCACCCCACAAGAGGGTGGTGCCGCCGATGCCCCTGCCGCGGACGCCGACACCCCGGCCGCAGACGCCCCAACGGCGGACGATGCGGACGCTGCCGATGCTGCCGACACGCCGGCGGCGGAAGATGCCAAGCCGACGGTCGATCCGGCCGAGGAGTTGACGATCCGTCAACGCCGGCTGGCCGAGAAGTACAAGGACCTCGAACGGCTGCTGGTTCGCATGGGCGAACTGACCGAGCGGCCCGACCCGGCCCGATCGTTGCTGTTGAAAAAGGCGGTCAAGCTCAGCCGCGACGAACTGATTGTGATCCAGTTCGACGCCCTGATCGAACTGCTCTCGAAGGACCAGCCGGGCCGCGCGTTGGAGAACCAGACCGACTTGGACCAGGATCTCAACGCCCTGCTGGAACTGTTGCTGAGCGAAAACCGCGACCGGCGGATCGCCGCCGAAAAGGCCCGCTACAAGCACTACCTGAAGCGGCTGAACCAGATCATCAAGGATCAGAAGGCGGCCCAACGCAACGCCGAGGGCGCTGCCGATCCCAAGGACGTGGCCGGCGAGCAGAAGGATATCGGCGACAAGACCGGCGACCTCGCCGACGATATCAAGGAGAACGAAGAGGGTAAGGGCGAAGGAAAGGGTGAGGGTAAGGGCGAAGGAAAGGGTGAGGGTAAAGGAGAAGGTGATGGGAAGGGCGTGGGCGAGGGAGAAGGC
>CAYYNP010000119.1:0-27015 GCA_964472545.1 uncultured Planctomycetaceae bacterium | reverse complement strand
GATCTGGAGAAATCGGACGATTGCTCGAGAATCGCCCGGAGGGTGCCAATTTCCGAAGCCGCGGTACACCCCACACGCTGGCGGGGGTTTTCGGCAGCAAACGCCGTCAGGTAGACTCGGGCGGCCGCGCGCAGCACGGCGCGACGACGCAAGGCCGCGCGACGATGTCCACGATCGCCGAGGTTCTCCGGTGTTCTTATACTTGGCCCTCCATTCGATCTTCAGAACTCAAACAGTAAACGTGGAGTGGAAGATGGGGACCGGCTCCGAGCCGCGCCAGATGTCAAACCTCTGGAAAAACGCTGCCGGCTCGGTGTCTGTCCCTTTTTCCACGGGGCGCCGGTGCCCCCGCCCGAAAAAGGGGACAGGCACCGTCGGCAATACGAATCACCACTACGATACCGGTCGTCGACGGAGCCAGTCCCCATTTTCGGGCTCCCGCATTTGCAGTTTGAGTTAGAAGGGAGATTCTTCAGTGAAACACATGAACACACTTGTCTTGGCAATTGTATCGTTGGCCAGCCTCGGGTTATCGGGGTTGCAGTCGGCGGCTTCGGCGCAAGAGGTCGACATCCGGACGGCCGCAGCGACCGGTGATCTCGACACGATCAAGTCGGCCCGCCCGAAGATCGAGGCGCTGCCGGCGAAACAAGGCGGCAAGAGCGGCAAAGCCGAGCCGAAAGGCATCGGCTATCGGGGCTCCTATTTCCTCAACGGCGAAATCCACGTCAACACCTACGGTACGCCCGAGGGCAAGCCGTTGACCAGCGGACACCAGGATTTCAAGCCGTCCTGGTCGAAGACCGGCGACATGCTGGTCTTCTTCCGGCGATTGAAGAATCACCCCGTCACGGTGAACTGGAAGACCGCGATCTGCATTATCAACGTCGACGGCACGGGCTTCCATCAACTGACCGACGGCACACACACCGATTTCAATCAGACCTGGACCCGCGACGGCACCAACACGCCGATCTGGAACCGCAAGAATCCGGAGAAGGGCGGCTTCTTCGTGATGGCCAGCAAGGTGGGCGCCAAGCCCGGCGAGGAGATCGCGCTGACCGACAAGAGACACCATACGTGGGCATACACGTGCTTGAAAGACGGCAGGATTCTCGTGCAGTCGGCACACCCGAAACAGGGTTGGGGCTACTTCCTGATGTCGCTCAAGCCCGACGGAGTGCGCCACTACCAGCGCATCGACTGCGAATTAGCGACGAAGGGGCTGCTGGATCGCGTCAGCATCTCGCCGAGCGAGGACAAGGTCTGCTTCGAATACCAGACCGGATTCGAGTACAAAGACAGCGGCCGCACCCTCTACATCGCCGACTTCGACGCGAAGAAGCGGAGCATAACAAACGCCAAACCGTTCGCCAACGAGGAGGGAGCGAATCGCTGGTTTGCCTATCCTCGTTGGACGAAGGATGAAGCCGCGATCGTCTACCATGCCAGCCCGTCGCTCTACCTCTATACGCTGAAGGACGGGTCGACGGTGAAGGTGTCTACGAGAGACGGCGCCGACTACCGCTACCCTCACTGCGAGGCCACGCCGAAGTAGGTTGGCCTCCGGGAACGTAAACACGGTGTCGATAACGGCGGACGTCTGCCGTCGATATCCGGTTGTCTTCAAACGGGAGTGATCAGCATGTCTCAAAAGAGCAACGAACTGGATCGGCGCGACTTCATGCGAAGGGGCGCCCAAGCGACCGCTACGGCGGCTGCGGCCGTACTGAGCACAAGCGCTGCCCACGGGGCCGCGCCTGAAGACAAGAAAATCAACTTCACGGACGCCATGCCCACGCGCGTCCTAGGCAAGACCAAGGTGGAGCTGCCTATCCTCGGCTACGGCGGGGCCGCGCTGCCGAAGAAATGGGGAAACACCCTTTCGACCGAAGACCGCGTGAAGTTGGTCCGCCACGCCTACGACGTCGGAATCCGATATTTCGACACCGCCATCAGTTACACCTACGCCGAAAGCCAGGCGATTATCGGGAAGGCGCTGAAGAACGTTCGCGACAACGTCTTCATCACCACCAAGGTCGACTTTTGGGACCTATCCAAACCGGACGGGAAGATCACGAAGGTCGACAAGCAGGGAGTTGCCCGGCAAGTCGAGAAGAACCTGGCGGAATTGCAGTCGGATTACATCGACGCGATCTTGATCCACGGCACGCCGGGCGTGGAGCAGATGACCGTCGAGCAGTGCATGGAGGTCCACGGCGAACTCGTCAAGGCACGCGACAAGGGCCTGGTCCGTTTCGTAGGCTTCTCGGCACATCACTATTTCGACAAGGCGCTGGGCCTGATCAACACCGGTGAGTTCGACCTGTGCATGCTGGCCTACGGATACCTTCCGCGGGGGACCAGCCGGTTCTTTCTGCCCCGCACGACCGAGCTGCGCAACGCGTGCCTGGCCAAAGCGCACGAGCTGCAAATGGGCATCGTGGCGATGAAAGTGCTGGGAGCCGGCATGCTCGGGGGCTTCGGTCAGAAGCACCTCGAGAAACTGCCCGGCGCGGCTTGCCGCTACCTGCTCGATGACGACCGCGTCCACGTTCTCAACATCGGCATGCGCTTTCCTGCCGAGATCGACGCCAACATCAAGACGCTGGCCGGCGACACCAGCTACACCAACGAAGACCGCGCGCTGCTGGCCGGCTTTAGCAGCGCACTGCTTAGTGACGAGAACGTCAGGAAAATGAGTGTGGAGTGAAGGGGCCTGTTGGGGCTCTGCGGTGGCGGCCGCTACTTCGCCAATTCCCAGTACACAAAGACATCGTGAGAAGGGCCGTATCTGCTACAATATCCCTCGCATCGGCGGTGGTCGCCGGTGCGCCGAGGTTGGCGGAATACGACCGGAAAGGAAAGCTGAGATGAACGTGCGAAGAAACGCGAGTTGGGTCTGTCTGCCGGCCATGCTGGCCGTCGTGGCGATGCTGTCGTGCGCGTGGTCGCCCGATGCCGTCGTGGCACAGGAGGGGGCACAGGAGGAGAATGAGGTCGACGGGCATCCTGCCGTGCTGCAGCGCGAGATCACGCTCTGGAGCGACGGCACGCGGCTTTCGGCCGTGTTGCTCTTTCCCAAAGAGCGCGAGGAAGGCGCGAAGCTGCCGGCGCTGGTGATGTGCAACGGCTGGGGCGGCACCAAGGCCTTCTTGATGAATTCCGGCATTGCCCCGCGTTTTGCGGCGGCGGGCTACGTGGTGATCAACTACGACTATCGCGGCTGGGGCGATAGCGACAGCCGGCTGGTGGTGCGCGGCGAAATGCCTAAACCCGATGCGGAGGGCAACGTAACGGTCAAGGCCCGGGCCATCCGCGAGGTGGTCGATCCGGTCGATCAGCAGATGGATATCGACGCTGCGGTCTCATACGTCTACGGCGAGCCGATGGTCGACAACAAGCGGATCGGCATCTGGGGTACCAGCTTCGGCGGCGGGCACGTGATCTATCGGGCGGCGCACGATCGGCGGATCGCTTGCGTGGTGGCGCAGGTCGGCTCGATGCCCGACGACTGGAGCAAGCGTTTTCCCCAAGGGCTCGTCGGCGTCTATCGCGGCAAGTCGGCCCGTGCCCGCGGCGACGTCGACCCGGTGCCGCAGGGCGGCGGCTCGCCGGGCGTGTTGCAGGGCACGCCCTACGGCGAACGGATTGCCGTCTTCAACCCCGGGCAATACGCCGATCGGGTCAAGGTGCCCACGCTGTTGATCGACGCCGAAGAGGAGCACTATTTCAAGATCGCCGAGAATTCGGGCCGCGTCCACGAGATTCTCAAAGCCAACGACGTGCCGACGGAGTATCATATTCTCAAAGGTAAGAAGCACTACGACGTCTACAGTGGAGAGTGCCTGGACGACGTGATGAAGCTCGAGATCCCCTGGTTCGACAAGTACCTCAAGGGCGAGGAGTAATTCGTCCCAAGAGATAAGCTCGGGTGCCACTGGCTGCTTGTCAGCCAGTGCCGCTTGGGCGACAGACGGGGCAACGAACACTGGCTGACAAGCAGCCAGTGGCACCCTCACCACACCTTGCTATCTGACAGATCGAAAGGAGAGGAAATGTCCACTTCACGTACGACGTGGCGAACCTGTCTGTTCCTGTTGCTGGCCCTGGTCGTAAGCGGCCAGGCATCCGCCCAATTTCCCTGGCAGAAGCCGGTGCCGCGCGATATGGCGGAAGTCAAACGAATCGTGGGGCCGATCGAGCAGCGGGAGCCGTCCCGTGACCTGACGATCGTCTGGGTCTGGGGCATCGACAAGCTCCACGAAAAGGAGACCCACGAGTACGCCTGGGTGATGGACCGCTACATGAACACGTTGCTGCCGACGGTCCCGCGCGTCAACGTGATCCCTTCGATGTACTTCCCCAAGAAGGAACTCTGGGAGAAGGCCGACCTGGTCGTGTTCTATATGTGGCCGCGTCCGCAAGGGTGGGATTACGATCTGGTCGACGCCTATCAGAAGCGCGGCGGCGGGTTGATCGTGCTGCACATGGCCTTGATGCAGGGCTCGGGCGAAGACTGGTCGAATTGCATCGGGCTGGCCTGGGACCATCGCAACGGCGCCACCAAGTGGGGCGTTTTGCCGTCGCCCGTGACGCTCACCGAGGCGGCGCGGAAATCGCCCATCTTCGAGCGCTTCCCCGAGAAGTTCGAACTGGCCGACGAGTTCTACTGGCAATTGCGCGGCGATCCGGCCGGCATCGCGCCGCTGGTCACCTCGCCGGCCGGTCCGGCGATTGCCAACAAGCCGCTGCCCGGTCCGCCGAAGATCGAGGATCTCGACGGCAAGCCCTGGCCGGTGATGTGGACCAAGGAGGTGGGCCGCGGCCGAGTGTTTGTCTCCGGCGCCGGCCACAACTACTTCACGTTCAACGACCCCTACTTCCGCATCATCCTGCTGCGGGCGATGGCTTGGACCATGCACGAGTCGTTCGATCCGTTCAAACCGCTGGTGACGCGGCACCTCGAGCGGTAGGGCCGGGATTTGACGTCCCCGTTTGGCTCGCAAGGGACCGGAATCGGCGGGCCGTGAAACACTCCAGATAGGAGGGGCCATAGGAGGGAAACGTTATGAAGAAACGAGCAAACGAGGATAGTCCGGCAGACACCGGCGAAAACGGCGCCGACGGCATTTCCCGGAGGGCGTTCTTGAGGGCCTCGGCGGTAGGAACGGGCGCCGCGGCGGCGGCCGCCGTGCCCGCCGTCGCGCAGCCGAGCGTCGACGGACCGCAGCCCGCGCGGCCCGACGAACTAGAGTCCGACCACCCCCACGGCGGCCAATTGTTGGCACATGCCCTGAAGCGGGAAGGCGTCTCGCGGCTGTTTACCCTCTGCGGAGGACACATCCTGCCGATCCTCGACGGATGCCTCGACGAGGAAATCGAGGTCCTGGACGCACGGCACGAGGAGGCCGTGGCACACATGGGCGAGGCCTGGGCGTGGGCCACGGGCGAAGTCGGCGTAATCTCCGTCACCGCCGGCCCCGGCGTGACCAACGCCACCACCGGCGTTGCCAACGCGTACGAGAACGGCGCGCCGATGCTGGTCCTCGGCGGACGCAGCAGCCTGGGCGAAAACGAAATCGGCTCGCTGCAAGACATCGACCAGATGGATCTCTACGAATCGATCACCAAGTGGTCGCGCGTCTGCCACCAAACCGAGCGCATCCCGGAGTACGTGGCCATGGCGTTTCGCCACGCCTTAAGCGGCCGGCCCGGGCCGGTCTATCTGGAGGTGCCGCAGGATATCCTCATGCGCCGTGTGGAGAAGTCCAAGGCGCGGTTCCCCGAGAAGTACCGCGCCGTCGACCGTCCCCGGGGCAGCCGCGAGTGTGTTGCCGAGGCCGCCAAGATGCTCTCCGCGGCCAAACGCCCGGTGATCGTGGCCGGGTCCGGCTGCCGCTGGTCCGATGCGCAGGCGGCGCTGAAGAACTTCGCCGAACACACGGGTATCCCCGTCATTACCCACGCCGGCGGCCGTGGGACCTTGCCCGACTCGCACCCGCTGGCGGTCTTTCCGGCGTTTCCCGGTTCGTTGGGGGCCGACGCCGTGCTCTTGTTGGGCGTGCGGCTCGACTTCATGCTGGGCTACGGACGATCGCTTCCGAAGTCGACCAAGTTGATCCAGGTCGATATCGAACCGTCTCGCTTGGGTTTCAACCGCGGGCCCGATTGCGCGGTGGCCGGCGACATTGCCAACGTGCTCGAAGACCTCCAAGAGGCCCTGCCGAATACGGCGGACCGTCGCTGGGCCAAGGACGTCAAGGACGGGGTCAAGCGCGGCGTGAGCGCCGGCCGGGCTCGAATCGATCTTGACGCGGCCCCGTGCCATCCGCTTCGGGTGGCCGAAGAACTGCGCAGGTTCGGTGGCAGTGATATCGGTGGTCGGGATGCTTGCTACGTGATCGACGGCGGCTTCACCAGCGTCTGGTCGATGGGCGTGCTGCCCGCCGAAGGCCCCGGCGAAGTGATGGGCGTGACCAGCGGGCCGATGGGATGCTTGGGCGTTGGGTTGCCGTTTGCCGTGGCCGCGAAGTCGGCCAATCCCGACCGCAACGTATTCCTGATCTGTGGCGACGGCGCGTTCGGCCTCAGCGCCGTCGAGATGGACACGGCCTTGCGCCATGATCTTCCGGTGGTGGCGGTGATCGTCAACGACGGCGCTTGGGGCATGATCAAAGCCGCTCAGGCCGGAATGTACGGAAAGGACCGTCTGGTGGCCAGCGAACTGGGGTACGTCCGCTACGACAAGTGGGTGGAAGGTTTCGGCGGGCACGGCGAGTTCGTCGAAGAGCCCGCAGAAATCCGTCCCGCGCTAGAGCGCGCCCTTGCGTCGGGCAAGCCGGCGTGCGTGAACGTCATTTGTCAAACCGCACCCAGATAGGGACTCTCAGCCACGCTACGAGAAAGAGACCCCATGCACGAGACAAAGCGGCGCGACTTTCTCAAGGCCGGTGTTGGCGCAGCCGTCGGCGGCACGCTCTGCGGGATGTTCTGGGTGAACGACGCCGTGGCGGCCATCCCGGCCTCCGGCGGATATCTGCTGGTCGACACGAAGAAGTGCCAGGGCTGCGTCTCTTGTATGCTGGCCTGTTCGCTGGTGAACGAAGGGGAAGAGAACCTCTCGCTTGCCAGGATCCAGGTATTGCAGAACTCCTTTCGCAACTGGCCCGACGACGTGACGATCGAGCAGTGCCGACAGTGTGTGGAAGCTCCGTGTGTTGAGGAGTGTCCCCGCGGCGCGCTGAAGCCGGACCCTGAGCACGGCAACGTCCGCAGGGTCGACGCGAAGAAGTGCATCGGCTGCGGCACGTGTGCCGAGGTATGTCCGCATATGCCCAGCCGGCCGGTGATCGCCCCGGACGACAATTCTGGGGGCAAACTGAAAGGCCGTAAATGCGACTTGTGTGCCGGGGCCGCCTATCATTGGGACGAGTCGGGCGGCGGGCCGCAGGGGAAGCAGGCGTGCGTCGAGGTCTGCCCCGTCGGCGCGATCAAGTTTACCGACAAGGCTCCCGCACAAGAGGGCGACGCCGGATACAAAGTGAACCTCCGGGGCATCGCCTGGCGGATTCTGGGATTCCCGGGCGATTGAACGCCGATTGCCGATCAACACCCATGCGGAGAGCCGCAGCATGAACGGATACGCGGGCAAGCTACTGAGAATCGATCTTTCGTCGCGGAAGATCACGACCATCCCCACCAGCCGGTACGAACAATGGGTCGGCGGACACGGCATGGGGTCGGCCGTCTTCTTCGACCTGGTCAAAGACAAGTCGATCGACGGCTTCGATCAGGCCAACGTGGTCACCATGATGACTTCGCCGCTGAGCGGTACGCTCGTTCCCGCCGGAGCCGGACGGACCGAAGTGCAGGGCATCGGCGTGCAATCGTATCCCATCGGCTGGTTTACGCGGAGCAATTTCGGCGGCCGTTTTTCGACCCAACTCAAGTCGGCCGGATTCGACGGGCTCGTGCTCGAAGGCCAGGCCGACCGGCCCGTCTGGATCGATATTCGCGACGGCGAAGTGGAGATTCGCGACTGCGAGCCGTTGTCGCTGTGGGGGAAAGACACTTGGCAATGCCAGGAGGCGATTTGGCAATACGTGGCCGACGGCCAAGACTACGGCGACTGGGTCGTCCCGGGTCCCGAAGAAAGCAACCTCACCACACAGCGGCCGGCCGTGGTGGCGATCGGCCCGGCGGGCGAGAACCTCAGCCGCATGGCCTGCCTGATCCACGACGCCAGCAACGGCTCCGGACAGGGCGGCTTCGGCGCCGTCTTCGGGTCGAAGAATCTCAAGGCGATCAGTGTGATCGGAACCGGCAGCATTCCGGTCAACGACCCGAAGGCCTTGATGCAAGCCCGCATGTGGCAGAAGGAGAAGTACGCGTTCGGGCTCGACAAGCTCAAAGCGCACACCGTCGGCACGTACTTCATGAGCCCTCCGGTCGGCGGGCAGCTTTGGAAGGGCCGGCCGAGCGAAGGGCAACGTCCCCAGGCCTGCCTGGGCTGTCACTCGGCATGCCGGGCCCGCTACGAAACCGGCAAGGGCAACGAGGCCAGTTGTTACGCGACCGCGTTCTACGGCGAAGCGAAGTCGCTCGACATCCAACGTCAGGCGAGCGATCTGCTGAATCGCTACGGCCTGAACGCCCACGAGATGATGTTCGTCGTGTTCTACGTCCGCGATCTGGCCAAGCGCGGGATCTTCGGCCCGGGCAAGGCGGTCGAGTGCCCTCTGGATTGGTCTAAGTTCGGCCAGATGGAGTTTGCCGAGCAACTTGTCAAGGCGATCGCCTATCGCAACGACGGCCGTGGCGGCGAGAGTCAATTCGGCGACGACCTGGCCGAGGGATGCGTTCGCGCGGCCAAGCGGTGGGGCCGGCTGGCGGAGGACTTGTGGACCGGGCAACTTCCGTTTCCGCATTGGGGAATCCCCATCCACCGCGATCCCCGTTCGCAACTCGAATGGGGATACGGCACGATTCTCGGCGATCGCGACATCAACGAGCACGATTTCGATTGGCTCCACTGGCAACCCTCCAACGCACGGATGCAAGGACGCGAGACCGAGGTTGCGGCCGCAGAGGCCGTGGCGATCTACGCCAAGAAGATGGTCCCCTTCCAGGACGACCCGTTGATGCTCGACTACAGCACCGAGAACATGTACTCGGAGCATATCGCCAAGCTGGTCGCCTGGCACCGCTATTACACGCGGTTCTGGAAGCAGTCGGCCCTGTTCTGCGACTGGCGCTGGCCCGACTTCATCAACCTCCTTGCGCCCGACAACACCGGTTCGACCGGCGAGGCCGAACCGATGTTCTTCCAGGCGGTGACCGGGCGGGACTTCTCGTTTCTCGACGGCATCGAACTGGGCCGCAGGATCTGGAACCTCGATCACGCCATCTGGACCCTGCAAGGCCGACACCGCGATCTGGTCCACTTTGCCGACTTCATCTACAGGCGGCCGCCCTTCGGCCAGGGCGGGCCGGTGCATTGTTTGCCGGGCAAGCGGGACGGGAAGTGGGAGTACTTCAACACGGTCGGCCGGAAGATCGACAAAGAGAAGTTCGAGGAGTTCAAGACGGCCTTCTATCGGTTGCAGGGATGGGATACGGCCTCGGGATATCCGACCAGAGCAACGCTCACGTCGCTAGAATTGGCCAATGTCGCCGACGAACTCGAGACGAACCACAGACTCGGGAGAGGATAGCCATGCAGACGCTTTCCGCGCCGGATGAGCATCTGGCCGCCAGGATCTTACGCGAGGTCGACTTCGACCAGAGATTGGTCGGCTACCGCATCCGCGAACGTACGGGCCCCGTGGCGTCGTCGCTTTACAGTTTCGAGGAAGTCGTACACCTGCTCAGCGATAAGTGCCCTTACGTGAGCCTCGAGCAGCTTCAACAGTGGCTCGAAACCGTTGCCGAAGACGCCGAATTGGCCGCCGCCGTGGCCGCCGCAAGACAAGAGGAAACCAACGATCGCGACAGATTGCAGCGCGCCGGAACGCTGATGGCAGAGAGGCTCTGCCAGTGCAAGCGCGCGACCGAACCATGATCGCTAAAACAAGGAAACGTGTGCCACTGCTTCGCAGAAGCAGTGCCGCTTGTGGCCCTCGCAGAAGACACTGCTTCTGCGAAGCAGTGGCACACACTTTTTCAACACCGTTAGAGCCCCCACAAGGACCCACGCCGATGCGCATGCCCCAAACTCTGGCCGAATGCCTCTTCCCGATTCTCCTGCTTGCCTTCCTGGCCCTGCCGGCGGCGGCCGACGGCCCGTCGTGGCCGCAATTCCACGGTCCCAATCAAGACAACAAATCGCCCGACACGGGCCTGCTCGACCGCTGGCCGGAAGGCGGTCCGGAGTTGATCTACAAGGCCGAGGGACTGGGATACGGCTACTCCGGCGTGTCGATTGCCGACGGCCGCGTCTTCACCACCGGCAACCTCGACGAGAAGAGCGTGGTCACCGCCCTGGACGCCGACGGCGGGAAAATCCTCTGGCAAACGCCCAACGGGCCGGAGTGGATCAAACAGTTCCCCGGCACCCGCAGCACGCCGACGATCGACGGTGATCGCGTCTACGACGAAAGCCCCCTGGGCGAACTCGTCTGCCTGGAAGCGGCCACCGGCAAGAAGGTGTGGGGCGTAAACATCCTCGACGAATTCGACGGCAAGAACATCTTCTGGGGGCTGTCGGAATCGGTGCTGATCGACGGCGACCGGCTGATCTGCTGCCCCGGCGGCAAGACGGCCATGGTGGCCTTGAACAAGATGACCGGCAAGGTGATCTGGAAGGCACCCAGCGTGGGCGAACCGCCCAGCTACACCACGCCCACGCTGGCCGAGCATCAAGGGCTGCGGATGGTGATCACGATGTCGTTGAAATCGATGATCGGCGTTAACGCCGACTCAGGCGACCTGCTCTGGAAGGTCCCCTTCGAAACGCTGCACGACGAAAACGTGCTGCAGCCGGTCTATCACGACGGCGAAGTCTTCGTCAGCGGCCTGAAGACGGGCGCCGTGAAATGGAAGATCAAGGTCGACGGCCAGAAAGCGTCGCTGGAAGAAGTCTGGCGCTCCGAGGAGATGGACAACCATCACGACCACGTGATCCTGTTGGACGGCTACCTCTACGGCTCGACCGCCATCCGCAACGCCGGCAAGTGGATCTGCCTGGACTGGAAGACGGGCGAAATGAAGTACGCCGAGAAGGGCGTCGGCAAGGGCACGCTGACCTACGCCGACGGCATGCTCTACACGCTCGCCGAACGCCTGGTCGTGGGCCTGGTCAAGCCGACCCCCTCCGGCCACGAAGTCATCAGTCAGTTCCAGCTCACGCCCCAAGGCCGCGCCCCAAGCTGGGCTCACCCGGTCGTTTGCGGCGGAAGGTTGTACGTGCGGCATGCAGGGCTGCTGTACGTCTATAACGTGGCGGAGTAGGCGCGAGGTTATCGCCGTATCGCTGCCCGGTCCGAATTGGCCGCACGGTGATCCTTCCGAGGTGTTCCTTTCGAGGTTTCTTACAACACGCGAACAGAAATCGAGTCACGCAGATGAAAACGAACGTGAAGGTGCTTATGTGGAGCACGGTCCTGTTGGCGACAGTGCTGTCGGAGGCGGTGCTGTCGGCGTCGACGCAGGCGGCGGATGACGCTGCCCGGCAGGACTTTCTATCTGCGGCCGAACGGGCCAGGCCGCTGCTCAAAGCTGAATTCGTCTTTCAACCCAGCGTCTTCCCCGAAAACGACGGATTCCCGCCCTGCGGTTTCTTGGATCCCGGCGAAGCTCGCCGCTTGTTGGGCGATTACAAGCTCGACGTCACCTTCTACGACAAGGAGTACGAAGTCGTCGAAAAGCCGGCGGCCGCGGGACGCTACGGTGCGGTGGTGAAGATCACGGCGGAAGACGGCCGCCAGTACACGCGATTTCGCACGCTCTACAGAACGCCCTATCCGATGAAGTTCTCGTTCGGTCGGCCCCGCGGCGAGCTTGTAGGTCCCGGCGCTCTGGGAGTGGACGAGCAGACGTGGCGCCATCACAGCCGTAGCGTCAACGAATACGTCGGGTTCGCGATCGGCCGCGACATCCACCGATCCCACGATTTCGCCGTGCTCTTGGCCGGCATGAAGGAAACGAACCCGCAACGAGGGCCCGCCACGCAACTCAACGGCCCGCTGACAAAGGACCGGCAATGGTGGCTGAAGCTCAAGCGCCAGCTCAACGGCAACGCCGAGCGATTTGCCGAGCCGATCGTGGCCCCGGTGAAGGTCGACGGATTGGACGCGCCCGTCCTGCGAGAGGGCACGGAGAAAGAGGCGGGCATGAAGCACGGCACGGTCGCGAAGATCGATGCCGTGCTCGACGAGTGGGCCAAGAACTCCGACCAGCCGTTCAACGTCTGCGTTGCCCGCCACGGCGTCGTCTTCTTCAATCGGGCTTACGGCACCAGGGACGGCAAGCCGATCACCACGGAGACGAAACACGTCGTGTTCTCGATCTCGAAGGCCCTTTCCGGCTCCCTGTTGATGACGTTCATCGATCGGGGCGTCATCGGGCTGGACGCTCCGGTGAGCAAGGTGTTGCCCGAGTTTTGCGACGACGACGTCAAGACGCCCGTCACCTTCCACCACCTCTTCACGCACACCGCCGACATGGACGGCCATTTCACCGATCCGCAAAGCGACCTCGAACACGCCTACGGCGAGGCGTACCCTTACTTGCGAATCGGAAAGCAGCACCGCTACAACGGCACGAGTATCGCCATCGGCCTGAAGGCCCTGGAACAACTGACCGGCGTAACGCTTCCGCATCTCTACCAGAAGCATCTCTTCGGGCCACTGGGTTGCCGGTCGATCGAGTCGATCGACGGTTCGGCGATGACGTGGTCGAACGCCTATGATCTGGCACGCGTGGGGCAAATGCTGGCCAATCGCGGCGCCTACGGAAACCTTCGCTTCTTTAGCGAAGAGACGTTCGAGCAGATGCTGCCGCGGAAACTCGGCAAGCTTCTCGGCCCCGATACGAACGTTACCTGGGGGGTCGGTCTGACGTGGTTTCGCGGGAACGGGCTGAGCCAGCGAACGATCGGCCATGGATCCGCCTCGTCCTGCACGCTACGGGTCGATCTGGAGCAAGATCTCGTGATCACCATGACGCGTCAAACGGCGGGCAAGAACTTCCGCGTCTATCACCCGAAGTTCATCGCGGCCGTCACCGGCGGCGTGGCGGAGTAGAAAACTCTATGGATCGGCGGCGCGATGCCGTTTACAGACAATTCTGGTATCCTGGCAGTTACTCGAACGCGTGGCTATTTCCCGAGCAAGGGTCCCTTCTCACGCCGTCAGATGCCGCAGAATATGAGTCGAATTCGCCTTCCTGCAATCCTCGCTACGACCGTCCTTTGGCTCGCCCCCTCAGCGGTGACCGACGCCGTCGCCGCAGAGCGCCCGAACATCCTGCTGGTCGTTTCCGAAGACAACGGACCCGAGCTTGGTTGTTACGGCGAGCCGTCGGTGAAGACTCCCGTGCTCGACAAATTCGCCGCCGAGGGCGTTCGTTTCGAGCGGGCCTACGTGCCGCAAGCCGGTTGCAGTCAGTCGCGGGCGGCCTACCTGACCGGGCTCTATCCGCATCAAAACGGCCAGATCGGACTGGCCACCTGGCATTTTCGCATGTATCGAGAGGAGACGCCGAACATCGTCGACAGCCTGAAGGGTGCCGGTTATCGAACCGGCATCATCGGCAAGTTGCACGTCAATCCGGCGTCGGCGTTTCCGTTCGATTTCAAAGCGATTCCGTCGGCAAACTTCGGCCGCGCAAAACTGGGCGACTACGCAAGACACGCCGAGGAGTTCTTCGACGCTTCCGACGAGCCCTTCTTCCTGTCGATCAACTACCCCGACGCACACCGGCCGTTCATCAAGCAGGTGGCCGGGCTGCCCGCCGATCCGATCGAATCCGGCTCGGTCGCGCCGCTGCGCTATATCGGTCTCGACTCGCCACAGCTTCGCATCGACACGGCCAACCACTACAACTCCATGGCGCGGCTCGACGCGTTGGTAGGCCGGCTGCTCGACGCCCTGAGAAGATCCGGCAAGGCCGACAACACGCTGGTCGTCTATCTGGGCGACCACGGCGCCGACCTGATCCGCGGCAAGCGTACCTGTTATGAGGGCGGCGTCCGCGTGCCGCTGATCGTCCGCTGGCCCGGCAGCATGCAACCGGGGCAAGTCCGCACGGAGCTGGTCAGCACGCTCGACCTGATGCCCACGTTCCTGGCCGCGGCCGGCATTGCGCCAACCGAAGACCTGCCCGGCCGGTCGCTGGTTCCGTTGATCGAAGGCGCAAGGCGGCCGTGGCGGCGTTACCTGTTCTCCGAGTTCCACTTACACTCGTCGCACAACTACTATCCGCAGCGGGCCGTCCGCGACGAGCGTTACAAGCTCATTTGCAACCTGCTCGGCGGCCAGATCAACCCCGGCTACGACTTCACGCTCGGCCATTTTCGCGGATATGGCGGCGAGATCGAGGCGGCGCTGGCCCGGGCACCGCAGCAGGTGCGCGACGCCTACCGTCTGATGCGCCAGCCGCCGGAGTTCGAGTTCTACGATCTGGCGGCGGACCCGTACGAGTTTACGAACCTCGCCGACGACCCGGCCCATGCCGACGCCCTGCAACGACTCAAGCGAGAGCTTCTCGACTGGCGCCGCCAAACCGACGACCCGTTGCTCGACCACGACAACGTGTTGCGGCTGAAGGCGGAGATCGAGGCCACAAAGCAGGACGGCGTGTATCGGAAGAAGGAAAGCCCGTGGGGGTATCGGAAGTACATGTCTTCGCGCGCCGGGGTGAACCGGGATAGACCTGCGTCACGTCGCCCCAACATCGTGCTGATCCTGGCCGACGATCTCGGTTTTAGCGACGTCGGCTGCTACGGCGGGGAGATCGACACGCCGCACATCGATTCGTTGGCCACGGCCGGGATGCGGTTCACGCAGTTCTACAATTGCGCGCGGTGCGTCCCCACGCGGCAGTCGCTGTTGACCGGCCTCTATCCGCAGCAGGTCGACGGAACGCACTCGGTGACCATCGCCGAGGTGCTCAGAAGGGCCGGCTACCGCACGCTGATGACGGGCAAGTGGCACGGCCATCCGGGCCTGCCGACGCAACACGGGTTCGACCGTTTCTACGGGCTGACCAGCGGATCGTGCAACTTCTTCAACCCGGGAAGCCGCCGCCCGGGCGAACCCGAGCCGGCCAAGGACTTCGGCCAGGTCCGGCCTTGGGCGATCGACGGCAAGCGCATCCGGCCATATACGCCGGAAGATCCCGACTGGTACGCCACGGATGCCTTCACCGACTACGTATTGGCTTACCTGGATGAGTATGCCGATGAGGCTCGGCCGTTCTTTCTGTTTCTCTCCTACACGGCGCCGCATCATCCGCTGCAAGCGCCGAAGGGCGAGATCGCCAAGTACCGCGGCAAGTATGACATGGGCTGGGACGAGCTGCGCCGGCATCGGTGGCGGCGGATGCAGCGATTGGGTCTGACGGATGCGAGTTGGCAGTTGTCGCTGCGCGATCCGGAAGCGCCGGCTTGGAAGGACGTGGTGAACAAAGACGAGTGGGACCTGGCGATGGCCGTCTATGCGGCGATGGTCGACCGGATGGACCAGAACATTGGCCGCGTTCTCGACAAGATTCGAGAGCTGGGTGAGGAAGACCGCACAGTGGTGATGTTTCTGTCCGACAACGGTGCCTGTGCGGAAGTGAACAACCAGACGCCCGACGTTCCGCCGGGGCCGATGGAGTCGTATCGCACGTACGACGTGCCCTGGGCCAACGCCGGCGATACGCCGTTTCGCAAGTTCAAGCGGTATACGCACGAAGGCGGAATCTGCACGCCGCTGATCGTCAAATGGCCCAAGCTCGTCGAGGCGGGGAGCATTAGCCGCGCGCCGGGCCACGTGATCGACCTGATGCCAACGTTTTGCGAGTTGGCCGGTGCGGCGTATCCCAAGCGGTCGGGCAAGACGAGCATGATCCCGTGTGAGGGCAAGAGCCTGGTGCCGTTGTTGCGTGGCCGAGCGCGCCAGCCGCATGCGATCCTCTGCTGGGAACACATCGGCAACAAGGCCGTCCGCCAGGGCGACTGGAAACTGGTCGGACGAGGCGATCCGGCGAACCTGGAGAACTGGGAACTCTACAATCTGGCGGACGATCGAACCGAGAACCACAACCTGGCCGCCGTATCCCCGCAGCGCGTCGAGCGCATGGCAAGAGCGTGGCAAGACTGGGCCCGGCGAACGGGATTGAAGAGATGACAACAATCCGTCGATCGATCGAGCGGACTTTCCCATTAGCGCAACTGTGAAGGAGATTGCCGTCATGAATCGATTATTGCTCGTGCTCTTGTCGATCGGTTTCACGATCCCCGCTGCAACGGCCGCCGGCGCCGAGACGGTTGACTTTACCGGGCTGCTCGTGGAGATGCTCGATCGCACCGGCATCGCCGAGTTTCCCGAGCCGGCCTTCGTCTGCAAGCAGGCGAGCAGCTACAACCGCAAGTCGCAGCGGCCGGGCACACCCGAGTGGTTTTCGACCGACGATTACTCGCACTTCGTGCGCTGCGACGAGGTCGGCGGCCGGCGCGAGTGGGTGATGCTCGACGTCGAGGGACCCGGGGCGATCGTCCGTTGGTGGATCACGCAGTACAAGTACGACGGAACGATACGCGTCTATCTCGACGGCAGCGATACGCCCGTGCTGGAAGGCACGGGCGACGAACTGGTGGCGGGCAAGACGGCCAAGTTCGTCGGCCCGCCGCTGAGCGCCAGACGGGCCGCCGGCTGCAACCTCTATCTGCCGATTCCGTTTGCCAAGCACTGCAAGATCACCTACGACGGCGCCAACGCCGGAGAGACCAAGAAGTTCGGCGACAATATCTACTACAACATCAACTACGTGCGATACGCCGAGGGCACGGACGTCGAGACGTTCACTCGCGACGATCTGGAATCGAACGCCGAACTGCTCGACAAGGTGCAGCGGGGACTGCTTGCGCCGGACGAGAACGCCCTGCAAGCGGCCCGCACGGTCGAGGGTGGAAGCCAAACGCTCGAGCCGGGCGAAAGCCTCACGCGCGAGACTGCCGGCGGCGGCGCGATTTGCCTGTTGCGAGTCAAAGTCGACGCCGACGATATCGAGCAAGCGATGCGCTCGACGGTCGTCCGGGCCGACTTCGACGGCAAGCCGTGCGTTTGGGCGCCCGTGGGCGGGTTCTTCGGAGCCGGGCCGGGGCTCAACCCGTTCAAAGGCTGGTGGCGGCAAGTCGAGAAAGGCGGCTGGATGACCTGCTGGTGGCCCATGCCGTTTAAGGAAACGGCGGCGGTCAGTATCACCAACCACGGCACTTCCGACGTAACGGTCGAATTGGGCGAGATCGGCGTGGCCGATTGGACGTGGACCGACCGCACGATGGTCTTCCACGGCACCTGGCGCGGCGACGATCACATCGCCGTCTTCGGCAACAATTACGTGCTGGGCGAGGAGTTCAACTACGTCACAATCCGCGGCCAGGGCGTTTACGTCGGCGATACGATGGCCGTCTTCAATCGGCCGCTCGAGCCGCGGAATTCCTGGTGGGGCGAAGGCGACGAGAAGATCTACGTCGACGGCGAGTCGTTCCCCTCGCATTTCGGTACCGGCACCGAAGACTATTTTGGCTACGCCTGGGGTACGGCCGCACCGTTCGAGGCGCCCTTTCACGCCCAACCGCGCGGCGACGCCAACAAGGGCAGCGGCCATACCACGAATACCCGCACGAGAATGCTCGATCGGATTCCGTTCGGCAAGAGCTTCAAAGTGGATATGGAACTGATGCATTGGCGCAGCGGCGGCACCGTCGACTATGCTACGACCACCTATTGGTACGCGCGCGACGGCGCGTCGGGCAACGGGCAGACGTCGCCGGCACGCGTGCGCAGGAGGGTCGGGCAAGTCTCGGTCGAGCACGCGGAGGAATGAAGGCGCCCGTTTCCAGCCACATAGCGGCGACGCCAAATCGATGCGGCACGGAATCCTAGCCACGTAGTGGCTACGGTATAGCCGTAGTGATCGAGTTGAATGCAGTCCGTGAATAACCAAGGAGAAGCCGTGATGAAGAAAGCCGCTATTCCGTTGACGATTGCGTGGATATTCATGGCCCTTCCGGCACACGCCCGAGACTTGCTCATCCCACCGCCGTTGAGGTTCGCGACGGTGAATTTTGAGCCCCCGAAGGGGCAACTGCAAGTCCTGTACGGCCAGCAGGTCATCATGGACGTCGCGGTAACGCTGGTGGACAGTCGCGGAAACGTGTTTGCGTTCGAGAAGATGGGTCTGGGCCATGATTTCAAGTTCGAGACTTCGCGAGAGGCGCGTACACAGTACGTACGGTTCTCCGCCGACAAACTTCCGAAGGGTGTCAAAGTGGTATTGCAGGGCAACGTCTTTGGCAGCGAAGAGGCCTTTCCCGCCGAGGCTACGCGAGGAAAGGCACAAGAGCGATTCCCCTACGTGAGGACGTGCAACGGCTTGAGCAGGAACCTGCGAAACAACGCCGTGTACGACCGAGACCAAGACTGGGTCCTCAGCGGGCCCGCAGGCCACACCCGCATCATCCCGCGCAAGACGCAGGACGGGGTCGACTTCGAGATCCAATGCCAGGGCAGGAACGTGGAGCTCGTCTTCAAGCCCAGGTTCTATCAGATGCACAAGAACCTGCCGTATTTCGAGCCGTGGAACTACAAAGTGTGGAAGGACTCCATCAGCGGATACTGCACCTGGTGGGCTTATCGGGAGGCCGGCGGACTCGACCAGAACAAGCTCGACCAGGTGCTCGAAGTGTTCGAGCGAAAGCACCTCGTCGATTTCGGCTACAAGATCCTGCAGATCGACGCCGGCTGGAGCACCGGACAAGGTCCCCGAGGCATGCTGAACTGGAACGACAGATTTCCGGGCGGACCGCAGCGTGCCGTCGAGCGGATTCGCCGCATCGGCATGACACCCGGCTTGCACACGTGGGTCGTCTTTCGCCCGGGCGACCCCATCGTCGACGGTTTGGTGAAGGAACATCCCGATTGGTTCCTGCGGAAGCCCGACGGAACCGTGCTCAATCGCGGGACGTACACGCTCAACCCGTTCAACGACGACGCGCTGGACCGGCTGATTCGGCCGACGTACAAAGGGCTCAAAGAGCAAGGCTGGGAGTACGTCAAGATCGACGGCCAGGGCGATCTGATGGCCTTCTGCTACAGCCAGTACCCGGAGTTCTTCGCCCAGCGCAAAACGACGCCCGCCGAGGCCTTGCGGAGGCTCAACCGCGCCGCCCGCGAGGAACTGGGCGACGACCTGTTCGTCCTCGGTTGCTGGAGCGTCCGGACGGAACTCGCCGGCATCGTCAACGGCTGCCGGCTGGGCCGCGATTCGTTTGGGCCGGCCGAGTTACAGTATTTCAACTCCTACAACGGCGTGGTTTGGCGAAACGACCCGGACCACTGCGACATCTGGCCGCTGTGGCTGGAAAAGGGCAGTCTGCCGTGGTTCATGGAATGCGTCGGCGCAAAGCCGGACGGGCCCAAGCCCGATAGCTTCGAAGGAACGAATGTCTCCGATACGATCGTCCGCCCCTGCGTGGTTTCTATGGCGGGCGGCATGCTAATGCTCAGCGATAAGGCCGAGGTCTACGACAACGACGCGTACCTGGAGGGGATCAAACGCAGCGCGCCCGTGTTGTTCTCCGTTCCCGGCCAGTTGTACGATTACAACCCCCTGGAAAGCGACCGGATTCGAGACAACGTTACCGACAACCTGGAACGCCTGCCCGAACCGCGGCTGCATATGCGGCACGCGCAAATACCGCACGCGCCGCACCACGGCAAGCAGTCGCCCTGGTGGATGCTGGAAATCGACAAGCCGTTCGAGAACTGGTCCGTATTGGCACGGTTCAACTGGCGGAAGCTCTCCAATCACTGGGACCGGGCCACGCAGCCGGCTAAGGAGGTTCGGTTTTCCGATCTGGGCCTCTCCGACGAGAAGGAATACCTGGTCTACGAATTCTGGAGCCGGAAGTTCCTCGGCCGGAAGAAGCGCGCCTTTTTGGCCCCCTTTCAAACGCCCGAGGACGGCCTGCACGTATTCTCCATCCGAGAAGCGAAAGACCACCCGTGGGTGATTTCCACCAGCCGCCACATTTCCCAGGGCGGCGTCGACCTGGCGAACCTCCGCTGGGACGCGGGCGAGAATGCGCTGGTCGGGGAAAGTGCCGTGGTCCAAGAGGATCCATATCAGATTGCCGTCTACGTGCCCCAGAACTTCCGCCTCCTGGCGGCGAAGTCCTCCCTGACCGATCCTAGAATCGAGCAACACGACGAGTACATCACGGCAACCATTGTGCCCGAGACGACCGGCTCGGTGAATTGGAGGTTGACGTTTGCCGAGCAGGAGTAGGGCCGCGCAGGACGGCAATGTCCGTCGCGTGGCTGCGGTTCCGACGATCGATCGGGTCGTAGCGGTCACACTCTGCCGATCGACCCCTCCAAGCCAATCGGCCATCCACGCCTGGGGGGCTTGGGCGGCACGTACTGAAGGGAATACCCCGGCCGGGGTCTGGAATTCCGGCGGCAGATTCTCACTCGCAAAGTGGAGCGTTCCGAAAAACGATGCATCATGTCCGGCAAACGGTTTTGCCATCTGGTATACTCAGAAGGTCCTGCCACCAAACGGTTTGTGTTGGACAGACCATAAGCAATCGCCCAACCCGTTCGTAGTGCCCCGATTCATCGGGGCCGCGCAGCGGAATCCCGCGAGAGACCGCATGAATGCGGTCACTACGAACGGCTCTTGACGGGTTGGGCGATTGCTTACGAGAGACCGCAGCCTGCTGCCAAGCAGGAAACACGAACTCCCGCCCGCCGGAGACGTCCCATGATCTTCCGCCGCCGAAGTCGATCGGCAGATGCTCTGTTTTTCGTGCTGGTGGTGGCGTTGTTGCCGAACGTGAGCGGGGGAGCCGAACCGGCGTCTGGCGACAAGCCTCCGTCGGAAGAACCTGCCGCCAAGCCTGCCCGCAAGAACTTCAAGCTGCCCGGGATGGTGATCAACTTTCAGAAGCGGTGCGTCGACATTGAGGGTTCGGTATGTCTCGATCAGGGGATGCTGGAACTGATCGCCTGCACAAAGGGAACCAAGGAACACGAGTCGATCGTGGCGATCGCGGCCAGGCCGATGCACGTCCACACGGCGTTGCTGCTGCTGGGGGCCAACAACGGAAACCCCGCCATGCGCAAGGCAGTCGGCGAACGGAAGGAACGATGGATCGACGTTCCGCCCCGGGGTGATCCGGTGGACGTCTATCTGGTGTTCGAGGGCTCGAACGGCAAGACGGCCGAGCATCCCGTCGGCGATTTCGTCACCCGATCGGATAGGCAAGCCGATGCGTTCGGCGCCGACGACGATGACGCTGAAGAAGACGTCGAGTTCCCCCACACGTTTCTGTTTGCCGGATCGCATCTGCGCGACAACGGGTCGGGCCCGCGCCGTTATCTGGCCGACGAAAGCGGACACGTCATCTCGATCGCCACCTTCGGCGACGAATTGCTCTGCCTGCCGGGCGTGCACGCGAAGGCCAACCATGCGCTGATGTGGCAGATCGAGCCGACCAAGCTCCCCAAGATCGGGTCGAAGGTCACGCTACGGCTTCGGCCGCGGAACAAGCCTGCCGCGAAGACAGGCGCGGCGGAGAAGCAGCATCCCGTGGGCGGCCCTCAAGAGAAGCGGGAATAGCGGCCGCGGCGCCCGCATCGCAGAGGGATCAACCACGTCAGTTCTTTGAGGAAGAATCACCAATCATGAGATGGACTCAGATGATCGGCTTGCTGCTGGCGACGGTTTGCCTGTGGGCGGGCAGCTTTGCTGTGGCCGCGGACTCCTATTACAAGCAGCCGCCCGTGTTCTCCACGGCGCCAAGCCCGGAGAAGTCCCTGCAGACGATCGCCCGTTTTGGGCCCGTCGGGATGGGGATCGATCTGATTCAGCCTGCCTTCACGATGCAGATCCACAATATCGAGGAGGGCTCGCCCGCGGCGGCAACGAGCAAGTTGAAGGCCGGGCAGATTATCGAAACCATCAACGGCCGGAAACTGGCCGACATCGACCCGCGTATCCAGTTGGGGCAGATCTTGGCCGCAGCCGAGGCGACCGACGGCGCGATTAAGTTCCGGGTCAAAGGCGCGCCGGACTCCAAGGCCGAAGAAGTGATCGTCAAGATCCCCGTGCTCGGCGCTTACAGCAAGACCTGGCCGCTTAATTGCCCGAAGTCGGAACGGATCGTTCGCGGCTTCGCCAACTACCTTGCCCAGCCCGAAGCCCACAAGGGCTTTGGCGGCATCGGGATGTTGTTCCTCCTCTCGACCGGCGAGGAAAAGGACCTGGAGGTGGTGCGGGCATGGGCGCGAAGCGCGGCCAACCGTGCACCGACCTATGCCTGGCACTTAGGCTACGGCGGCATTCCGCTGTGCGAATACTACCTCCGCACCGGAGACCAGACAGTGCTGCCGGGCATCCAGCGATGGGTCGACAGCGCCACGAAGGCACAGTTCTTCGGCGGCTGGGCCGGCCGAGGCGGCGTCCCGTCGGTGACCTACGGCGGCGGTGGCGGACACCTCAACGCCGGCGGCACGGCGGTGGTCACCTTCCTGTTGCTGGCCAAGGAGTGCGGCGCGGACGTCGACGATCGGACGTTGCTCGGCACGCTGCGGCAGTTCTATCGCTTCGCCGGCCGCGGCAACAATCCTTACGGCAACGGCCGGCCGGAAGTTGGCTTCGTCGACAACGGTAAGAACGGCAACCTGGCGCTGGCCATGGCGGCCGCCGCTTCACTGACGCCTGACGGTGAGAAGTCCGTCTACGCCGCGGCCCGCGATGCCTGTGCGATGACCGGCTTCTACTCGACCACCTTCATGCTGCACGGGCACACCGGCGGCGGCATCGGCGAGATCTGGCGCAGTGCGGCGATGGGCCTGCTCCACGACAAGAGGCCGGCACAGTACCGCGAGTTCATGGACAACCGGCAGTGGCACTACGACCTGTCGCGCCGCTTCGACGGCTCCTTCGGCATCCTGGGCGGGGCACGATACGACAATATCGAGTGGGGAGGCGGCTACGGCCTGGCCTATACCGTCCCGCGAAAGACCCTGCGAATCACCGGCGCACTGCCGACGAGATTCTCGAGAGAATATCAACTGCCCAAGCGCCCCTGGGGTACGAAAGCGGACGATGTCTTCATTTCGCTCGAAGCGGCAACGGATAAAGACGGAAACCGTCAAGACCCTTCGAAGGAGACCTTGGCGGGGGATTCCAGTCGGCCGTTTATTGTTCGATTCCACGGGGCCGAAGAAGTCAGCGACGCAATGATCCGTCGGTACATCCATCATCAGGACCACGCGATTCGGTTCCTCGTAGCGAACAAGGTGGTGGGCGTCAACAGTGGTTACATCGGTTGGCGATCGGACGGCGGAGCGATACGGCCGGCGCTGATCCTCGAATTCTTGAAGTCGAAAGATCCACGAGTTCGCCGCGCGATCATGTCGGCGATAGCCACGACGCTGTCGAGGGAGAATCCGCAAGGTCTGCTGACCGAGGAGGTCTTCGATCTGGCGGTCCAATCGGTGAAAGATCCCGAGGAATCGTGGTGGGTCAAGGACGCCGCACTGATGGTGATCGGCCATGCCCCGGCCGACTGGGTCGCCCCGCACGTCGACGTCCTGCTCCCGTACCTGAAGCACGAGGAGTGGTGGTTGCAGAACGCAGCGCTTAGTGCGCTGGCCCCCGTGGTGGCCGACGAACGTTGCTATCGGAAGGTCCTGCCCGCCGTCGGCGAGATGCTCCGTACGTGCCGACTGTACAATGCGACGGCGCCGATGCGTTGGGGGCCGCTGCCCGAAAACCTCCGCGCGGCAGGTCCCGAGGTGCGAAAGCTCGCGGCGGAGACGCTCAAGGAATCTTACACCGGATTCACCGGCGTGCGCAAGGCGCCCGGCGGACAAAACATCACAGGGACGTACGACTCCCAACTGGAGGTGCTGGCCACGTCGCTGGCCAACGTGCCGGGCGGATACGACGTGCTCTACGAAATCGCCAAGGAGCGCTTTCCGCACGAACCGCTGCCCTATGCCAAAGTGTTTCTCAATGCAGACCCCGAGAAATTCGGGCCCGAGTTGCGCGGGGCAATCGCCCCGATCATCCGCGAGAAGTTGATCTACGAGTACATCGGCCGCAACCGCCGGAGTCTGCTGCCGGAGGCCGACGCCGAGAGGCAGAACTCTTTCGTCTTCGGTTCGCTCGACGGTCTGACCGCGCTCTACCGCAAGGTCGGTGTCCACGACTACGATTGGCACGCCTTCGGGCCCGATCTGAAGGACGCCGAGTGGGACTACTTCACGTTCGATCCGCCGGAGAAGCTGGCCTACGACGTCACACCCTGGCGGTACCGCGAGGTGACGTATCCCAACGGGATGGAGAACTGGTTTGCGCCCGAGTTCGACCCGGGCAAGGCCGGCTGGAAGAAAGGCCGGGCGCCCTTCGGCCAGTACCAGGGCCGGCTCGTAACCGACGCCGCGCCGTGTTCCAATCCCGACTGCGTCCACACCGACCCGATGCGGACCCTCTGGAACAAGGAGGTCTTGCTGGTACGCGGGACGCTTGAGTTCCCGCCGCTGAAACCGGGGCACGTCTATCGGATTCGCGTCGGCATGGGCCAGCACGTCGGCAGCGGCGACGGCTACCGGATTTACGTCAACGGCAAACTGCTCATCGAGACCAAGTACGGCGTCGGCCGCCGCCAGGGCGCCAAGCCCCGCGGCGGCTATATCACCAAGGAGTTCGTCGAGGAGTTCAACAAAGGCCCGGTGACGATTGCGGCGACCAGCTTCCTGCGATACGGCAACAAGGCCATTGTCCAGATGCCGCCGGTTCCGCAGGGGATCTTCAGCCTCTGGCTCGAAGAAATGAAACTCCCGCCCATCAACGACGACGCGATCCGCAAGTCGGCCACCGTGATTCCCATGCTCTCGTCCGAGTGGCAGGCCAAGCAGGATCCCGACAAGGCCGAACTGCAAACCGAGGACGACATGTTCCGCTACGACGGGCGGTTCGTCGCCAACCCGAGGCTGCTCGGCAGTTGGACGATCGTCGACCAGGTGGCAACGGTCGACGAGTTCCATCTCGAAAAGGAGATGAACCCCGGCCGCCCCACGTTCACAGAGATCACCTTCCGGGACAAGGGATTGACCGGCGATGCGTTGCGGATCTGGTCGGGGGACACGCTGATGGACTTGGAGCGTTACCAGGCGATGAAGATGATCGTTAAGCAGATCGCGGGCGGCGACTACTTGTTCATCGAATCCGGCGGCTTCGGCACCCGCAATCCCGTCGGCTGGCAGTCGCCGTGGTACGTGATGAAACGTCAATAGAGGACCGGCAGCAGCGAGAAGACCTGAGCGCAGCCTTCGGCCGAAACCGGAAGGGGCTGGGGGCTAGGGATGGGGATGGGGATGGGGGCTAGGGAGGACACTTCTGCGCCGCGCAGAAGGTTGCCTGGAAGACAAGCTATCACGGGTCTACAGTACAGAGAGAGAAGGATGTTCCCCAGAAGCCGAAGCTCAACCGTAGTGCGATTCGTCTGCTTCGTGATGACGTCGGCCGCCTTGTCGGCGATGGCGTACGCAGCCGACGCGAAGCCGGATGCCCGGAAAGAAGCCCCCAAGAGAGCCCACTTCGATCCCGTCATCAAGCAGATCGAAGGCTGGACCGTTCACGTCGATCCGAAGATGCTCGAAGGCGAGCACGCCGAGGCGGGCGGCCGGGCGCTGACGATGCTCGCCAGCCACTTGCAACGCATTGCCATCCTGATGCCTGAAGACCGCCTCGAAGAGATGCGGAAACTGGAAATCTGGATCGAACACGACCATCCCGACATCAACGTGGAGCCGGGACCGTACCACCCCGGCGTCGGTTGGCTCACCGCGCGAGGCTACGACGCGCGGCTGGCCAAGAAGGTCCACGTCACCCGCGCGGCGTCGCTTCTGTCGCGACACCATTTGACGAAACACCCTGCCGTTATCCTGCACGAGTTGGCCCACGCGTATCACCACCAGGTCCTTGGCTTCGATGAGCCGCGTATCAAAGCGGCGTACGACAAGGCGATGAAAGCCGGCATCTACGACGAGGTGCTGGAATACACCGGCCGGAAAGTCCGCCATTATGCGGCGAACAATCCCCTGGAATACTTCGCCGAAGGGACCGAGGCCTACTTCTACCGCAACGACTTCTACCCGTTCGTCCGCGCGGAACTCAAAGAGCACGATCCCGTGCTGCACGATCTGCTGGAAGAAATCTGGGGGCCGATGAAGTGACCTCACGACGCCGCTCGAAAGGAACACTGAATCGTGACGTCAGGCACCAGAATCAAAACCGTATTGGCTCTGGCCGCCGTGGGGACGTCGGGATTCGCCGCAGAGACGACTCACCGCCGACAAACGGCAGATTCAATCATCAGACATCGGAAGGATACGAAATGACAATGCTCAAGTCTAACAAGCCGTCCGTCTTCTCGTTATCGCTTCTGCTGACCATCGCGTTGTTTGCGGGCGACGCCACTGCGAGTACACTCAAGACGCATGGCATCTTCTCGAGCAACATGGTCATCCAGCGCGAGCAACCGATCACAATCTGGGGCTGGGCCGAGACGGGCCGCAAGGTGTCCGTCCAGTTTGGCCAAGAGAAAGCCGAGGCAACCGCCGGCAGCGAAGCGGGCCGCTGGGAGGTGACTTTCCCCGCCCGGCAGGCAAACGCTACCGGTCAGAAGCTGACCGTTAATTCAGGCGATGAAACGATCGAGATGGAGAACATCGTCATCGGCGACGTCTGGGTGATGAACGGCCAGAGCAACATGGCCTTTGGGCTGGG
>CAYYNP010000118.1:0-27112 GCA_964472545.1 uncultured Planctomycetaceae bacterium | reverse complement strand
CCTCACGATTATCCCACCCAGCCACTCCGACAGCGCGGGGATGATCATCGATCCGATAATCATCCCCGCGCTGTCGGAGTGGCTGGGTGGGATAATCGTGAGGATTGATCCGGTGGACGTGCTCGTAACCGACCCTTCCGGAAGACGAATCGGCTACACGGCCGCCACCGGCGAGTTGAACGAAATCCCGGGGGCATGGTACAGCGGTGACGGGGAATTCGAGTACATGTTCATCCCTAACCCGGAGGATGGAGCATGGACGTACCAGTTCGAGTCGCTAGGGGAAGATTATCTGGCCCAGGGGGAGTTGTTTTCCGAAAATGGTGTCGAAATCAGGTCCTGGTCCGGATCGGAGCCGGCGGGAACCGTCTTCAACGAGAACTGGCAGACCGATACGGTGACGCTCGATCTGGCCTCGCAGAGCGACACGGGGACGGTTGGCGACGGGATCACCAAACAGGAAATCGTCACGTTGGCCGGGACCACCGCCCCGGGTTTCACGGTGACGTTGGACGCCGACGATGACGGGCTCTTCGACGACGGGGCGACGCAGGCCGACGCCTCCGGAGACTACGCCTTCGACGGCGTGGCACTGCCCGAAGGGACGAACACGGTGAGCGTGCGAGTGGTCGATCCGACGGGCATCGAGACGACCGTTCGCCGAACGTTGGTACGGATCGACACGGCACCCTACCTGGCAATGGTGCCCGAGCAGACCGTGTATGCGGGCAGGGAGTTGACCGTCGGTTTGTTTGGCAGTGACGCGGACGGCGACGCCGTCAGCTTCACTCTTGACCAGGGACCGCTTGGCGCGGTCGTCGATCCGCAGGCTGGCGTGTTCACCTGGACGCCCGGGGCGGAGTTGGCTCCCGGAATCTATGACGTCACAGCCCGCGTTACCGACGACGGCTCGGCGCCGCGCAGCCATACGCGGACGTTCTCGATTTCAGTCGCACGTGCGGCCACGATTGCCGGGCGGCACGTATTCTACAATAGCTCGGCTTTCGATGGGGGCAGCTTCCTCGCAAACGCGCGGGACGACGATGCGATCGCCAGCGATAAGGAGGCGTTGCTGCCTGGAGAGACGGCCTCGTTCGAGAACTACACCAGCTACAATCTGGGCATCAACGGGGTCATGGTTGATATCGCCAATTTGCCAGCGGACGTGACGTTGGGGGAGGGAGATTTTGCGTTTCGGGTGGGCAACGATGACGATCTGGACGTGTGGGAGCCGGCGCCGGCGCCGACGAGTATCGATGTGCGGCGGGGCGAGGGGGTCGATGGATCGGATCGGGTGACGATCGTCTGGCCGGATCGGGCAATTATGAACGAGTGGCTGGAAGCGACCGTCAAGGTCGACAACACGGGTCTGGCTGGGCCGGACGTCTTCTACTTCGGCAACGCGGTGGCGGAGGCGGGGAATCTGGACTCGGATACGTACGTCACCGCGACCGATCTGCTGCTGGCGCGGAATAATCCCCGCCACTTCCTCAATCCGGCGGCGATCGACTTCGCGTACGATTACGATCGCAATGGCCGCGTCAACGCCACCGACGTGCTATTGGCGCGGAACAACCAAACGAACTTCCTCACGGCATTGAAGTTGCTCGATCTGTCGGCGGGGGAAGGGCAGACCGAGCGATCGCGGCCGGCTGGTGCGGCGACCCCTTCGTCCCTCGCCCCGAACCCCTCGCCCCTATCCCCTCGTCCTGCGTCGTCGCCATCGCTTCTCTGATCGGCGCAGCCGGTCGCTTGCTGGGGTGTGCCGGGGCGGGGTACAATCTTGGGTAGTTGGGGCCAACGGACATCGTGTCGGGGTTGTGCAACGCCGTTGGCGTTGTCGGTGTTCGAGGGCGTCCGTGACCCGGGGTGCGCCGCTGCGCGACGACCCCGGGCTGTGTTGTGAAACGCCTTCGGCGTACGAATGGCCACGTGCTGCGAACCGACGGCGGCCCTTGGGTGTCCGAGCGACAGGGCGACGTGGACCGGTAGCATCGATCAGACAGGCTTCAAGCGGCGGCGAAAATGGGTTTGGCAGGATTCCTCAATGCCTTGTTCGACGGCGGCCGGGTCCGCGTGGCGGCTGGGGATGCGCCGTCGGAGGAAGAACTGGCCGCGGCGGATGAGGTCTTGGCGGAGGTCGAGGTCGCCGTGCGATCGACGTGGCCGGCTGAGCCGCCGGAGTTCGACCCGCACGTGGCACGTTGGGCCGCCGTGACGTTCTATCGGGCGGCACAGTTCGCCGTGTTTCGGGACGTCGACGAAGCGACGATCGGCGAAGCCCTCTCGACCCCCTGCCCGGACGCTCCGCCGGCGTCGGCCCACTATGCGGCCGATCTGGTGCTGCGGTTCCTGCCGGACTTGGCCCGCTTGGCCCGGGCGGCCGCCGAGGGCGATCCGCTCTTGGGGGGATTGATGGGACTGGCCGCAAACTGGCCGCTGTCGTCGGTGGGCATGAAGGACGTGGCGTTGGACGACGGGCAGCCGCAGCGGCTCAACGCGATCGTCGAACATCCCGGCCTGTTGGCCACGTACGTCGACCGGGTCATTCAGCACAACGCTGTCTCGAGGCTGGCCGACGAACGCGTCTGCCGGGCCGTGCAGCAGGCGATCGGCGAACTGCCGCAGTTGGCTCGCAAGATGGCCGCGGCGATCGAGGAACTTCAGACCGAGGAGGCCGCTTGATGACGGACGCTTTCGACGACAACCATTCGGCCGAGAATGTGCCCACCGAAGACGCGACCCCCAGCGATCCCGCCGTCGACGCCGCGCTGGCATTGGGCCGGCGGCTGAACGACGAGGTGCTGCTGCCGATGAAGTCGGCCTTTGTGGCCAAGGACGAGATCATCGACCTGTTGGGCGTCTGTTTGGTGGGCGGCGAGAACCTGTTCGTGCTTGGCCCGCCGGGCACGGCCAAGAGTGCGTTGGTGCAGGACCTCGCCCGGCGGATCGACGGACGCGTGTTCGACTATCTCTTGACCCGCTTCACCGAGCCCAACGAACTGTTTGGCCCGTTCGATATCCGCAAGCTTCGCGAAGGCGAACTGGTGACCAACACCGAGGGCATGCTGCCGGAAGCGGCGTTCGTGTTTCTCGACGAGTTGCTCAACGCCAACAGTGCGATCCTCAACAGCCTGTTGATGGTGCTCAACGAGCGGATCTTCCGCCGCGGACGCGAAACCCGGGCGTTGCCGCTGATGATGACCGTCGGGGCCAGCAACCGGCTGCCGGAGGACGACGCCCTGGGGGCACTCTTCGACCGCTTCCTGCTGCGGGTGCATTGCGACAACGTCCCGCCGGAGCAGATGGCCGACGTGTTGGTGGCCGGCTGGGAACTGGACCTCGGCCGTGGGCAGGCCGCCGCCACCTTGAGCGACGACGACGTCCGCCGGCTCAACGAGCTGTTGGGGCAGGTCGATTTCACGCAAGTCCGCGGGCCGTTCGTCGAACTGATCCATCGGCTCCGCCACGCCGGCATCCCGGTCTCCGACCGGCGTGCGGTCAAGCTGCAGCGGCCGATCGGGGCCAGCGCATTGCTTTGTGGGCGGTTGCAGGCTCAGTTAAGCGATCTGTGGGTGCTGCGATATATCTGGGACACTGAGGAGCAGCAGGAAGTGCTGGCGTCGTTGGTGCAAGAGGCCATCGACCGCGACGAAAGCGAAGATGAAACAGCCCACCATCCCCGTTCGAGCGGCGGCGACGCCCCCGATCCCGACGTGCTCGCCCGCGACGTCGAAGCGATTGCCCAGCGGTTGGCCGACGGCGACCTGCCGGCCACCGAACGCAGCTACCTGGCCGATCGGCTGGGACTGTTGGCCGGGCGAATCCCCTGGGTCGAAGGGCAACAGCAACGCGAGTTTCTCCAGCAACGGGCCGACGAACTCTGGGAGAAACTGGGGGGCAAGCCGTGAGCGACCGTTGGGCAATCCGTTTGGCCGAACGCGACGCCGGCTCGCTGGGGCGGCTCTGGCGAATCGCCGGGGTCGAAGTCTGCCGCTGTGCCGACGCGATCTGGCTGCGGGGAGCCGGACCCGATGAAGCGACCGATCGGCGGTTGCGATCGGTGGCCGGTGCGCGGCGGTTTGCCGTGCTCGACGACGGCCAGCTTCTGCCGACGGCCGCCCGAGTTCCGCGTGGGCATTTGCCCGAAGGGCCGTGGATAGCGTTGCGTCAATGGGCCGAAATCGACGTGCCCACGGCCGCGATGGCGGGACGGGCCGAGGCCCGTGTGCCGCTGCGGCTGGTGCGCTCGGCGGCCGAGCGGGAAGCCGACGTGCTGTTGACGCCTTTCGATCGGTTCTACGACTACGCCGTCGCGGCGCCGCAGGTCCGGCTGGATCGCTGGTCGTTTGCCGTAGCCGGGGCAACCGGCGCGCACGATTCGGGTAGCCGAAGTCGCCAGACTTTGGATCGTAACGTGAACGACGGAGAGGGGGCGGCCAAAGTCTGGCGACTTCGGCTACGGCATTGCGCCGTGGTGATTCGCGGCACGCCCTTGCCGCCGCTGGCCGGCGCGCGTTTCGTCGACCGTGGCGGTGTGGCGGTGCCGGCCGGATGGACGTGGTCGCCGGCGGTCGACGCGCCGACGCTGCGCCGGCTGCTGCAATTGGAGAAGGGCGATCTGACGTTGTGGACCCTCGACGGCCCCTGGCAGCGGATCGCCGCAGACGACTTCGCCCGTGCCGGCCGTTCGGCGATTCGCGCCACCGCGGAGGGCCTCGCCGATGGCTGACGACTTCCAGACCGCCCGAAACTACCTCGCACCCGATCAAGACTCGTTCTGGCAATGGTCCGACGACGCCGAGGCGATCTATTGGGCCCACGGCACCACGATCGTGTTTCGTGGCGAGTTGGAGATCGTGCTCGAGCGGTTGGCGGCGGGTGGGCTGCCGCCGATGGATGCGTTGGTGCTGCTGTTGGCGGCCTGCCGCGATCCCTGGGGCGAGGCCTCCCGCGAGTTGGGCACGACGGCCGGTCTGCTGGCCAGCGTGCAGCGTCGCGACTTGCCCGGCTGGCTGCCCGAGTTGTTCGCCAAACTCGACGCCGTCAACGCGCTGCCGGAAGAACGTCGCAAGGGCCCGTATGCAAAGGCCGTCTTGGCAGAGGTTGTCTTCGAGGCGTGCCCGCGCCGGCGCCCGGCCGCCGAATCCCCCGGCGTGTTGCGTGCTCTGGGCGACGTTCCCCCACCGGAAATGCTGACGCCTTGCCGCGAGGCTTCCGCCGGATACGATCGATTTGTGGCCCATCTTCGCGCACTGCACGAGGGCTTGCAGAAGGTCGACGCCGAATCGCTCGAACTGCGGCTGCAGACCGGTTTGGATCGGCTCGTCGAACCGGCCGAGATCGAGTTGCCGCCGGCCGAACGCGTGCGGCGATTGGTGGGCGAATTGCAGGACGATCCGGAACTTGGCGGCGTGGCCCGATTGGCCCGGCACCTGATGGCCGCCGCTTCGTTGCCGCGTCCGATGGCCCGGCACGACGACCTTCCGGTGGGCGGCGTGTCGGGTATCGCCAACCGCGGGCCGTTGGATCGGCTGTTGCTGAGCGAGTTGGCCTACGACAATCTCACGCTGGCGGTCCGCGTGGCGGTCAACGAGGCGATGTATCTGCGCCGCGAGTCGCCGCCGCAGAACCCGCCGCGTTGTCGGGCGCTGCTGATCGACGCCGGCATCCGGCTCTGGGGTGTGCCGCGGGTTTTCGCCACGGCCGTGGCGCTGGCGCTGGCCGCCACCGGCGACCGCCGGGCCGACGTGGCGGCGTTTCGCCCGCAGGGCGACCGCGTGGTGCCGGTCGATCTGACCAGCCGCAAGGGGCTCGTCGAGCATCTGGCGGTGCTGCGTCCGGAGGCCCATCCGGGCGACGCGCTGCCGGCCTTTCTCTCTGCGGCCGACGAGTCTGGCGAGCCGGCCGACGCCGTGTTGATCACCGGCGAGGACGTATTGGACGATCGGCGGTTCGAGCGGGCGATCCAATCGCCGGACGTCTCGCCGTTGGTCGTGGCCACCGTCGATCGCGACGGCCGGTTCCGTATTCAGCTTCGCACGGCCCGCGGCAGCAAGCCGCTGCGCGAGGCGCGGCTCGATCTGGACAAATTGGTCAAGCCGCGGGTGAAGCCCACCACGCCGCTGATCGATCGCCGCCGCGAAGGCACGCTGCCGGCCATCTTTGGCGTGACGCCGTTTCCACTATTACTTTCGTACCAGCCGATCGACCCGCAGCGGACCTGGTGTGCCGGCTGGCGGGGCGTGTTGGCGATCACCAAAGACCGACGCTTGATGCTATGGGAGCGCCGCGCCCGCGGAGCACGCCAACTGGCCGACGATCTGCCCGTGGGAAAGCTGCTCTGGGCAATGCCGTCTCCGACCAATCACGAACTGACGCAGGCGATCATCGCGGCGACCCATAGCCCGGACGTGTTCCTGCTTTCGATCGGCTTGCCCACCGATGATTGCCACCGGATGCGATTGGAAACGGGCGAGCATCCGCCGACGGCCGCCTGGATGCACCACGGCATGTTGTTCCTGGCCTACACCAGCCGCCAGGGCGAGGGCCGCGTCGATGTGCTGGAGACGTCCACCGGCCGTAGGATCGCATCGGCGGCGATTCCCTACGGAACGTACCACGAACGCGATCGCTACTTCTTCCGTCAGAGGCGGGTGGATGACGCCCGGATTGCTTTCGGCTGGGACACCAATCGCGAATGGTCTGCCATGGCCTACGACGGGGCGACGCCTTCGCTGGAGAAAGTGCCGCTGGTAGGACTGCCCGAGGGCCAGCCACCTCTGACCGTTTTCGAACGCTACGACCCGCCGCAGACCGTCGTGGTCACCAACGCTGGCCACCTCTACTTTCCGGCAGAAGAGCGTTTCCAGCAGGTCGAGCACGGGTTGCGCGATGAGATCAAGCTCGTCGCGGTCTCGCGAGACGGGAATCATCTGGTGTACAGTGACTACGGATGGCACAATCTGACGTTGGTCGACGTCGCGCAGGGCACGTCGCAGCGCGTCGGGGGTGTGCCTTGGCCCATCGTTGAACCGCGTATTGCAGCAACGGCCGACCCGATGACCACCTGGCATCGATTCCTGCGGATCCGTGCCCAGCAGGGTTGCCTCGTGCTGGAATCTCGCAAGGGCCGGCTCGGTTGCATCGTGCTGCACAATCGCGATCTACTGCTGAAGGCGATCACCGAGTCGGATTCGTACGCGAAATCGGAAGACTGGCGAACGTTCCGGTTGGTCGAAGGCCCGCCGGAGACTGGCTACACGCTGGGCGTCGCCACCTGGGACGACGGCAGCCGGGCTTTTCTTGACTCCCGCGGGCTGCTGCACCTGATCAGCTCCGACGCCAACCTGCCGGAAGCCACGCTGGTGCTCAACGAAGGGGCCATGGCCGGCTGGTGTTCCGATGGGCGGATCTTCGGACATCCGTACTTTGTCGGCGATACGGCCAACGCCCGGCCGGACGAGGTCTATCGGGACGTGATCGGGGCGTTTGTGAGGCGATTGACGTGACACGGCTGCCGCTTTCAATCCGACACGACCGCCGGCCGCAGCGCGACGCGGCCGCGTGGCTGATTCCCGGCGGCAACCCGGCGCGCTGGCTGGCCGAGTTGACCGCCTGGGACGTGCCGTTGGCAGACGTCCTGTTGTGCGTACTGCCCGTCTCCCGACAGGACCTTTCGGCTGTGGGCGTGTTGGCGATCCCGCCGGACGGCAGCCGGCCGAAGGTCTCTCGCGGCACGGCGGCGTACGGATGCCTGGCCGGGCGGCTCTATCTGCCGGTGGAAGCGCGGTTGGAACCGGACGCCCAGGAGTCGGAGTTGGCCGCCTTGTTGCCGACATCGGACGAAGGGTGCCTGGGGCAAAGCCAAAGGTGGCTGGGGCAAAGCGCAGCGGTGCCCCAGGAAACCGGAGGCGAGGGTCCTGGGGCTTCGCTGCGCTCAGCCACCAGCCACCCTAGCGCCAGCCACCCTAGCGCAAACCTCTATGTCTGGCACCCAGCCATCGGGCCGGTCGCCTTCGAGCCGTCGGAACTGCTGCGACCGGCCGATCTGCTCGAAGTGCCCGAGTTGCATGCATCGGATTTCACCCGCGCACTGCCGGGCGTGGCCGTCAACGGGCGGCTGTTGTCGATCGTGCCGGAGGAGGTCCCGAGTATCGAGCGGATCTTCGAGCAGGGCCGCGACGACATCGGCACGCAAACGCCGACCGAAGACGCGTTGCCACCAAGCCCGAACGAACCTTCCAGCGGCATCGCCGGCCGCGCCGCGCGGGGCGGAGCGCGGGCAGTGGCCGGCGTGGCGGGGTTGATCTTCTGGGCCGTGTCGAAGGCTCCCGGCGGGGCGAGCCGGCCGACGTGGATCGATCGCCTCGGCGGCTGGGCTTCGCGGCAGATCGAGCGGGTCGAGGCGGCCTCCCAGGCGCTGCGCAACAAGTCGATCAATCGCCTGCTGCACTTGCTCCAGACCGATCCGGACGAAGGGCTGCGTTATGCCATCGGCACCGGCGGTGGTGCCCATCGTGGCGCGGCGCCGCCGTCCTCGGAGTTGGGCCGGCGCGACGTCGATTTCAGCCTCAACCGGCTCCGCGGCGGGGAGCCCGTCGACCATTGGGATCTCTCGACGGACGTCCATCTCCAACTGATCGCCCGATATCGCGAACTGGCCGATCGCGAGTTGCGGCTGGGGCGATACCGCCGGGCGGCGTATATCTACGCCGAGTTGCTCGACGACCTCGAAGCGGCGGCCGCCGCGCTGAAGCGAGGCCGCCAATGGCGCGAGGCGGCCGTGCTCTATCGCGAAAAACTCAGCCGGCCGCGCCAGGCCGCGGAGTGTTTGGAGGAGGGCGGACTGCTCAGCGAAGCCGTGGTGCTCTACGAGCAACTCGACGAGCACGAAAAGGTGGGCGAACTCTACACGCGGCTCGCACAGCCCGAGTTGGCCGAGGCTGCCTATCGCCGGGCGGTCGCGAAATACGCCGGCCGGCAGGACTACGTCAAAGCGGCCGACCTGCTGGAAACAAAGCTCGGCGACGCGGACGAGGCCCTGGCGATGCTCGATACCGGCTGGGCCCACTCGCCCCAGGCAGGCAAGTGCCTCGAAGCCAGCTTCGCATTGCTGGGACGGTCGGGGCGCCACGACGCGGCCGAAGAACGGGTGGAGCGCGTGCGCAACGAGACGATCCCGGCCGATTGCCTGCTGCCGTTGGTCGACGTGTTGGCCGACACGGCGGGCAACTATCCCGGCCGCCACGTCCGCGCTCGAGCGGCCGACGTCACACGGATGATCGCCGCGGAGGCCCTGCCTTCGGCCCCGCCGTCGGACGCCGCGCGGTTGGTCGGGGCCGTCGAGCGCTTGGTGCCCGAAGATCGTCTCTTGGCCCGCGATTGCCGGCGTTTTCTGGAGCGGCCGAAGCCGAAGCGTCCCCGGGCGATACGCCAGCCTGCCGCGCTGCGGAAGCGCCCGGAGATGCTGCGAGAGTTTTGCCTGCCTGCCGACGTCCATTGGTGGTCGGCCACGTCGATCGGCCACATCTTCTACGCGGTTGGGCGGACCCAGACGCGGCTGACGGTGGTGCGGGCGAACTTCGAGGGGGTGCAGCAGCGGTGCGATCCGCGGGCAACGTTTCCGCCCGATTTGGCGACGTGCCGCCTGCTGGCTGATCCGCAGGAGCGTCAGCCGCTGTTGGTGTGTAGCCGGGGCAGGATCTTTGTCGACCCGCCACGATTGCCGGCGACCAACGTGTTTCAGCAGTCGTTGCCGGTCGAGCAGCCGACGTGGATACTACCGGGATTCCGCAGTGCCGCCCGAGCTTCCGATCGCAGCACGTGGGTGTTGGAACGCCTTGCATCGTCGGGCCGGCTTACGCTCTACGCGTTTGACGCCAACAGCCGGATCGTCTCCACGCGTCACTTGCACGTGGACCAGATTCCGCGCCCCTCCGCTTACGAAGAATTCCCCGTCGATTGGCCGTTTCCGCTGCCGGACGTGCCGATGGAGGTCCGCAACGGCCGCGTCTACCTTGCGGCGGGCGACCACCTGGTCACCGTTCGCCCAGATCGCGGCATTGTGCCAACCGAGATGCCCGCCACGATCCTCTCGCTGACCGCCTCGGCGCCGTTTTCCCGCACGCGGCTGGCGGCCACGTTTGCGGTTGGCGGGGCGGTCTTCTGGGATGAAGCCGACGCCGGCGAAATTCGGCCTTTCGCCACCGACCTGGTGCAGCCGGTGGCCGGGTTTATCCGCGGCGAGAAGCTGGTGGCGGCCGCCGCCGGACAGTGCGAAGTCTATCACACGGCCGGTCGCAACGTTCGCCTGGAAACCCGATTCGACCACGGCGGCGGCTCCCCGCTGGCCGTCTTGGCCACCGCCCGTGCCAACCAGTTCGCGTTGATGATGACCGACGGCCGCGTGCTGGTCTACCGGTGCCGGTGATACGTCGCCGTTGCAGGGACGGGAGTCTCTTTCCTCCGGCCCAACGACCCCGCAACGCGATCGGGCCGACTATCAAACCGTCTTCCCACCTGGCTTGCGATTGGGAAAGAGAGTCCCGTCCCACTGACGTCGCCACTGTGAGAGCCTCGTGTCAGAACCTCGCGACGCGAAGCACGCTACAAGCTCCATGAGCATGACGCAAACGAATGGGACGGGACTCTTCTTCCCAATCGAAATGACATTTTGCGCAGCCTATCGGCCATCCACCAATCCGCGGCCGGGGCCGTGCTGCCACGTGAAGAAGACTCCCGTCCCCCCAACTCTTCACTCCCCTCCCCCAACCCCCTCTCCCAACAACCCCTCTCCCAACGCCGCACTCCCCACTCCCCACTACTCCACCGCCTCCTGCATCTCGATCCGATCGTAGACGCTGCTCCACTTCAACAGCGTGCCATTGGCCGTAAGCATGCTGCCGGGCTTCACCTCGGCCAGCGCGTCGTTGCGTGCGGCGGTCATCAGCATGGAGACTTCGCAATCCGTGCCGACGACCACGCCGATCACGGTGCGGCCGTCGCGGAAGCGTTCGTCGGGCGTGTAGCTGTAGGTCCGTTCGATCTTGTCGATCTCGATCTCGCAGGAGAAGACCAGATCGGCATGCTCCTCGACGATCTTTTCGCGTTCCGACCCGTAACGCGAGGCGGTGTCCAACTGCTCGACGATATCGTGCAAGTCGGCCGTGCCGGCAGCGGGCGCCGCGGCGGGCGGTGGCTCGGCCGGCGGCAATTCTTCCTCCGGCGCAGCGTCCGGCACGGCTTCCTGCTGCGGGGCCGCTTCGTCGATCGCGTCTCGATCGGGCGGGGCCTCGTCGAACGACTCCACGTCGAACGTCGCCTCATCGTCCGGCGGCGCGTCGTCAACGGGCGTCGGCAGCGAGACATACGGCTCGCTCTCTTGTGAACCGTCCTCTTGTGGCTCAGTCTCTTGTGGCTCAGTCTCTTGTGGCTCAGTCTCGTGTGGCTCGGCAAACGCCGCCTCGAGATCGAGCGGGGCCACGGCCGTGTCGGTCTCCTCCGGGAAGTACTCGGTCTCGCCGTCGGTGGCCAGTTCGACCCACTCGTCGTCAAGCGGCATCGCGGCAGCCGAACCCTCGGCGCTTGGCGCCGCTGCCGTTGTCGGTGCGGGTGTAGGCCGGACCGTCAACACGCACTTTTCGGTCCAGTCGGGCCAGAGCGGGATGTCGATCCGCACGTCGACGGTCCATAGCACTTCGTTGTCGCTGGCCCGAAAGCTGTAGGCGTGGATTTCGGGGATCTGCACTGTGCCGTTGATCTCGGTGCGGTGCAACGCCGTCAGGTCGCGTCCGCCGGCCAGGGCGATCGTGCGGTTGTAGAACTTGTGCGTGTGCGTCGAGCGATTCGTACCGCTGCCCGAAACGCAGCGCTCCATGCCCGTCAGTTGCACCGTCACGCCGTTGAGCCGTGGTGACGTTCGCGGCGTAAAGACCAACCGCAAGGGCACGCTTCCGCCGGGCGCAGCGTGCGTCGACCCCAGTCGCAGCGCCACCTTGCCGATCTTCTTCTCCGCCAGGATCTTCCGCATGGAGAAGAACAGCAGCACGCACCCCAACGGGATCAATATCAGGCCAAACGGGATCAGCAGGAAGACGCCGATCCCCACCATCGCACATCCGGCCGGCGCGCCGAGGTTCAGCAGACCGCGCTTGGCTTGCCCAGGCGAAGTTGGCCGGTTTCCGTACGGCCGGCCGCTCGGCAACAGGACGTATTCTTCCTGGCATTTCGGGTCAATCGCCCAGGGGACGTCGACCCGAGCGCGGACGTAGTGGTCGATGTTCAGGTAGCGGCCGCGATAGGTCGGCGGGCCGTTCGGCGCGGTGAAACGGAACGGGTAGCTCGCCGTCTCGCCGGCCTGCCACGGTCCACGATAGAGCACGGTCGACTGCTCCTTGCCGCGGGCCCGGTTGCCGCGTCCGTGGGTTTGCCAGAAGTGTTCGACCTTCAGGCCGTCGCACTGCACGTCGCGGTTGACTTGCACGTGGACCGTGCCGCTGACTTCGTCGCCGCCGCGGTATTGGCGGTCGTTTCGATCGAAGACGATCTGCAAATCGCACTTAGACATCGCGTATATCCGATAGATCCTGGAAACGTTCGTACAGATGCCACTCGATCGCCCGCACGTCGTCGCCGAAGCGGTCGAGCATCGCCCGGGCGGTTGCGTCGCTCACCCGTGGCACGCGCGCCGCGTAGCGGCGGGCGGCAACGATGCGGCGGTTGAGCATGTCGCGCAGCCTTTCTGCGTCGAGCATAGCCCCGGCTTCAACCGATTGCACCTCGAAACCCGCATCGCGCAACTCCCCGCTAACGTCTTCGTGACTCCCCAAGACCAGCGAAACGCCGCGGCGAAACACCCGGCGGCGCCGGCGGCGCGTCAGGCGTTGGACTTCGTCGATCAGCAACGGGTTGCCGCGCGGGATCCGCGGCTGCTCGCCTTCACCGACGTGTACGTACGCCGCCCGGGGGAAGCGTTGCCGGATCGCCAGCAGGTGAGTCGTCTTGCCGCGGCCCTTGTCGCCGAGGAAGACCACCGCGTAGCCACCTTGCCGCAGTCGCCGAACGTGCTCTTCGACGTCGACCACCGCCAGCGCCGCGCGATCGCCCAGCGGAATCTCACCGAACGGATTGCGGCGAAGATTCAGATGGGCAAACGGCAGTCGGCTCGTTTCGTGAGGCGGTTGTCTGGTTGGCCCGGCGATCATGATCTTGTTCCGAGTCGTGGGGCAGTAGATAGTGGGCAGTAGGCAGTAGATAGTATGCAGTAGGCAGTAGGCAGTAGGTGGTAGGCAGTAGGCAGTAGATAGTAGGCAGTAAGTTGAGAGCCTCGCTTTCCTGTCGTGTGGAAGACGTTTCTTGAGTCGTTTCGTCACTCGGGCTTCCACCAGCGTCACAAACCCGACTGTCTACTATCTACTACCTACTGCATACTATCTACTATCTACTGCCCACCATCTACTCCCCAAACCTCTCCCCAACAATCTTCCGCACGTCCTCCAACCACCCCTGCCGCTGCTCGAGCGTACTGAGAATCACCGACTCGAAGTTCTGCCGCTTGAAATCCGTCACCCCACAGAAGCCGAAGACGCAGTTCTTCCAGAGGTTTTCCAGCGGATCGCCGTAGAGCCGCATTTCGTCGTCGCGGGGGGTGTTCGAGGTCGTCAACACCAGCGCCCGTTTTCCGCCCAGCAGGCCGATCACCCCCTCGGGCCCGAACTTGTAGCAGAAGCCCACCCGCAATACGCGGTCTTGCCATCCACGCAGGATGGCCGGCGGCTGGCCCCACCAGTTCGGATGAATCACCACGTACCCATCGGCCGCCACGACCTCGTCGACGTGCTGCCGGACGATCGGGTCGAGGTCCTCCGGGTTGGTGATCTCGTGGTGTTGCAGCAGGGGATCGAACTGCTCCTGATACAGATCGTGGTAGACGACCTCGTGGCCGAGAACATTGAGTTGCTCGATGGCCGCGGCCGCAATGGCGTGGCAGAAGCTGCCGGGGTTCTGATGTGCGATAATGACTGAGACGTTCATGTTGCGGATCCGTCTGTTGATTCGCCGGAATCGGCCCGATCTTGCCGCGCCCCGCCGGTCGATTTTCCGGTCCGATACGGACGATCATAGACACAAACGGGGGAATCCGCAATCCCCCGACTCCGGCGGTAGCCGAAGTCGCCGGACAAATCGCATCATCGCTGGCCGAATGTCCGGACGGCTCTGGGAATCGACGATCGCGATCGCTGGATTCCACTCTGTAGCTGGGGGTCCTGCCCAGCGTCAGCGAAAGGAAGACCGGGGAGCGTTTGCCGACGCGGTTCCCTATTCGACGGCAGGTACGCTGCGGCGCGCAGCCATCGGCTTTGGCACCGTCGGGGACCGGCGTCACTGGCGATGCCCATTCGTTCCGGAGGTTCTTCCTCCTCGCAACTGTCGTTCGCAGTGGCCGGTGCCAGTGGTCGCTCGCTCAGGTGTTATCGCCCTCTGCGCTCTGACTTCCTTTGTCGTCTCGACTCCGGGCAAATCGCCTTGGTGATCGTCATCGCGGCCGCTGGAGACACCGGACTCCGGTTCGAGTACAATGTTATCGCACACCAATGGTTTCCGGTGCCTGTTTAGCACTCATGTCGTTCTTGCGAGGTTCATATGATGAAGTCAGTGCGTCTGTTGTTGCCGTTGCCGGCCGTTGTGTTTGCTGTCCTGATCGCCGGTACGTCGCCGGCCGCCGAGCCCAATTGGAGACAATTCCACGGTCCGAACCGCGACGGCAAATCGACCGATACGGGTCTGCTCGAGAGTTGGCCGGAAGGTGGCCCGAAGAAACTCTGGGAGGTCGAAGGCATCGGTAACGGCTATTCGAGCGTCACGCTCGACGGCGGCCTCGTCTATATCACCGGCCGCAAACCGCATGCGGACGAGACGATCGAGTATGAAGAACCGCCCAGGCACATCTGGCAGATCCAGGGCCAGGGTTATTACGTTACCACGATCGACCAAACTACGGGCGAAGTGAAGCAATGCAAAGACGTTGCTAACGCATACTACGAGAAGATCCATCCCGACGGCCGCCACGAAAACCTCTCCTACAAAGGCGTGCGTGCCAGCATCACGATCGAAGAAGACCGCCTCTATACCGTTACCGGTTTGGGCGAGATCATGTGTCTGAAGAAAGACACGCTTCAGCGCATCTGGACGCGCCACGTTGAGGAAGAAGAATTCGATAGCGGCGTCGTCGGCCACGGCTGGGGCTACGCCGAATCGGTCCTGATCGATGAAAACAAAGCCATCTACTGCACCGGCGGCGAGAAGACGTTCATGGTGGCGTTGGACAAGATGACGGGCCGTACGCTCTGGAAATCGCCTCCCAACGGGCAAAGCCAATACGGTTCGACCATTCTCGCCGACGTCGACGGTGTGCCGATGCTCGTCAACGGCAGCCGCGTCGGGCTGATGGGCGTTCACGCCGAAACGGGCAAGGAACTCTGGAGATATGAATTCGCCAAAGATAACATGGCCAACTGCAATACGCCGATCTACTCCGACGGCCTCGTCTTCTGGGCATGTGGCTACGGCAAGGGCGGCATCTGCCTCAAAATGACGGCCAACGGCCAACAGGTCACCGCCACGAAAGCATGGGAAACCCATGACGCCGACTGCCATCACGGCGGGATGATTCTGCACGAAGGCCATCTCTACGGTAATAACAAACGCGGCTTCGTCTGCCTCGATTTCAAGACGGGCGAAACCGTGTGGGACACCAACGACCTGGACAGAGACGCCCAGACGATCCCGAAAGGCTCGACCTGCTGGGCCGACGGCATGTTCTACATGTTCGCCGAAGAGGCCGGCGAGATGTTCCTCTGCGAATGCTCGCCCAAGGGATTCAAGATCAAAGGCCACTTCTTCGCCGAAGGGTTTGCGGATCAGTCCGAATGGACCAAAGAGCACGAGCGGACCATGGGCCCCAGTTGGGCCCACCCCGTCGTCGCCGGGGGTAGACTGTACCTGCGTCACTTCGACAAACTCTATTGCTACGGCGTTGACAAGAACTGAAAAGAAAGGGAATACGATGAAGACGAATCGGAAATCACGACAGACGGGCCGTTCGAGAAGCCTCACCCGCCGGAAGTTCCTGGCGACCGGGGCAAAGGGCGCGGCCGTGCTGACGATTGTGCCCGCCTGCGCCGTCAGAGCCCGCGGCCAACAATCGCCCAGCGAAAAGCTCAACATCGCCGGTGTCGGCGTGGGCGGAATGGGGATGGGCAACGTCAACGCCTGCCGCAGCGAGAACATCGTGGCGTTGTGCGACGTCGACAAGCAATACGCCGCCCGGGCGTTCAAGGCCTACCCGGACGCCGCCGAGTACACCGATTACCGGGTCATGCTCGACGAGCGGAAGGACATCGACGCGGTCATCATCGCCACGCCCGACCACACCCACGCGGTGATCACCATGGCCGCCATGGAGTTGGGCAAACACGTCTTCTGCCAGAAGCCGCTGACCCACACGGTGGTCGAGGCGCGGCGGATCACCGAGTACGCCCGGCAGCACCCGAAGATCATGACCCAAATGGGCAACCAGGGCCATTCCTCGGAGCAGATCCGCCAGGTCCGCGAGTGGATCCAGTCCGGCTCGATCGGCGACGTGAAGGAAGTCCACGCCTGGACCGATCGCCCGATCGGGAACCGGCCCTGGTCCAACTTCGCGGTCAAAGAACTGCCCACGGAGTTTCCGCCCGTGCCGGATACCTTGGACTGGGACCTGTGGCTGGGCCCGGCCAAGCAACGCAAGTATCACACGGCCTATGTGCCCCTGAAATGGCGCGGCTGGTTGGACTACGGCACCGGGTCGCTCGGCGACATGGGCTGCCACATCCTGGATCCCGCCTGCTGGGGTCTCGACCTGCTGAATCCGTCGAGCGTCACTGCCGAGGTCGAACACTTCAAGCCCGGGCTGAAGGACGACGTCTTCCCGATCTCGGCCACGGTCACGTTCGAGTTCCCGCAGCGGACCAAGACATCGTACGCGAAGGCCCTGGCCGCGATCAAGGAAAAGCACGGCACGATCCCCGAGAGCATGCTGGGGGGCGGCCAACTCTGTCCGATGAAGCTGATCTGGCGCGACGGGCACTTCAAGACGCCCAGGCCGAGCATGCTCGAGGAAGGCAGAGGGGTGCCTGAAAGCGGGGCGATCATCTACGGCGAGAAGGAGACCGTCCTGCACAGCTCCCACGGCGCCGGCGGCGCCAGGGTCATTCCCGAGGTCCGCTGGACGGCGTTCGAGCAACCCAAGCAGACCATCCCCCGGGTCCAAGGCGGCCACACGGGCGACTGGCTCCGCTCGTGCAAGGACGGCGTCCCGGCGAGTTCCAACTTCGCCGACTACGGCGGCCAACTCACCGAAATGGTCCTGCTCGGCGTCGCCGCCCAGCGCGTGCCCGGCGAGAAGTTGGAGTTCGACGCGGAGAACCTGCGGTTTACCAACAACGACAAGGCCAACGAGTATCTGCATACTCCGTACCGCGACGGTTGGTCGTTCGACGTTGGAAGATACGGCTAGTAGCGCGTTGCAGCTTACGTTGTGCGTGGCCTACCTTATGGGTGGCTGGGGCAAAGCGCAGCGGTGCCCCAGTGATTAGCGGGCTGTGGCCGAGTTGGGTGCCACTGCTGGCTTGCCCAGCAGTGTTTGCCGAAGTTGGAGATACGGGGGCTATACACTGCTAGACAAGCTAGCAGCGGCACCCGGCTTCCGCCCTCGTTGTTCTACACATCTCCGCGTGCGACGATACCGTTTGGTGCATGGCGACGTTGCCCGCAACAGGGCCATTCATGGCCCTTTCCGCGAAGCGGTATTAGGCCCGTGCTTTAGCACGGGTTCACGAGCTTTAGCCGCCAAGAGAGCCTGTCACGCCGTACGCAGATACGGCTGAAGCCGCAAGCAGCGAGAACCCCCCCCGTGAACGGGGCTCAACAAACTCGAGAAGCGAGAGAGAAGTCTGTTTCACCACCCAACCCGGCGTAAACGCCGGGCCTAAAACCGCCTGCGGCGGGAAGGGCCATAAATGGCCCTGTTGCCGGCAATGTCACCACGGTCTGGAAGGCGTCGTCGCAATCGGAGATGTGTAGTACAACAAGGGCGTTAGCCCTGGGACCCGGAAGGACCAACCGTTTCGACAAAGCCCCATTTCCAGGGGCTAACGCCCCTGGCTATTAGCTACCGTCCCTTCGGGACTCAAGTGAGCTGCCACGTTTCCGGCGGATCAGGGCTTGCCGGAGAATCCAGGCAGACTCCGCACCGGAGAAGGCGTGACAATAGAGCAACCCGCGGCTACAATGCGACTTGCGACGATTGGCGGGCTGCGCGTTTGACGGCAAGCATGCGCACTACGCGTGTTGTACGAGATCTTCCTATAGACAAGTTTGGCCGCTAAGATTCTATGGACCTCATCGCGATCATCCGCGAGAAGATCGACGAAACTGAAGACGGCGACCACACAGCCGGTCTGAAGGCCGTCTTGCTTCACATTGAGACTGCCGCTGCTCATTTGCGACGCGGGCAGGATACGTCCGACGAAACAGCATTTACGGATGCCATCTACCGCACGAATCAGGCATTCGAGGGGAGTCTCAAAGAGGCCTATCGCGTCTTGGTACAGAAAAGACCTGAAAGGAAGACGCCTAGTCAGATCGAAGAGTACCTGACCGATAATGGCGTGTTTCGCAATCGCGTTCTTTCGCAACTGACAAACTACCGTACGGAATGGCGAAATCCGTCAACTCACGATCACAAGCAGGACTTCGATTCAAGCGAAGCATTCCTCGCTATCGTATCCGTTTGCGCCTTCGCCAGCCTGCTGCTAGACAAGATTATTGAGAAACTTGCCCACGATCGCTCGAAGGCGGCTGCAGACGCCGAAAGTGAACGTCTCTCAGAACTTCTCAAGACACATAGGAGAGACCTACCATTGTTCGCAGGGCAGATCATTGCCCAATTCATGCAAGAACAAAGACCGACGCACGATGGCTCCCAGATGCGCGAAGCAGAGCTTCTTGGTGCGATTTCAGGGTTCCTTGAATCGATCGAACCCCATTCGTCAGCCACACCTGAATATCAACTTGCGGCACGCGGTCACGAACGGGCAGACATCCTGCTGCAACGCGACGACGAGCGGCTACTCATCGAATTGAAGCGAAGATGCTCCCAATCACTACTCCGTGCCGGACTTGACCAATTGGACAGATACATGGACCTCAGCGGGATTACTCACGGTGTGTTAGTACTGGGCATGGATCTTCCGGCGGTCGAAGTCTCAGACATTCAGACTCCTAAGGGGCGACGCGTTGTTGTGGTTGGCCCAAAGAACACCGCGACCTAGCACACGCCGCAAGCTTACGATCTACAGGTGATGCACGAGATCTTCCTGCAAACAAGTCAGATTGCGAAGGAGACCCATGCCCATGATCGCAGACCGAATTGTCGTGGAACAAACCTACGGCGCTCCCATTGCCGTAGTTTGGAAGGCCATTACCGACAAGGACCAAATGCGGCAGTGGTTCTTTGAACCGATGACCGACTTTGAACTGTGGTCGGCTTCGAAACGGAGTTCGACGTACAGAACGAAGGCCAGGTTTACCCGCACCAATGGAAAGTGACCGAGGTCGTGCCGGAAAGGAGAATCGTTTACGGCTGGCGATATGGAGGTTACCCCGGAGACTCAACGGTCACGTGGGAACTTTCGGAAACACCCGACGGCACGAGACTGACGCTTACTCACCAGGGGCACGAGACCCTGCTCACTACGCAGGACGATCCGAACGTCCGCCGCGAAGGCTGCGAGGCGGGGTGGCGCTATCTTGTCCAGGAAAGCCTGAAGGCCTTCCTGGAGCGACAAGACTCATGACCGGACACCAACCTCATCCCAAGCTCAGGCCCACCCAACTGCCCAACAAGCCGAGAACAGGGTGATCGTCGGGCCGGAGCCCCGTTGGGGGCGGTGGCCGGATGAAGCGTCACGAGAACTTCAACGCCGGGGTGAAGCAAGGAAACGTCGACTTCCCGTGAGGCTCTTCCCGGTTTTTGCGCTGGAAATCAACGACGTTGCGGTCTATACCTACGGTAGGCTTTTCGGCCGCCATCCGCGGCGGAGCAACACGGCTTTAGGAAGACCCGGGCGTCATGGATACGGGAGGGGTGATTTCGTGGACACGGCAGGATTCTCGCCGGAGACGATAGCCTATTCTGCGTAGCCTCGCTGTTTTCGCGTGGTGCGATGGTCCCACGGTCTGAAATGGGTACGTGTTATGTTTCGCCGGCGGTTTCGCCTGGATTAGAAGCCCGGAAGAGAAACAAGGAGCCCTTTCGTGAACGAATCGCAAGCCTTGCCGACGGATGCCGACGCCAGTTTCGTGGCTTCCGAGCACACGATGACGCTTGACGACGGCACCGAACTGTTCTATCGGGTCTGGCTACCCGAGACACCGACCGAAAAGTCGCTGGTGATCTTCCATCGCGGCCACGAACATTCCGGCCGGATTCAGGACATCGTGGAGGCCCTCGACCTGCGAGACGTGGCCGTCTTTGCGTGGGACGCCCGTGGGCATGGTCGCACCTCCGGCGAGCGCGGCTACGCCCCCGGTTTCGCCACGATGGTGAAGGACGTGGACTGCTTCATCCGCCATATTTCGCAGACCTTCGGCAAGCGTCCGGAAGAGATGGTCGTGCTGGCGCAAAGCGTGGGTGCGGTGAGCGTGGCGACTTGGGTTCACGACTACGCACCGCGGATTCGGGCCATGATCCTGGCCGCCCCCGCCCTGGAGATCAAGCTCTACGTGCCGTTTGCCCTCCCCGGCCTGCGGCTCTTGTTGAAGATGCGCAAGGGCCGCAAGACGTTCATCAAGAGCTACGTCAAGGCCAAGATGCTCACTCATGACCCGCAGCAGGCCCGGCGCTACGAGGAGGACTCGTTGATTGCTCGGTCAATCGCCGCCAACGTGCTGGTCGACTTGCACGACACGGCCGCGCGGCTGATGGACGACGCCGGGGCGATCCGTGTGCCGACTCTGCTGCTGGCCGCGGGATCGGATTGGGTCGTCAAGCTGGGGCCTCAACGAAAGTTCTTCGAACGGCTCGGCGCACCCATCAAGCGCATGAAGGTCTTCCCCGGGATGTACCATGACCTGCTGCACGAAAAGGACCGTGATTTGGTGATCGACGAAGCCCGGCAGTTCATCCTCGAAGCGTTCGATCGCGACGGGCCCCGGCCTCCGCTGCTGGACGCCGATCGCCACGGCTATACGCGTAACGAATACGACCGGCTTATGGAGCCGTTGCCCTGGCACTCGCCGAGCCGACTCTATCTGCGGCTGCAGCGTCTGGCAATGCAGACGCTGGGCCGGCTCAGCCGCGGTGTGAGTCTCGGTTGGCAGACCGGTTTCGACTCCGGCCGGACGCTCGATTACGTCTACGAGAACCGGCCGCAGGGGGCGCTGCTGTTGGGCAAGTGGATCGATCGGTCGTATCTCAATAGTCTGGGCTGGCTCGGTATCCGCCAACGACGTGCGAACCTGGAGAAGTTGTTACGAGAAGCAATCGACCGCGTTCGAGCAAAGGGGCAGCCGGTGCGGTTGGTGGACGTCGCCGCCGGGCCAGGCCGTTACATTCTCGAAACGCTCGGCCGCCTGGCGGGCGACGACTTCTCGGCCCTGCTCCGCGACAACGTGCAGGCCAATCTCGATGCCGGCCGCGAACTCGCGGCAGCGGCGGGTCTGGACAACGTGACCTTCCAACTTGGCGACGCCTTCGACGAGGATTCGCTGGCTGCGATCCGGCCCGCGCCCAATGTGGCCGTGGTTTCGGGACTGTACGAGCTTTTCCCCGACAACGGGCCGGTGCGGCGTTCGCTGCGAGGTCTGGCACGCGCCGTAGAGCCCGAGGGATACCTTGTCTACACCGGTCAGCCCTGGCACCCGCAGGTCGAGATGATCGCCCGGGTGCTCAACAACCGAGAAGGCCGCCCCTGGATCATGCGCCGCCGGACGCAAGAGGAGATGGACGACCTGGTCCGCGAGGCGGGTTTCGAGAAGATTGCAGAGGAGATCGATACGTGGGGAATCTTCACGGTGTCGTTGGCACGCCGCGCCGCCGACTGATGCTCCGGGCGGGTGCCGCCTCTGCGTTGCTGTCGTTGCTCTTCCTGGTAGTCTACAGCAGCACGAATTGGCTGACCTCGCAACGCACGGACGTCGGCACGTGGTACTTCGAGTGGGAGCGATGGATCCCCTTCGTGCCGCTGATGATCATCCCCTATATGTCGATCGATCTGTTCTTCGTGGCGGCGCCGTTCCTGTCTCGCGACGACCGCGAGCTGGCAACGTTCTGCCGCCGCGTTGCCTTGGCCATCTTGGCGGCGGGTGCCTGCTTTCTGGCGATGCCGTTGAAGTTGGGCTTCGAGCGCCCGCCGCTGGAAGGCTGGATCGGCACGCTCTTCGGCTGGTTCTTCAGCATGGATCTGCCGTACAACCTGTGTCCGTCGCTGCACATCGCCCTGCGGGCGATTCTGGCCGAGACGTATGCCCGCCATACGCGCGGACCGTGGAACGTGGCAACGCACGCGTGGTTCAGCCTGGTCGGCTTGTCGACGTTGCTTACCTACCAGCATCACGTGGTGGACGTCGTAGGCGGCTTTCTCCTGGCCGCCGTCTGCTTCTATGCCGTCCCGGCAGTTTCGCACCGCCACCGGGTGACGCCGAATCGGCGCATCGGTTCGTACTACTTGCTGGCGGCGGTTGCGGCGAGCCTCGTCGCCGCGTGGCTGTGGCCGTTCGGCGGCGTCTTGCTTTGGCCGGCCGCGGCTTGCCTGCTTGCGGCCGCCGCCTACTTCGGCTCTGGCCCGGGGATCTACCGCAAAGCCGAAGGGCGATTGACACTGAGCACGCGGCTCTTGCTTGCACCGTTGCTGATCGGCCAGAACTTGTCGCTGCGGTATTACCGGCGGCAATGCCGGGCATGGGATGAAGTCACACGGCACGTCTGGATTGGCCGAAAGCTCTCCGACCTTGAAGCGGCCGAAGCCATAGACAAGGGCGTGACCGCCGTGCTGGACTTGACCGCGGAGTTCTCTGAAGCAACACCGTTCTTGACGACCCGTTACTTGAACGTCCCGATCCTGGATCTTACGGCCCCAACGCCTGAGCAACTCGACCGGTGCATCGCTTTCTTGTCCGAAAACACAAGCCGCGGAACGGTCTATATACACTGCAAGATCGGCTACTCGCGGAGTGCGGCGGTAGTGGGGGCTTATCTCATGGCAAGCGGCGCCGTGTCGTCCGCCGACGAAGCCATGGCTCGGTTACGCGCCGTTCGCCCGTCGCTAGTGATTCGCCCGGAGGTTGTCGATGCGTTGAATCGTTTTAAGATGAGAACTACTGCACGAGCCTGTCGCTGAAAGAGAAGAACGTCCTCCCTGTCTCGCCCTCCCTGTCTCGACAATCAACGGATCGGTTGTCGGTGGCCGCAGATCAGGCGTCCGAGGAAGACGGCAGTCGAGGGCGGTCGCGGGTGTCGTGAGAGGACGTGATTCACGTGCTCGGCGGAGTCCGAGAAATGGGTCGATTCTCGACGCGCATCGCGAACGGTGTACGCAGATGTGCTCTGTTTGCCCCTACGCAACGTCGAGGGCGGCTCGCGCCTCTGCAACGCGGTTCTGGCTTGTGCGGGGATAACTCCCGTTGGCCACACATCCAGCCGGATCGTAGCATAGTTCGCGAAAGGACCCGTGTACTTGGTCGCAACCAATCGCGCGGACCAGGTCCGTAACGTTTTCCGGAGTTATGCCGCCACCTGGAAGAACCTCGATACGGCTTCCAGCGATTTTCCTCAGCCGGGCGATCTGATCGCGGCCTTCCGTTGCAGTTTCGCGGCCGCCGGAAGTCAGCACTCGCGTTGTTTCGAGATCGACAAGTTGCATCAGCGCCTCTTCTTGCCGTGGGATCACGTCAAATGCTCGGTGGAAGACGACGTCTCGGCCTCGCGCCGTCTGAGCGAACTCGTTCCAGAACCCGCCGTCCAACGTTCCGTCTGCAAGCAAGGCTCCTGCCGCAAGACCATCGGCGCCCAGGCCGAGGCACATCTCCGCATCTCGCATCATGAGCAGAGATTCAACCCGGGAGTAGCGGAAACCACCTGCCCTCGGCCGGATCATTGCGATCACGGGTATTTGAACGGCCTGCTTGACTTCTCGGAGCAGTCCGGCAGACGGCGTCAAGCCACCCAGTTCCAATGCCATGTTGAGCTCGAGGCGATCTGCACCGCCTGCCTCAGCCGCCAACGCGCCGTCGACGGAGGCGACGCATACTTCCAACTTGATCTGAGACTGCACCATCTCATTTCAAGATCTTCAAGCGAATATCTTTGAAATGCACGATCATGCCGGGGTCGTGCAACTGTAACTGGATCATGCCTCTATCGAGGCGTCTCTCCATGGGCAGATGTTCCGTAAACTCCGAGGCCGGCTTGCCGTTGATGAAGAACTTGAAGTTGTTCCTCTTGACGATGACGTGAACCGTGTTCCAGCCGCCTTGGTTGACGTCGTCCAGGGTGACGGCGCCTTCGATCTTCGACACGGTCGGTTCGTCGTTCTCGTCGATGACCAGCCGATTGCCGCGAGAGCAGCCGTGTTCCTTGCGGCCGGGCGTATGGAAATCCCAGGCCCCCAGGACGTTTTCTCCGATACCGACGTGTCCCAGGTCGGCGTGGTAGCTCTGGAAATCTCGACGACCGGTCGGGTCCTTGCGCGCCCGGATGCTGATCCCGCTGTTCCCTTTGCCGGGAAAACGGTAGCTGAGCTTCAGTTCCAGGTCGGCGATGTCTCGCTTCTCGAAGGCGATGTAGCCGCGGCCCTCGTCGCCGTCGCCGACGATCATGCCGTCCTTGACCGTCCACGCGGCCGCGGTTTCCGCGGGCATGGCCTCCCATCCCGCTAGCGTCTTGCCGTCGAAAATGGATACGAACCCGTCATCATCTGCCTTCTCTTGGCCGATGGCGGACAGGACCGGCCATGTCACGAGGAGCGTGAGCACGGCCAGTTGAAACAGTTTGTCGCTCATTTCACCTAAATCCTTTCGTCGTCGTCTTTGTCCAAGGTTTCCGCGTCCGCGACGACGAAGCCCTTGCGGTACTTCTTCGTCATGAGCCTATTCGCCTCGGCGGCGAGCGGGCCGGTGAATCGCTCATGCTCGGGATCAAACCCCAGACACGGCCCGAGCGTGGCGTTCTCTTCGGTAATGTCGACGTCGTTGGCTTCGAGATGCCCCTGGAACCGCTCGAAGGCGTCGGTCATTTCCGGATACTCCTTCATCTCTTCTTTGATCTCGCCCGGCGCGGCTTGCTTGCCGAGCCAATGTGAGATCGTGCCCATGTGACAGAGCGCGGCCGAGGTGTGGCCGACTTCGATTTCCGCGTTCAAGTCTTCCGGATTGCGACTTCGTACGGCCTTGATGAAGTTCTCCTGATGAACATTTCCCCACCCGCCGCCGCCGAAATCCTTGACGCGCTGGCCGTGGTTGTCGAAGGCCTGTCCCCCACCCCATTCACCACAGACGTAATAGCCGCCCTCGCAATGCACCACGTTGCCGCATTTGGCCCCCTTGTAATCGCCGTTCGGCATTTGCGTGACCTCGAACAACAGCGGAACCGGCTTGTAGTCGAAGAAGATAAGATGCGTGTTGGGCGACTCGCCGACGTCGTTCCAGCCGAAGCGTCCGCCGACGCTGACGACGCTCGTGGGAAGTTTGTCATGGCCGAGGGCCATGCGGGCCACGTCGATCTGGTGCGCGCCCTGATTGCCGAGATCGCCGTTGCCCGTGTCCCACATCCAATGCCAGTCGAAATGAAGTCTACCGCGCATCAGCGGCTTCTTCGGGGCCGGGCCACACCAAAGATCGTAGTCGATGTGGCCCGGGATCTCCAGCGGCTTCGACGGCCTGCCCAGGCTTCCGCGACGCTCATAGCAGAGCCCCCTGGAGAGAACGATCTTGCCAAGGTGACCTTCGTGCAGCCACTGAATCGCTTCTTTGAGTGCGGCATTCGAACGCTGTTGGGTTCCCGACTGAACAATGCGATTGTTCTCTCTGGCCGCCTTGATCATCTGCTGCCCTTCCCAGAAGGTGTGGGAAATCGGCTTTTCGACGTAAACGTCTTTTCCCGCTTCACAGCCCCAGACGGTCACCGGCGCGTGCCAGTGGTTGCAGGAAGCGGTGACGACGACGTCAATGTTCTTGTCTTCGAGGAGTTTTCGGTAGTCGGTGTACGTGTCGCCGGGGCCTTCTCCCATGCGTTTGCGATCGGGATCGCAAGTGGCGACGACTCTCACGCCCTGCATGCCTTGGAACTTGCCGACATGCGCACGCCCTCTGCCGCCGAGTCCGACGACCGCGACGCGAATGTCATCGTTCGCACCGTTAACCTGAGCCCACGACGACGCGGGCAACGCCGCGGCGGCCCCGACACCCGCGGCGACGGTCGCCGACCGGCGAATGAACGATCTGCGGGTTATCTTCTTCATTAGAAACTCTCCCAAATCCCTCTTCTCCTGTCGGAGGCCAAGAGTGGATGACGGTCCAAGGCCCCTCAACACATAACTCGCTATTCTACGTAAGACTTCATTTCCCGGGCATGTTGGCCCGAGGGCTACCCGTAGGATAGCAGCGTACCGGGTTGCGAATCAAGTATTCGCGGTGATCCGCCCGTCCGGTCGAAGCGGGCCACCCCCCGATAGCCGATCTCTTCGTTTCTGACAACCAGCACAGCGTCGTTTCCCATTGTGTACTGCGGAGCGTCGTCGAACGTGGTACCCGTTTCGCCCAGCCTGAGATCCTGCGTGATGATCACATTGCCGCCGTCGTGCTCAATCGAGGCGCCGTCCAAGTGGCCCCACATCGACTTGGTCGTCAGCGAGCCGTCTTGCACAAAGACGCGGCTGCCTGGGCCTCGTCGAACGTGCCGGCAAGCGACGACGAGCGGATCGCCAACGTGGACGGTGCCCCGTCGATTCGCAACCAACCCGAACTGCACGGCACGGTCGACCACATCGGCTTGGACTTCTACCACCTCAGCGAA
>CAYYNP010000117.1:3222-27164 GCA_964472545.1 uncultured Planctomycetaceae bacterium | reverse complement strand
GGGGGGGGGGGGGGGGGGTGCTGGGGGGGGGGGGGTGGCTGGGGGGGGGGGGGGGTGGTGTGTCGCTCCCCCCCTGCCCCAAACAACCGGGGGGGGGCCCCCCCCCCCCCCCCCCCACCCGTCGCGCCCCCCACTCCCAGCCCCCAACTCCTCACGCCACTTACGTGGCCCCAATCGGTAGGTTATCGTGGAGGAGGGCCATGGGCCACCGGAACGCCAGACCACGGGCAAAGCGAATTCGATGCGTTTTCGACGGAAATCCGACCGAACAGAAGAGGCCCCCGCCGGGCCAAAGGCGGAGAAACTACCGCTGCGCAAGCGGATTCTGTACGTGGCCGTGGCCAACCTGCTCGCCTTGGCGTTGATCGCCCTGGTCGGCGAGATCGTCTGCCGGCTGTTCGCCCCACAGACCAATTACGGCACCTTCCACGCCGAAGGGCTCCGCTTCTGCGACGACCTCTATCTGGGCTGGGAATTGCAGCCGGACTTACCGGCGCTGGGGCATAACGCGGTCGGGCTGCGTGGCGATGAAACTACCACGGCCAAGCCCGAGGGACTGCGGCGAATCGCCGTGCTGGGCGACTCGGTGACCTATGGGCTGCACGTTCGGGCAAACGAGGCCTTTGCGAGCCGGCTCCAACAGGAACTAACATCCTCGGATGCCCGCCCGGTCGAAGTGCTCAACTTCGGCGTGCCCGGCTACAGCACGTATCAGGAACTCACGCTGCTGAAGACGAAGGTCCTCGACTACGATCCCGACTTGGTGATCCTCACCTTCACCACCGACGACGTGGAGACCTCGCCGGTGGTGATCGAGGTGGGCGGCCAGCCGTGTCTGTTTCGCAACCAGTTCGAGGACGTCGGCCTGCTGAACAACTCGTTCCACTGGGGCTTGTTTCGCCGGTCGCATTTCTATCGGCTGTTGTACAAGGGGGCCGTGTTGGCGTTTGCTACGCGCGGAGCCGATTTCGAGGCCGTCTATGTACGCCCGGAAGTGACCTGGCAAAACGTGCTGGCGGCGGCCGAAGTCTGCCGGCAGCACGAAACGCCCCTGCTGCTGGTGCTCAGCCCGTATCTGCTGCCGCATCCGGCGGATTTGGACGCCGAGGGGCGTCGGGAGATCGAGCAGTACGAGGCGGCGTTCGACAATATCCGCAAGTTGTCCGCCGAGAGTTCGATCGACGTGCTCGACCTCGGCCCGCTCTATGCGGAGCAAGCCGGGCGAATGAAAGTCCGGCCGGACGATCAGGAGCATCTCAGCGTCGAGGGGCATGCGCTGGTGGCGGAGGCGCTGGCGGAGAAGGTCAGAGCGATGGGGGAGTGAAGAGGTGAGCGATGAAGAATGAAGGATGAAGGATGGCTGGGGTCGAGGTGCGAGGGACGAGCACCGAGCCCCCAGGATCGTGTTGCCATTGGCCTGGTTCCCTGGGGGCTCAGCACTCGTTCCTCGTGCTTCGACCCCAGCCACCCATCGTGCTTCGACCCCAGCCACCCGCCCCGGATTTGCATCGCGCCGCGGGAGAGTTTATCTTGAGGGTCGGGTTGGCTGGGCTTTGCAGCCAACGTGCATTGAAGTGAACACACCCCGCCCCCTTCTGGAGGACTCCCCGATGAATCGACATGCCCTTGCGTCCCGTTTCGTTTGGTTCGTTTGTGCCGCATGGTTGCTGATGCTTGCCCCGGCGCTGGTGCAGGCCGACGTCACGCTGCCGGCCGTGATCGACAGCCACATGGTCTTGCAGCGCGACGCGCCGCTGCCGATCTGGGGTAAGGCCGATTCGGGCGAGGCGGTCTCCGTGCGGCTCGACAGACGTGAGGAGGTCCTCACCAAGGCCGGCGAAGACGGCCGGTGGAAGGTGACGTTGCCGCCCATCGCCGCCGACGGCAAGCCACACACTCTGATGATTACCGGCAAGAACCGGATCGAACTCGAGGACATTCTCATCGGTGAAGTCTGGGTCGGCTCCGGCCAATCGAACATGGAATGGCAACTCCGCTCGACCATCGATGCCGAAAAGGCGATCGCCGCGGCCAAGTTCCCGCAAATCCGCCTGCTGCACGTGCCGAAGGTGCAAAAGCCCACGCCGGACTTCGACGTCAATGCGGAGTGGAAAGCCTGCACGCCGGAAAGCGTGGTCGCTTTCTCGGGCGTGCTCTACTACTTCGGGCGCAAGCTGCACGAAGAACTCGACGTGCCGATCGGGCTGATCAACAGCTCCTGGGGCGGCTCGCCGATCGAGCCGTGGACGGTCGTTGGCGAACAGTCCGGCGGGATGTACAACGGCATGATCCACCCGCTGCAACCGTTCGCCGTGCGTGGGGCCATTTGGTACCAGGGCGAAACCAACGTGCTGCAAAAGAACGGGCTGGCCTATTACGACAAGATGAAAGACCTGATTGAAGGCTGGCGGAAGACCTGGGGCAACGATCGACTTTCGTTCTACTTCGTGCAGATCGCCCCGTGGTCCGGCCGCTACGAGCCCGGTCAGCTTCCGGCGCTGTGGGAGGCCCAGGTCGCCAGCCTGAAGATTCCCGGCACCGGCATGGCCGTGACCACCGACCTGGTCGACAACATCGCCGACATCCACCCCCGCAACAAGCTCGACGTCGGCAATCGCCTGGCCCTTTGGGCGCTGGCCAAGGACTACGGCCAAAAGGACCTGGTCTACTCGGGTCCGCTCTACCGCTCGATGAAGGTCGAAGGCAACAAGATCCGCCTGGGGTTCGCCCACGTCGGCGGAGGCCTCAAGTCGCGCGACGGCAAGCCGCTGAGCGAGTTTACGATCGCCGCAGCCGAAGGCCCGTTCGTGGTGGCCAAGGCGGTGATCGATGGCGAGACGGTCGTCGTCGAAGCCGACGGCGTCGACAAGCCGGCCCGGGTGCAATTCGGCTGGCACAAGGTGGCCAATCCCAATTTGATCAACGCCGAGGGCCTGCCGGCTTCGCCGTTTCAGACCGAGGATTGGCAGGGCGGCACGGGTACGCACAACGCAATACTCAAGGACGTACAGCCTCCGCCGACGCCGTGAGCAACCGCCCCGGCCTGAGGGGTGCCTGCAAATCCCACAGGAGACAGTCATGACGTTGGTTCGACTGATCCTCGCGCTACCGGCCATCCTTGTGTCATCCTCAAGAGCTCCGGCGATCGACGTCTCGCCTCTGACCAATGCGCAGCTCGTGCAGCAGGCAGACACGATTGTCGTGGGGACGGCGGCAAGGGCAAACGGGAAGACGGTCGTGCGTGTCTCCGAGGTCTTGAAGGGTGAAAACACCGACACGGTCGCGTTGAGCGGAGTGAAGGTGGGGCCGTTTGGCGATGTCGTCATCAGGGAAGGCAAGAGCGGAGTCTACTTCCTGACGAAGTACCAAGCGGGATATATGCCCTCCGGTTATGGCAGCTACAAGAGCCTGAGTGCCCTAGAAGCTGTCAAGGCGGCCATAGGGATAGTTGCTGACCCCGGGCCCTTCTTGGAAAAGGAGGAGTTCTCGGGAAACGTGGACCTCATCTATGTGCTTGGGGAGGGGTTCGCGCGTTGGGAGGTCACGAGCGAGGAGGCCCCATCGATCCTAGAGTCGCTGGACGGATGGAGGCTTCACCAGGTCGCCCCATGGGAAGACAAGCGTGTCGTGACGCTGCGTTGCGTCACCGATCCGAACAACGGCGACAGGATGAGTGTTACGTCAGAGGAGCCGCCGTGTGGGCTGAGCCGGTGCCTAAAACACCGACTGATACTCAACTGCAAGTCGCCGAGCGCGCGACGATCCTTGCCGCCACGGTTCAGCGTTACACTTGATGCCCGGCTGCCTGAACGCGTTGGATCAGCTACTGCCGGCAAGGCGGCGGCATACCTGAGGGATCAACTGACTTCAGCCGATTCCGAGGTCGTATTGGCTGCCCTTGCGGCACTGGCCAAAATGCGTGACCGCGATGCCGTTCCTTGCGTCCTATCGCTGCTCGAACACAAAGATCAGAGAGTCGTTGTGAAGGCTATCGACTTCCTGGGATGGTCTCGCGACGAACAAGCTACGAAGCCGCTTTGCTCCCTGCTGGATGCCAAGGCACCGCAGTATCCCGAAGACCACGCCGTCGCCAATGTGGCGGCCAGGGCCTTAGGGCGCATTGGCTGCCCGAAGAGTCTGCCGCATCTCGAACGAGCCGCTTGCCACGGCGTGGACTGGGCCATGAGCGCCGTGCAAACCATGGGGACGGAGAAGTCCTTTGAGATCCTGTTAATCGGTCTGCAGAACAATCCGCCTCAGTGCGCCCAAATTGACTACGCGTTGTACTGGCTTGTACGCCGGTCAAACAAGAATGCGGAGCCTTGGATGGCCGACGAATCAGGGACGACCCGCGCTATGCAAGTTGCGAGAATCCCCGAGTGGCGCGACTGGTGGGATTCCAACAAGAGTAGCTTCAAGGTTATCAAGTCGTTTGAAGAAGCGGTGCTTGAACACATTCAGGTTGACTAGTGACCGTCCAAGGCCGAGAGCCTACCAACCTCACCGTTTCAGACCGAGGATTGGCAGGGCGGGACGGGAACGCAGAATGGAAATTGAGAAATGCAAGTTGTGAATTGGGGATGAACGCAGAATTGGCGTTGCGAGCTATGAAGGCAATCTGCATCCGATTTCCTCGGATCGCGTGGGCCTGCGTCTTAACCGCGGGTCTGCTGTTTCCAGTTGGACCGCAGGCCGATGATTGGCCGCAGTGGCGCGGGCCGAACCGGGACGGAGTGTGGAGTGAGGACGGCATCCTGCAGACGTTTCCGCGCGACGGACTGAACGTCCGTTGGCGGGCCAGGGTCGGTGGTGGTTACTCCGGGCCGGTGGTGGCGCGGGGGCGTGTGTTCGTCACCGACCGCCAATTCCAGCCCGACGTGGAGCGCGTTCTGTGCTTCGACGAAAAGACGGGCAAGCCTCTTTGGGTGCATTCATATCCCTGTGACTACGAGAACATGGAATACGAATGCGGCCCGAGGGCGGCTCCCACCGTCTATCAGGGCAAGGTTTACACGCTGGGGGCCCGCGGCCATCTGTCTTGTCTCGACGCGGCCAACGGACGAGCCCTCTGGAAGGAGGACCTGGTGAAGCAGTACGACGCGCAACTGCCTCGCTGGGGCGCCAGCGCCGCGCCGCTGGTGGAAGGTAAACTGCTGATCGCGATCGCCGGTGGCCATCCGGGAGCGTGCGTGATGGCCTTCCAGAAAGACACCGGCAAGGTGGCGTGGAAGGCGCTCGACGACCGCCCCGCCTATAGCGCGCCCGTCGCCGTCGACGCCGGCGGGCAGCGGCAGGTGATCGTCTGGACGTGCGACGCCATAAGTTCGTTGGAGCCGGCCACCGGCAAGGTCTACTGGCAGGTGCCGTACAGAAATGCGAACGACTTGAATGTGGTGGGCACGCCGGTCCTGCAGAAGGACCTCTTGTTCGTCAACGCCGTGTGGCGAAAGAGCGCGAAGATGCTGAAGCTGAACGCTAGCAAACCCGAGGCATCGGTACTCTGGCAAACCGAGAGGTGGGAGCCTCACAACCTCTTCTCCACCGCGGTCTTTCCCAACGAGCGACACCTTTACCTGGTCGATGACACCGACGTCTGCTGCATCAATGCCGCCAGCGGCGACGAAGTCTGGCGTGCGCCCGCATTGGCCCATCATTCCGGCTCACGTGGGTCGATGAGAACGGCCGGCGCGCACTTCACCGTCGACGGGCGACGGGTCTTCATTTTCGACGACCAAGGCAAGCTGACGCTGGCGCGGCTGTCGCCGGAGGGCTATGAAGAAATCGGACGCACCTTTCTCATCGAGGCGACCGCCGGCACCCACTGGCAAGGCCCGGTCACCTGGGCTCATCCGGCCTACGCCAACCGCCACGTCTTCGCCCGCAACGATAAAGAGTTAGTGTGTGCTTCGTTGGCGGCCGACCAACCTGTGGCTCAGGGGCCGGAAGAAGTGAATACACTGCGGCTGCGTGTTCGGGAAACCGTTTCGGCAAAGGACGTGTCGGCACCTGTCGTGTTCTCGCCCGACGGCACGATGCTGGCCGTTTGTGCCTTCAGGGACCTCAGGCTCTGGGACGTGAAAGAGAGCGAAGCACGCATGGTCCTCAAGGGCCATCGCGATAATGTCTATCGCGTGGCGTTCTCGAGCGACCGCACACGACTGGCGGCGGTGGGTGGGCACGGCCATGCCAAACGGGCGGAAGGAAAGCTGTGGGACCTGGAGACCGGCCGCGAGTTGGCCGCCCTGCAAGGCCACACCGGCCGGATCATGGGCGTGGTTTTCGCACCCGATGGACGAACCGTGGTCACCGGCAGCGACGATGCCACCGTACGGCTCTGGGACGCGACCACAGGCAACCAACGGGCCGTTCTCGAGGGACACCGAGCCCCCGTCTCCTCCGTCGCGTTTGCAGCGAACGGCCTGACGGTGGCCTCGGCAAGTTGGGACAAGACGATACGACTCTGGGATGCGGCCACGGGCAAACAGCGAGCGATCTTGGCGGGACATGAAGACGAGGTCTGGGACGTTGCCTTTTCCCCGGACGGGAAACTGTTGGCATCGGCCGGCGGCGACCGGGCCCTCAGGCTATGGGACGTGGCGGCGGCGAAGCCGCGCGCCGTCCTCGAAGGCCATAACGGAACCGTGTATTGTGTTGCGTTCTCGCCGGACGGCAGCCTGTTGGCCTCTGGCAGCGGCGACGAAACCGTGAAGCTGTGGGACGTGAAGGCAGGCCGACTCCGGGCAACCGTCCGGGGTACGATGAGCCTCGTCAAATCCGTGGCGTTCTCACCCGGCGGAAAAACGCTTGTCATCGCCAGGTTGGATGACACCGTCACGCTATGGGAACTGACTGCGGACGAATAGCACTTCGCACCGAGGAGGACAACGTGAAGCCACTCTCACTACTTCTAGCGGCGGCATTCGCCGTGTACTTGCCGCCGGTGTTCGCACATGAGCCGGACGGCGTGGCCGCCGAGGAAAAGAGCCAGGACACTCCGGCCACGCCTGCCCAGCAGTTCCGCGAATATCTCAAGGCGTACAATGTCGCCGGCGGGGCATTTCGACGGGCAGAAACCGACCAACAGCGAAAGACGGCCGTCGAACAGCTCGACGAGTTTCCGCAGAAGTTCCTGGACCTGGCCGACGGGAACCCCGCTGATCCGGTCGCACTGCAGGCACTGCGACAGGCGATCCAGGCGGTGATCTCGGTGGACTCTCTGGCACAGCACGCCTCGGAGATGAATCGCGACGCGCTTCCAACCGGCAGCCGGGGCGATTCGGCCGGCAAAATCGTCAAGCTTCTGCTGCGCGACCATATCGAGAGCGACAGGCTCGGACCCATTTGCGATCGGATGCGGTGGGGTGTCCGCAAGGAATTCGAGGAGTTCTTGAGTGCGGCCTTGGAGAAGAACCCGCACAGAGACGTCCAGGGCATGGCCTGTCTGGCGTTGGCCCAGTTGCTGCACAATCACCTGCGCCTGCTCGATCTGGCCAAGGATCGCCCGGAGTTGATCGCGCGATACGACTTCATCATGGGCAAAGAATACGTTCAGGCGATACGAGGAACCGGTCGAACCGCGCTCGTCACGCGAGTCGAAGCCTTGTACGAGCGAGCCACCGCATTCGACGACGTCATCAACATCCCCTTCCCCGGCACGGTCGCGGAAAAGGCCAAGACCGAGTTGTACGACATTCGCCACTTGTCGCCGGGCAAGCCGGCACCCGACATCGAAGGCCGGGACCAGGACGGGCGCCAATTCGCGCTGAGCGACTATCGAGGCAAGGTCGTGCTGCTCTATTTCTGGCAGGAGTACTGACTCACCTGACGGGCCCACTGGCCCCACGAGCGGTCGCTCGTTACGAACCTGAAAGACAAGCCATTCGCGCTGGTCGGTGTCAACCCCGTGCCTCATACGTCGGAAGAACTCAAGAAGGTCATGCAGCAGGAGAAGCTCAATTGGCGGTCGTTCGCCGACGACGGTACGATTAGCCGCAAGTGGAACTCGCCCGCAACGCCGGCGTTCTACGTCCTGGACCACAAGGGCGTGATTCGACACAAGTGGATCGGCCATCCCGGCGAGAAGTCCATCGACGCCGCCCTGGAGGAACTGATCCCAGAAGCGCAGGCGAAGAACGCGCCAAAGTGACACGGCACGGTCTCGCAACGTCGGCCGCTACTGACTCCCGACGCCCTTGACGTTCATCCGCAATCCATACAACCCCTTGGTGGCGGTGATGATCAGCGTCCGGGCGTCTTTGCCGCCGAAGCAGACGTTGGCGGTCCAGCCGGGGGCGACGTCGATCTGTTCGATCTGCTTGCCCGCCGGATCGAAGACCGTCACGCCGCGGCCGGTCAGATAGACGTTGCCGCGGTCGTCGATGGTCATCCCGTCGGAGCCCAGTTCGCAGAACAGCCGCTTGCCGGAGAGCGTGCCGTCTTTGCGGACGTCGAAGGCGTAAGTCTTCTTGCCGCCGATGTCGGCCACGTAGAGGATCTTACCGTCGGGCGTGCCGATCAGGCCGTTGGGTTGCACCAGATCGTCGACCACACGGACCAGCTTCTTGCGGTCCGGCGGCAGATAATAGACGCCCTGCACGTCCTGCTCGCTGGGGCCCCGCTTCCAATACGACCGCTTGTAGAACGGATCGGTAAAGTAGATGCCGCCGGCCGGATCGATCCAGAGGTCGTTCGGGGCGTTCAGCAGCTTGCCTTGAAAGCTCTTGATCACCACGGTCGGCTTGCCGTCGGGGTCGATGCACCAGAGTTCGTTCTTCTCGTCGGCGCAGGCCCAGAGGTTGCCCACCGCGTCGAAGCAGAGCCCGTTGGAGCGTCCGCAGGGTTGCATGTAGGCGGAGAGCTTCCCATCGACGCTCCATTTGAGGATGCGGTCGTTGGGCTGATCGGTGAAGAAGACGTTCCCCTCGGCGTCGGCGGCCGGTCCTTCGGTGAACTTGAAGCCGTCGGCCAACAGTTCGACCTCGGCCCCGGGGGCGATGATGGCGTCTTCGGCGGCCGGTGCCGGGGCCGCGCCGAACATAACCACGGCGGACGTACACAGAATCAACACGCTCTTTCGATCTTGAGCACGAGCGAGCCAGAAGGCAGCCTTCATGATTGTGTTCCCTTCTCCAACGTGGATGGTTCTCTTGTTCGTGGAAATGCGACCTTCGACGGAATCCGGGGCGGAACGTTCCAGCCCCCATTTCGACTCCTGCCAGTTGTACCTGCGCCGGCCCGCCGTTTCAAGCACTTGCTCAGAGACCGGCGATATTCGTCAGATGGTGTGGATGCGGCCGTGCCATTGTTTAGCTTGCGACACGAAAGGCGGCGTGCGATAATCGATTTGAATCGAGCCAGGTGGGCAGCCTCTCGGTTGCCGACGTCCTGGCTTTCACCCAGCGAGGAGCAAGGTATGGACAAGCGCACTTGGCAGAGCATGGTCCTGCTGACGGTCGGGGAGCCGAAGCTGCGGAAAGAGAACGTCTTGCGACGGCTTCACCGTTGGACCGGCCTCGAATTCAGTGATGAAGAAGATGAATCGGCCAATTTCCTCGTCGGTGGGGAAGATGGGGGAATGGCCAAGCTCGAACACGAGTATATGTTCCTCGTCATGGCGCTGAAGCGGCCCTATTGGCAAACGGAAGACGTTCGGCCTTATTTGGCACAGGCCGAGATGGAAGACGACCGGCGGTTGTCGAAGTACCTTCGGGCGTGTCGCGGCGCGATGCTGCTGGATGCCCACGTATCGCCCGACCTGCCGCAGAGTCTGCTCTATTTGGCGAAGCTCACGGCCGCAGCCATCGAAGGCGACACGCCCGTACTTGTTGTGCCCACGTCGCTGAAGGCATGTGTAGTCAGCAGTGAGATGCGGTCCGCACTGGGGCGGGCCGCCGCGCCTGCGGACTTGCTGCCGCACGTGCTGAACTTCCAACTCCTGGCGGAGAACGAGTCTCGCGGCGTGGCACGGACTTTCGGTATGCAGGTCTTCGGTCTGCCAAACGTGGCCATGCGATACTCGGCCGACACCGTTCATCAGATTGCCGGGGCCGTACAATCGGTCGCCGCCTACCAGGTCCATTGCGGCGAAGCCATGCCCATTGGTGACACAATGACCATCCCCAATCTGCCCGATCTGCGCTGCATCGCGGCCGACGGGATCATCCCCGACGCCGAGCCCGGCGAAGTGATCGGGCTGGAGTGGGTGTGACGGTTCTCGGTCCGGCAAGCTACCTCCGGCAATAGTCGATCGCGCGGGCAATCTCGCTCTTCAGATCGCTGCGGCGTACGACGCGGTGAGAGGAATCAGCAACAGAGACGACGCACAGACGACCCTCAGGATGGTCATCTGCACGTGCATGCTTGATCGATTCACTTTGTCCGTCGTTGAGGCTGCACTTTCGGGCGGATCGTGCTCTGCGATTCCGAGTGTGATCGCTCTCTTCATCATTGTCCTATCTCCACCGGTATCGTCTTCGAGCGTAGAGTAGCAGTCCGCCGGCACCGATCGCCGCCAGCAGCATCGACGACGGCTCCGGAACGATGGCCAGGCCATGGTAGTATCCGGCGCCGATCGACGCGAAACGTCCGGGTGGCACGTCGCATTGGCCCTCGATGTTGGCACCCCAAGCCGACAACGTTCCGTCCGCCCGAAGTGCCAGGCCGTACGTCACTCCAAAATCGACCGCGATGAATATGTTGCCCGCCGGGACGCCGCTCGAGAGACTTCCCCAAACGGTCAACGAACCGTCGGCTCTTAGCGCTGCGGAGCTACTGCCGCCGGCGGCAATCGCGACGAAATCGCTTCCCGCAGGCACGTCGGTTTGGCCGTTGCTGTTGTTGCCCCAAGCTGCCACCGTTCCGTTGGCCCGCAGTGCCAGTCCGTGATACTCGCCGGCGTCGATGGCAACGAAGTCGTTGCCGGGCGGTGGAGGGTTCATCGCGCCGGCCTGGACAATCGAACCGTCGGCCCGCAAGAGAACGCTGTGAACGCCGCCGGCCGCCACGTCGACGAAGTCGTTTCCGCCGGGAAGTTCGAGTTGGCCGAATACGTTGTTTCCAAAGCCCACCACCGATCCGTCGGCCCGCAGCGCCAGGTCGTGGTCAAGGTAGGCGGCGACGGCCACAAAGTCGTTGCCCTGGGGCACTTCCACGGGGCGATGGTTGAGCAGACCCCAGGCGGCCAAGGAGCCGTCGGGCCGGATGGCAATCGTGTGTTTGTGCCCGCCGACTGCCGCGACGAACTCCTCGCCTTCAGGGACGTTGCACTGTCCGTGGACATTGCGGCCCCAAGCCTCGAGCGTTCCGGCGTTGGATGCGGCGAGAGGGACCAGCAGCAAGAGCGATACGCAAACGCTCGTGAAGACGGTCTTGCGTTTCATCGTACTCGATCGATTCATCATATCCTCCGCTAAGATTGGCGGCCTACGCGATTGTCTTGGAGAGTACGGGAACGGTGTCATCGCCTCATCACCACCACGCGCCTGCGGCGCTTCCATGCAAACGCCGCCAGCCCCACGGCGCCGGTTGCCAACGCAGCCAGCGAGGAAGGTTCGGGCACGACCTTGATGTCGCCGTAGCGTAGCGGGCTGCCGAACTGATGAGCCGACTCGAGGACGAACTCGCTCACGTCGAGCCCCGGTTGGACGACGCGGCCGAGATAGACGTCGTTGTACGAGAAGGCTGCACCGAAGGTGCCCTCATGGATCGTGTTCGGGTTGACCGACGAGAGGTGCCAATCGGCCGCCAGCGGCAGGAGTTCCTTCACCGCCGGGATATCCGGGCCGTCGAACTTGCCTTTGCTGATCAGCGCCCACGACATGACCTCGTTGACCGAGACAACGAACTCCCCGGTCGCCCAGTTGTACTCGGCCTTGGCGTAGTTGCTCGGGGCCTCACCGATCTTCCAGCCCCCGGCTCGGGCCTCGCCGGCGGAAAGTAGGACTACCAGCAAGGCCAGACTGCTTGTTGTGCGGATCATGAATGCCTCCAGGATTCGAGTTCTTGGACAGATCGCCGCCCTTGGGCTGCGGTCGATTTGGTTCAGTTGTTCTTCGTCATATGGCGTCGTCGCCGGCTGAGGATCAGGAGTCCTACGGCGCCGATTGCCACCAGCATCACCGACGACGGTTCCGGCACGATCGCCAGATTGTGTCGGTATCCGGAGCCGATCGACGCAAAACGTCCCGGCGGCACGTCGCTTTGGCCTGCCACATTGCTACCCCAAGCCACCAGCGTGCCGTCAGCCCGCAGCGCCATGCCGTTCTGCATTCCAGCCGCGATGGCGACGAAATCGTTGCCGGCAGGTACGTCGCAGCGGCCGTCCGTGTTGCGTCCCCAGGCAGCGAGCGAACCGTCCTTCCGCAACACCAGAGAGAAGGTGGCACCGGCTGCGATCGCGGTGAAGTCGTTGCCCTCCGGCACGTCGGCTGAGCCGTAGCTGTTGTTGCCCCAGCCGGCCAACGATCCGTCGGCCCGCAACGCCAGGGCGTGGAAATCCCCGGCGGCCACGGCCACGAAGTCGTTGCCCGCCGGTGGGGGAGGGCTCATCCTGCCGGCCTGGGCAATCGACCCGTCGGCCCGCAGCAACACGCTGTGAATGTCGCCGACCGCAATGGCCACGAAGTCGTCTCCGGCAGGAAGGTCGAGCTGGCCAAACGTGTTGGAGCCCCACGCCACCACGGTGCCGTCGGCCCGCAGTGCCAGATCGTGGTCGAGATAGGCCGCAATCGCCACGAAGTCGTTGCCCGGCGGCGCCTCCGCCGGCTGGTTTCTCAGCTCTCCCCACGCCGCCAGCGAGCCGTCGGCCCGCAGGGCCAGCGTGTGGTCGTGTCCGCCGGTCACGGCTACGAAGTCATCATCCGTGGGCAGGTCGCACTGGCCGGCGGAGTTGAAGCCCCAGGCTTCCAGCGTGCCCGCTCGCGACGTGGCAGCAGGGCCCGGCAGCAGGAGCGACGGAATCACGAACAAAGTCAAACAGCTCGCTGTGCGGATCATCGTTGGCTCCATAATTCGCGTTCTTGGACGAATCGCCGCCCGTCGGTTAGAGGTCGATTCGGTTTCGTTGCCTCTTGCCGCATGGCGTCGGCGCTGGATGAGGATCAAGAGTCCTAATGCGCCGATTGCCGCCAGCAGCATCGACGACGGTTCCGGTACGACGGCCAAATAGTGGCGGTATCCGGCGCCGATCGACGCGAAGTGTCCGGAGGGTATCTCGCCCTTGCCGTCGGAAGTCGATCCCCACGCGGCGAGTGTGCCGTCGGCTCGCAGGGCCAGCCCGTGGCCTGGGCCCGTTGCGATGGCAACAAAGCCGTTGCCGGCAGGCACGTCACCACGGCCGTTACCCTCGTGCCCCCATGCAATCAAGGAACCGTCCTGCCGCAATGCCACGGAGAAGGCGTCGCCGGCCGCGATGGCGGCAAAGTCGTTTCCAGCCGGCACGTCGGTGGCGCCGTAGCTGTTGTTGCCCCAGGCGGCCAACGAACCGTCGGCCCGCAGCGCCAGGGCGTGGTGTTCCCCGGCGGCCACGGCGATGAAGTCGTTGCCCGCCGGCGGTGGGTTCATCGCGCCGGCCTGGGCAATCGATCCATCGGCCCGCAGCAACACGCTGTGAATGTCGCCGACCGCAATGGCCACGAAGTCGTCGCCGTCGGGAAGGTTGAGTTGGCCGAAGCTGCTGTGCCCCCAGGCAACCACGGTGCCGTCGGCCCGCAGGGCCAGATCGTGGTCGAGATAGGCCGCAATGGCCACGAAGTCGTAACCGGGCGGAACTTCTGCCGGACGGCCGTCGATCAACCCCCAGGCGGCCAACGAGCCGTCGGTTCGCAGGGCCAGCGTGTGGTCGTGTCCGCCGGTCGCGGCCACAAAGTTCTCATCGGCAGGCACGTCGCACTGGCCGAATTCGTTTCCGCCCCAGGCTTCCAGCGCACCCGCTCGCGATGCGTCAGCAGGGACCAGAAGCAAGAGTGACACACACGTGCTCGCAAAAACCGTCTTGCGATTCGTTGTACTCGATCGGTTCATCTTATCCTCCGCTGAGATTGGGAGCCGATGGGATTGTCTTGGAGAGTCCGGATACGGCGTCATCGCCGTGTGGTCGCAACGCGCCTGCGTCGCTTCCATGCGAACGTCGCCAACCCCACGGCGCCGGCCGTCAATGCGGCCAGCGCGGACGGCTCGGGAATGGCGCTAATCTCGGCTTTGTATATCTGGCCGCCGAATCGATCGATCGACTCCAGGTAGAAATCGTCCACGTCCGTGCCGGGCTCGACGACGCGTCCGAGATAGACGTCGGTGTAGGTGAAGGCTCCGGCGTACCCCCCCTCTCCGATCGTGTTCCGAGAAGCCGAGACGAGATTCCAATCGCCTCCCAGCGGCAGGATCTGCTTGACGCCGGAAACGTCCGGACCGGTAAACAGGCCCTGGCTGACGTAGGTCCAGTTCATTACCTGATTGACCGAGATCATCAGTTCCCCGGTGGCCCAGTTGTATTCGCCTTTCACCGTGTGGGGCTCGGCGGGGCCAATGCTCCAGGCCCCGGCCCGGGCTTCAGCGGCAGAGAGCAACATCGCGAACAGGGTTAGGCTGCAAACTGTGCGGATCATCAATGCCTCCGTTGGGTTGAGTGCTTGGCGGATTGCCGCCGGTGGATTACACGTTGATTGGGTTTCGTTGTTACCTCACACTGCGTGAGTGTCGGCGCAGGGCAAGGACCAGGAGTCCGGCGGCGGCGACCGACGACAGGAAGACCGACGACGGCTCCGGAACAATCGCCAGGCTGTAGTGGTATCCGGCGCTTATCGACGCAAACGTGCCGTCGGGGGGAATGTCGCCTTGGCCGTTGTGGTTGCTCCCCCAGCCGACGACGGATCCGTCTCCGCGGCGGGCCAAGACATGAGATCCACCGGCGGCGATCTCTACGAAGTCGTTTCCCGCCGGGGCCTCGTCGAACTGCCCCCACGAGATCACCGACCCGTCGTCGCGCAGCGCCACGCCGGTGAAACTCCCGATGGCAATCGCCACGAAGTCGTTGCCCTGCGGCACGATCTCTACGCCTTGCACCGACGGTGCGCCCCAAGCCGTCAGCGAGCCGTCGGCCTTCAACGCCAGTCCGTGATACTCGCCAGCGGCCACGGCCACGAAATCGTTGCCCGCCGGCGGCGGCGCGGTCATGCCCCATGCGGCCAACGATCCGTCGGCACGCAGCGCGGCAGAAAGGGAACCTCCGTCGGCAATCGCCACGAAGTCGTTGCCCGGCGGGACGGCGTTCTGGCCTGCCGCCGGGAACCCCCAAGCGACCAGCGAGCCGTCGGACCGCAGTGCCAGGTTGTGCGACGAGTAGGACGCGATGGCGGTGAAGTTATTTCCCGCCGGAATGTCCGTTTCGCCCCAATTGTCGCCGCCCCACACGGCCAGCGACCCGTCCGACCTCAGCGCGAGTCCATGGTAGTAGCCGCCCGCGATGGCCACGAAATCGTCGCCGTCGGAAACGTCGCACTGTCCGGCCCGGTTGTCGCCCCAGGCAGACAACGAACCGGCACGGGATGCGGCCGGGAAAACAAGAACAAACAACACGCATGCGAGGCTAAGCGTGAGCCCGTGTACTGAGGGATGAAGTCGGCTCATGTTGCTGCCATACCTTTCGGCGAAATGAACGATTGGTTGTTCGGAGCAAACGAACGTCAAGATCGGCGTCGAACGGACTCGGCGGCCTTCCGGCGTTTCCACCCCAACGCCGCCAGCCCCGCCATGGCGATTGGCAATGCGACGAGCACGGAGGGCTCGGGAATCGCTTGGATCTCGGCGAAATACCTCGTGCCGCCAAACCGATCGATCGACTCCATGTAGAAGAACTCGCGCATGTCGGCGCCGGGCTCGAGGACGCGGCCGAGATAGACGTCCTCGTAGGTGAACGCGGCGCCGAAACCGCCCTCACCGATCGTGTTCGCCCAGTTCGACACCAGGTTCCAATCACCACCCTTGGGGAGAACCTCCTTGACGCGGGCAACGTCGGGGCCGGTAAACTTGCCCTCGTGGCTGATGAGATTCCAGACCATCACCTGGTTGACCGAGACCATCACTTCTCCGGTGGCCCAGTTATACGCGCACTTGGTTTGGCGCGGCTCGGCGGGGCCGATGCTCCAGGCACCGGCCCGGGCGTCGGCAGCGGAGAATAAGATTACGACCAACGTCAGGCTGCTTACTGTGCGGATCATCAATGCCTCCTTCAAGTTGAAATGGGTTGCCTATCTAGTGGTTAGTGTTCCGGGGTCTTGCTCGTCGAACGCGCGCGACGACGCATAGCCCGACGGCGCCGCTCAATAGCGACACCAGAGCGGACGGCTCGGGCACGACCAACTTCGCCAGGAACGCATGCCGGGAGGAGCCGAACCCGTCGAGGTTGCCGTCGGTGTAGCCCACAACGAGCACGTTGTCCTCGGCGTCGACGGCGATGCCGGCCGCCCTTTCGGAGGCCGGCGAGCCGAGTTGGAGCGTCCACCGCGGACTTCCGGCAGAGTCGAATTTGCTCACGAAGACGTCGACACGCCCCTGGCGTGGGCCTCCGAATTCGCCTGTCGTATCTCCGGTGATGAAGACATTGCCCTGTGAATCGGTAGCCACGCCGAAACAAGACTCGCTCATCGACGAGCCGATCTGTTGCGACCAAACGATTTCCCCGTCGGGAGCGATCTTGCTCACGAAAGCATCGTACATGCCAAATACTTGCGGTGCCGGTCCGGCGAGCCCACCGGAAGTCTGGCCGGCGACGTACACGTACCCGAGGTCGTCGATCGTGACGCCGGCCGGCAAGTCGTGCGAGGCGGTACCGTACTGCTTCGACCAGAGGTGGATTCCGTCGGCGTCGTACTTGCTTACGAAAACGTCTTGATCCCCTAGGTGAGGTCCGGCGAAGCTACCCAACGTCCACCCGGTAATGACGACGTTGCCGTCCGGGCCCGCTGCTGCCCCGACCCCCATGCTCTTGACATCGCCTCCGAGGTGGTGTGTCCAGAGTTCTTCGCCCGCCGCGCCATATTTGGCTAGCAGCACGCTTCCGCCGCGGTTGGTATTCGGCTCCGCAGTGAACCCGGTGAGAAAGACGTTACCCAACGTGTCGGGCGCTACGCCGGTGACCGTGGTCGCATCACCGCCGTGCGTGGTAGACGTCCAGAGATTCGCCCCGGACGTGTCGTACGCGGCCACGTATCCGTCGCGGTAGGGCTTCTTACCGTCGCGATGAACGCGGACAGCTCCCCCCACGAATATGCTTCCGAGGTCGCTTGGCGCCACGTCTTTGATCGATCCGGTTCTTACGAGATCGAACTGCCGCATCCAAACGGTGTTTCCAGCGGCGTCGAGCTCAGAGATCGCCAAGTCTCGATTTCCGTCGGAGGTGGAAACGACCATGTTGCCCAAACTGTCGACGGCGACGGTCTTGCCGTATCTCCCCGATAGACGCATCCAGGTGACTTCGTAGGGCGCTTCGGTGTTGGCAACCTGTGGAGTGACGTGGCCGTCAGTCTCGGCGGACACCATATCGGCCGCGGCGTTGGTGGCCAAGAAATGGAACACGAGTAGCATCAGACCGCTCGCTGCTCGGATCATGTCGGTTGCCTCCATGCGATCGAGTCGACGGCTGGTGCGCAACGCCGCAACGTGGCGAGAACATTTCGAGATTCACGTACTCCGCCGACGGTCGTCGAGAAGTCGTTCTCCACGCGCGCAATCTGCCCGTTCATTTCTTGCCTCCGACGACGCTATGGGCGCATCACCACCCTGGTATCCCGGCGGCAAGTCCTAACGCGGGAACGGCCGCCGGAAAAAGGGGTTCGCGAACAGCGACCGGGAGAGATTGGCCTTCGGTATGAGGCCAACACAAAGATCCGGGCCGGCTTCGCACACACTCGATACAGCCACCGGCCGTCATTGACGACCGTTGCCACACCGAACTGCCACGCTGTGCGCTGCCTCCGTAGCCGACCGATTGCCTCGAGAACGGGAATGTGAACTTGATGGGTATCTTATACTAGCTCACGCGTGGGTTGTCAAACACGTGCCGCCGGTTTTGCTGGAGAATTCGCTGCCGGGATTCAAGCGAAAACGCGAGAGAATTGCGGGAAAACCGCCCTTTCCACAACACGGTGGCGTCTGACTTGTCAGTTGGGCGAAGCGCTGCGGTGCCCCAGTGATTTGCGGGCTGTGAAAGGGCTGGCATCCTTGGGGCACCGCTGCGCTTTGCCCCAGCCAACCGCAAAACAAGCTGCAACTCGGCACGCGACCGGCCTACTTCCCGCAGTAGTCGACGGTCCGGGCGATCTCGCTCTTCAGATCGCCGCGGCGGACGATGCGGTCGATGAAGCCGTGTTCGAGCAGGAACTCGCTGGTCTGAAAGCCCTTGGGCAACTCGATGCGGATCGTGGCCTTGATGGTTCGTGGGCCGGCGAAACCGATCAGGGCCTTCGGCTCGGCGAAGACGACGTCGCCCAACGACGCGAAGCTGGCCGCCACGCCGCCCATGGTGGGGTTTGTCAACACGGAGATGAACAGCCCTCCGGCCGAGTCGAGCCGGGCCAATGCGGCGGAGACTTTGGCCATCTGCATCAGCGAGAGCATGCCTTCGTGCATCCGGGCGCCGCCGCCGGAGCCGGAGATGATGATCAGCGGGAGCTGTTCGTCGGTGGCGCGTTCGATGGTTCGGGTGAGCTTCTCGCCCATCACCGAACCCATGCTGCCCATGATGAAGGCCGAGTCGGTCACGCCGAAGGCCACGCGCCGGGCGCGGATCATGCCGCTGCCGACCACCGCCGCGTCGCGCAGGCCGGTGCGTGCCTGTTCGTCTTTGAGGCGTTCGGCGTACGGCTTCTTGTCGACGAACCCCAGCACGTCGACCGGTTCGAGTTCCGCGTCCCATTCCTCGAAAGTGCCATCGTCGAGCACCTGTTCGATGCGTTGCCGGGCGGAGACGTACCAGTGATAATCGCACTCCGGACAGACGCCCAGCCGCTTTTCGGCTTCTTTGCGGAAGATCGTCTGCTGGCACCCCGGACATCGCCGCCAGAGCCCCTCGGGCACGCCCCGCTTGGGGCGCTTGTTTTTCCAACCGCTGGAATCGGAGTCGTTGGAGGACATCGGCTTAGCTTCCTTGCGAGAGCACGGCTTCCGGTTCGAGTTCGAGGATCTCCCACTGCCCGTGCCCGTTGCCTACGTTCCAGAGATCGCACAACTCGTCGTGCTGGACAAAATGCCGCACCAGGCTGGCCAGCGGCTCGGGCAAGACCAACCCGATCACGCCCTCTTTGTGGCGCTTGAGAATCTTGGTCATCGCGGCACGCACGCGATCTTCGGCCTCGGCCAGCGTTTCGCCTTCGGGCGGGCAGACGCTTTCGGGCTGCTCTTGCCAGCGGCGGTAGACCTTCGGTTGCTTGTGACGCACGTCGCTGACCAGCATCCCCTGCCACAACCCCTGGTCGAGATTCTGCATCCGGTCGAGCTTGCGAAGCTTTGCCCCCAGCGCCTTGGCCACCACGCGGCCGGTCTCTTGGGCCGGCTGGCAGGTCGGTGCGTAGACCGTCTGGATGCCTTTGGCGGCGAGTTGTTCGATCGCCTGGGCCACCTCGTCGCGGCCGTGTTCGTTCATCGGCACGTCCAACGCCCCCTGGATGCGCTGTTGCTCGTCGTAGTCGGTCGATCCGGGTCGAATGAGCACGATTTGAAGCATGACTATACTCGTACGTCTTTCTGCGATCTTGCCAAGGAGGTCATCTCGTCGATGAACCGGGCGTAGTCGTTTTGGTCCGTGTCGTTTTGGTCGTTTGAAAACAGGGCCGAGCCGGTGATGCACAGATCGGCGCCGGCGGCTGCGCAGGGGCCGATCGTCTCGTGGTTCACGCCCCCGTCGACCGAAAGCAGCAACCGGTCGCCGGCCGACTCGCGCAAGTAGCGGAGCTTCTCGAGCGCCACCGGCTCGAACTGCTGGCCGCCGAAACCCGCCAACACGCTCATCACCAATACCAGATCACACAGCTCGAGACAATCGTCGAGTGCCCCGATCGGCGTGGCCGGGTTGAGCGTGATTCCGGCGCCCGCGCCGAGCGAACGGATCTCTTCGAGCAACTCGCGCGGCTGCTCGACCGTTTCCACGTGGAACGTCAGCAGGTCGGCACCCGCCTCGCGAAACGCCTCAACGTAGCTCCCCGGCTCGGAGATCATCAGGTGTACGTCGAGCACCAGGTCGGTTACTCGGCGGATCGCGCGGACGACCGGTAGGCCGAAGCTGAGGTTGGGGACGAAATGTCCGTCCATCACGTCGAGGTGTAGGATTTGTGCACCGGCCTCTTCCACGCGGCGAATCTCGTCGGCCACGTGCGCAAAATCGCACGCCAACAACGACGGCTCGATCAACGGAGCGGCGGAACGTAAATCGGCAACCAATTTTGCGACGGACATACAAACGGCGTCCGAACCGAGGAAGGGGACAGAGTGATGGCGGCTAAATCGACAGAGATGCTGCGATAGATGCTCAGGCGGGTTGTGCCCGTCTGCTCACGTGGTTGTCCTTCGATCGGGTGTTTTCGATCGTGACGTACCGCCTCGAACCAGAGGCCGGCTCACTCGGCCGACCGTCACACCGGGCGTCAGACCCGAGTGCCAACTAAGCCTGATTCTACCAACGCCCGCAACGGAAGTCTGCGCTTCTTTTGGGGGGAATTCGCAAGTCGTTTATCGACAAACACTTAGGCCCGCGAGCGTGCCGGGCCGCCTAGCCAAATGGGGTTATTGCCAAGCGATTTCCCGGGCGGATACGGTCGTTTCTGACCTGGCTCACCGCGGGCACGCAACACGCTGCCAACTCCTCCATTGTCGCTCGCAAAACGCGGCCGGGCAACCAACCCGGCCGGGAGTTCACTGCCGATCGAGGTCTTCGCTCTGCGGCAAGTCTTCCAGATCGGCCAGACCAAACAACTCGAGAAAACGGTCGGTGGTGAAATAGCGGGCCGTGCGGCGCTTGGACTCTTCACGCTCGATGCGCAGCAATCCCCGGCGAACCAGTTGGCTCAACAATTGGCCGCCGGGCTTGCCGCGCAGCCGGCCCACCTCGTCGCCCGACAGCGGCTGTTGATAGGCCACGATCGCCAGCACGTCGATGGCCGCCTGCGACAGCCGCGCTTCGCGAATCCGCCCGTAGAAGCGATTCCGCAACGAGTGAAACGCCCTGCGAAGCACCATGCGGTAGCCGGCGCCGGTGCTGATGATGTAGTAGGGGCAACCGTTGGCCGAATAGCCGCGATTGAGTTCCTCGACCAGCCCGGGAATCTCCTCCGGCTCGACGCCCCGCATCAACTCGGCCGCTTGAGGGCTCGAGAGCGGTTCGTTCTCACGACTGCCCACGAACAACATCGCCTCGAGGATCGTGCGCGGGCAGATCTCACACGGATCGTCTTGTGCATCGGCCGCCGGTTCTTCGACCGAATCCTGCACTCCGGCATCCTCAACGGCCGACACATCCTCAGCATCTGCTTGCGTCGCGTCGCCGTCCTCCGCCGCCTCGACGTCCGCCCCGGCCGAAGCCCCCATCGCCTGCGCAAACGCCTCGGTCAACTCGTCGAGCGAGATCCCCTCCGGCGGACTCGAAGACTCCGGCGTTTCACCACTAGACATGACAGCACCACATCGAAACTACCAGCACGACTGGTAACGACCTGTTGTCGGACGGCAGACTCCACCAATCGAGTGTGCCACTGCTTCGCAGAAGCAGTGGCGTCCGTGACGTTTACCGGCAGCACTGCTTCTACGAAGCAGTGGCACACCTGCCCGCCCCGTCACTCACCACTCACCACCCCCCACTCCGTACTCCCCACTCCGTACTCCCCACTCCTACCCCCATCGCTTCCCCACTTCCGCCTTCATAAACGCCAGCGCATCGGTCGCCAACTGCACCTCGCTCTCGTACATTCGCCGCCAGATCTTGGTGGCCGGCACGAGTTTCTCCAACGCCAAGCCGAAGGCCTCGACGACCATCAGCCCGTCGTAGCCGATCTCCTTGAGCGTGTCGAAGTTCGCGTCCCAGCGGACGTTTCCCGCCCCGGGCGTGCTGCGATCATTCTCCGAGATGTGAACGTGGGCCAGACAATCCGAGAGCGAGCGGATCGCCTCGGGTACGCTCTTCTCTTCGATGTGGGCATGAAACGTGTCGTACATCATCTTGCAGCGGGGATGGTCCACGTCGCCGCAGAAGCGGGCGCCGGCGGCCGCCGTGTTGAGGAAGTAGCACTCGAAGCGGTTGAGATACTCCACGCCCAACGTGACGCCGACCTTCTCGGCATGCTCGGCCACTTCCTGCATCGACTCGACGCCCCACTTCCATTCGTCGTCGGTCGGGCCCTGGCCGCTGAACTCACCCAACGCCGAATGGAACGGCCCGGCCATCACCTCGCAGCCGGCCGCCGCACAACAATCGAGCGTCAGCTTGTTGGCATCGATGCCCTTGCGCCGCACGGCCGCGTCCGGGCTGATGGGATTCTCCTCTCCGCCGCGAACGGCCGTGCCACTGCGCGAAAGCCCCAACTCGTCAAACCGTTTCCCCCACTTCGTGTAATTATCCAGATTGTTGTCGAACACCGGGATTTCCACCGCGTCGAACCCGATTGCCTTGAGTTGATCGACCAGCGGCAGATCGTCGTCGGTGAGGGTGTCGGTCCACATCAGAAGATTCATGCCAAAACGCATCGTCGTGTCTCCTTAGGTTTCTCGGGTGTTTTTGGAGTGTGGCGGCTGGTCGCCGCTTTTCTTTTCCAACTCAAGAGCCCTACCGTCTCTCTTGGAAGCCAAGTGCGGGAGTGCGGCAGCCCGAAAATGGGGACTGGCTCCGGCGACGACCCGTACGGCGGTGGTGATTCGTATTACCGCCGGTGCCTGTCCCCTTTTTTTCGGGCGGAGACACCGAGGCCCCGTGGAAAAAGGGGACAGGCACCGAGCCGGCAGCGTCGTCTCCGGGTTTGGCATTTGCCGCCGCTCGGAGCCAGTCCCCATTCTCCACTCCTTGTTTCCAGTTTGAGTCGGTTAGCGCCATTATCCCCGATCGGCCCCCCGACACAACCGTCCGCTTGACGGTGCGCCCGGCGACGGCTCCAATGACCCTGCCGCCGAGGCCCTTTCCCAAATCCCCAAGAATCGCCACTCAATATGCCCTCCCCATCCATGCCACCCCCGTCCAACACGCTCTCAGAAGCCCTTTCCCGGCACGACCTCGAACTGCCGCCGCCGCAGATTGCCCGTCTGGAGGCGTATTGCCGGGCGCTGTGGGAGTGGAACGGGAAGATCAACCTCACTCGGCACACCGATTTCGACAAGTTCGTCGCCCGCGACCTGACCGACAGCCTCGTATTCGCCCGCTTCCTGGAGCCCGGCGAGAGGGTCCTCGACGTGGGCACCGGCGGTGGCGTGCCGGGCGTGGTGTTGGCGATCATGCGCGAAGACCTCGACGTGACTCTCTGCGAATCGGTGGGCAAGAAGGCCAAGGCGGTGGCCGACATCGTCGCGAAATTAGGCCTGAACGTGCCCGTGCTCCACGGCCGGGCCGAAGACCTGCTGGCCGGTAACCGCTTCGACACACTGGTGGTTCGGGCGGTCGCCAAGATGAAGAAGCTGCTCGAGTGGTTCCGCCCACACTGGAAGTCCTTCGGCCGCCTGCTGGTGATCAAAGGCCCGTCGTGGGTCGAAGAACGCGGCGAGGCCCGCCACCACGGCCTGCTCGGCACGCTCGCCCTGCGCAAGCTGGCGGCCTATCCGATGCCGGGTTCCGAATCCGAAAGCGTGCTGCTGCAAATCTGTCCGAAATGACCCCGATCGCCGGAGGCCTGGTGGTAACACGTCGACTGATGCATGGGGTGGGGGGGGGGGGGGGGGGGGGGGGGCCCGCCCCCGGGCCCCCCCCGGGGGGGGGGGGG
>CAYYNP010000117.1:0-3212 GCA_964472545.1 uncultured Planctomycetaceae bacterium | reverse complement strand
CCCCAGGATGCAACCAACTTGGGGCTCGCTGCGCTCGACCCCAGCCACCCATCGATCCAACGGTTACTTGTCGACTAAGGAACGCACCGATGAAACGCCGCCAGTTTCTCCAAGGCGCCGCCGGAACCACCGTGCTCTCGACGGCCGCGCTGACAACGCAAGCATTGTCCACCGACGCTTCGGCGGCCGACCGCGTCCCGGGGGCAGCAGAGCGGGTGCATCTGGGTTTGATCGGCTGCGGCGGGCGTGGGCGGCTCGTGGCCGACCACATGCGCAAGATCCCCGGCGTGCAGTTCGACGCCGTTTGCGACGTTTACGACCAGCGGCTGTTACGCATGCAAGCGGAATTCGGCCCACGCTGCCAGGCGTTTCGCGACTTGCGGAAGCTCCTCGACCAAGAGCACCTCGACGCCGTCGTGGTGGCCACGCCCGACCATTGGCACGCCATCGCCACCGTGTTGGCCTGCCGCGCGGGCAAAGACGTTTACGTGGAAAAGCCGCTGGCCCACAACGTTCGCGAGGGCCGGGCGATAGTCGAGGCCGCGCGGCGTCATCGCCGCGTCGTTCAGACGGGGACCCAACAACGCTCGGCACCCCACTTCGATCGCGTCCGCCGCATCATTCAAAGCGGCGAGTTGGGCGACGTGCACTACGTGCGAATATGGAACTTCGCCAATCTCACGCCCGAGGGGATCGGAAAGGAGCCGGACTCGCCGGTGCCGCCGGGCGTCGGCTGGGACATGTATCTCGGGCCGGCGCCGCGCGTGCCGTTTAACCGCAATCGGTTCGTGAACAGCTACCGCTACTTCTGGGACTACGCCGGCGGGAAGATCACCGACTGGGGCGTCCATCGTTTCGACAGCATGCACCAGGTCCTCGGCGTCGACGCCCCGCGAACCGTCTCGGCGGCCGGCGGACGCTTTGCGCTGGACGACGACGGCGAAGTGCCCGACGTCCACCAGGTGACCTACGAGTATCCCGGACTGGTCGTCAGCTACGAGGCCTGCCATCTCAACGCCCACGGACTTGGCGGCCGCACGCCCGGCAAGAGGTACTATCGGGCCAACGGCCCCGACGATCGGCCCAACGGGTTGGCCTTCTATGGCACGCGCGGAGCCCTGTTTGCCGATCGGCTGGGCTTCGAGATCTACCCCGAGTTGAAGCCGGGTGAGAAAGCGGCCGATCGTGGCGCGGTGGAACGCTTTCGGATGGAGCGTCAGGAGGCGTTCGGGCCGGAGTCGGTCGGGCCGCATGTCGAGAACTTCCTGCGCTGTGTTCGGACCCGCCAAAGGCCGGCCGCCGACGTCGAGATCGGCCATCGTTCGACGATCGTGGCCCACTTGGGCAACATCGCCTTGAAAGTCGGCCGGCGGCTGAAATGGGACCTCCGCGCGGAACAGATCCTCGACGACGAGGAGGCAAACCGGATGCTGGGTCGCGAGGCCCGCAAGCCGTGGGATCTGATCTGAGGTCAGGCTGGGGGCTCGATGCCGGTGCTTGCCGTGCTTTCTGGCCGAAGGCCAGTTCTCATCGTAGCCTGGGGCAACGCCCAGGAAGGCGGTGCGTGTCGGAGCCGTTTGGCCGAAGGCCATATTCACCGGCTATCGACAGCGTGATTATGGCCTTCGGCCAATATGGCGTTTGCCGTGGATCGGATACCTGGGACGTTGCCCCAGGCTACGGTGAAAGTTGGCCTTTGGCCAACGCCCCCCGCCCCGAATCCCCAGCCCCGAATCCCCAGCCCCGAATCACCATCATCTCCCCGGCCACGGCCGAAGGCCGCTCTACGCGCAGCCGCCAGCTACCCGACTGCCAAAATGGCATGCAGGCGAGGTGCCCTTTGCCAGCGCTCCTTGATCGGCGTCGTCGGAGATCGACGCAAGACATTTCCGAGAAAGATGTTGCGTCGCCATGACATTCGGTTGGCACGCCGCTTGCATTAAAGGGCGGCCATACATCGCCGGCTGCCAAATGTGGTTGGGGTACGCCCGGGGGTGATCGAGACACCCAGACAAGAGTCCGCCAAACAAGAATACTGTCGCCCGTCGTTCGGCTGCTAGCGGCCGAGATTGGGTGAAACCGTATTTTCGCCAGCAACAGGAGGAATCCGCTGTGGCAAAGCAGATGGTCTTTGAAGATGAAGCCCGAGCGCCGTTGGCTGCCGGTGTGAGCAAACTGGCCCGGGCCGTGATCAGCACGCTCGGCCCACGCGGCCGAAACGCCGTGTTGGACAAAGGTTGGGGGGCACCGAAGGTGACCAAGGACGGGGTCACCGTGGCCGAGGATATCGACCTGGACGACCCGGAAGAGAATCTGGGTGCCCAATTGGTCAAGGAAGCCGCCTCGAAAACCAACGACATCGCCGGTGACGGAACCACCACCGCGACCGTGTTGGCCGAGGCGATCTACAAGGAAGGCCTGCGGATGGTCGCCGCCGGCGCCGACCCGATGGCGCTGAACCGCGGCATCCAGAAGGCGACCGAAGCGGTGGTCGGGTCGATCAAGCGCATGTCGAACCCGGTCAATGAAAAGAACAAGAAAGAGATCGCCCAGGTCGCCACGATCGCCGGCAACAACGATCCTTCGATCGGACAGTGGCTGGCCGACGCGTTCGTGAAAGTCGGCAAGGACGGCGTGATCACCGTCGAAGAGGGACGGCAAGCCGAGACGCACGTCGACGTGGTCGAAGGCATGCAGTTCGACCGCGGCTATCTCTCGCCGCATTTCGTCACCAACCAGGAAGACCAGACCGTCGAACTGGAGAAGTGCCTGGTCCTGATCCACGAAGAGAAGATTTCCAACGCCAAAGATATGGTGCCGCTGTTGGAGGCCGTCAGCAAGTCGAACCGGCCGCTGTTGGTGATTGCCGAAGACATCGAGGGCGAGGCCCTGGCGACGTTGGTCGTCAACAAGATGCGCGGCATCCTCAACATTTGTGCCGTGAAGGCTCCCGGCTACGGCGACCGCCGCAAGGCGATGCTCGGCGACATTGCCACGCTGACCGGCGCCCAAGCGATCCTGAAGGACCTCGGCGTGAAGCTCGACGCCGTGAAGCTCTCCGATCTGGGTACCGCCAAGAAAGTGACCATCACGGCCGACGACACGATCATCGTCGGCGGCGCCGGCACGAAGAAGGCCATCGACGGCCGGGCCGACCAGATCCGCAAGGAGATGGAAGTCACCGATAGCGACTACGACCGCGAGAAGCTCGA
>CAYYNP010000116.1:0-27191 GCA_964472545.1 uncultured Planctomycetaceae bacterium | reverse complement strand
ATGCTGTCGGATCTGCTGGTTAGCCACGGTGAGCACATCTACATGAGGACCAGCCAGATACAACTCACACCGCGCGGCTTCCATGTGGTGCGGGACAGCACGCCGCAGAAGGGCGGGCCGGGAACTCCTGTTACGAGCATGGACCACAAGAACGTGCTGATGGCTTCAGACGGCATGCTGGAGCCGACCTGGAATCATCGCGAAGGGTTCTTGATGAACGGCGTGCATGGACAGGCCATGGTGGGCGACAGCGACAATATCTACCACGTGCAGATTTTCGCTCACTTCAGGCACTCGGCGCCGTTCGAGCCCGGACAAGGCAGTGTGTCGCTGGCGGCGAAGACTGTCGACGGCACTGCACAGAAGTGGTCAACGCAGATGCCTATCCGGGTGACCAGCCTGGTAGCGGCGGGTGACATGCTGTTCGCAGCCGGTCCCGTGGATGTGGTCGATCGCAAGGACCCCTGGGGTGGGTATGAGGGCCGCAAGGGCGCCAAACTGGTGGCCTGCTCGAAAACCGACGGCAAACAGCAAGCCATGATGGACCTTCCGGCCGTTCCTGCGTACGACGGTATGTCCGCTGCCGGCGGCTCGCTATATGTCGCATTCGAGGACGGCAGCCTTCGTCGGTTTGCAGGGAAGTAATGGAGGTGTCGCCCCCACCCAAGGCACGTTTCCCCTGGGGCCTGGACGTGTGGGTGCCCGCCGGTCGCAGGTTCGCATGTTGATAGAGACGACGTCTTCGGAAGGAGCATTCCGCATTGACCGCCGACTCACTTCTTCACATGTTTCTTTTGCCCCGCGTACTCCGGCCGCTTCAGCAGCAATTCGAGATGTTGTCGGTAGGCAGGATCTTCCGCCCAGAAGCGGCGACCCGGGTCGACGCCAACCACGCTGCCTTCGGGATAATCCAACCCCTGGTCGCTCTTCTCTATGGAAACCGCCAGCTTGCGAACAAGTTGTTCGGCCGTCTCCGGCTCGGTGTCGATGAGGTTCTGCGATTCCGTCAGATCGGCCTTCAAATCGTAGAGCTGGAAGGTCTCCTTCGCCCTGTTGTCATCGGGCGCGTTATTCAAGGAGTTGAAGACCGCGGGAGAGATTGTCAACTACGCGGGCGGACTCCTGGTCCGGCGCCGACGAGCCGAGCAAGATAAGAAGAAGGATCGTCCCTAGTCGGTGTCGCAGCGCATGCACGACCGGAGACCTGACCTTGGCGTTTGTTCGTTTCGCGCGGAGGTCGCCCCCGCCGACGCGCTTTCGAGCATGCTCCGAGCGCGCCTGGGTGTTCACGACCGCCACAGGAAACGGCCCTCTCGGATCGGTGGAGGTTGTCCCACCAAACCACCGAAATATCGGAATCAGCCGGGCACGCTTCTGATGTCTCTGGTGGGGGGATTTGACCGCTGGACTACGGGCCAAGTCAGTTGAGCCCGATCGGGGAGGATTCTGGGCCCGAGAATGGAAGGTTTTCTGGCTTGGTCCGGCAGCGCGGCCTTGTGCTTGACGTGTGCGCCACCCAGAGCAGGTTGCACGCGGTACAGAACTGCGTCGGACCTACGCATCGTGTGCCCGCCAGGGCAGCCGGTACATCGCGGCGCCAGCCGATCGCAACGATTGACAGACAGTGACCTGTGTCGACAATGGCGTAGGCTGCACGGTAGGCTGCCGAGAGGTCGACAGCTCCTGCTGCGTATACTCTTACCAGTTCCATCCCGCTGCTATTCTTCGAGAAGGATTCAACCATGCTATTCGGAGCTTCCAGAGGACTGTGGAAGATGAACAACTCCAAATCGACTGTTCAATCCGACAACACCGCGATCACTTTGGTCATCCGCACGGCCGCGGTGCTGGTTGCGTGCCTGTGCCTCGCGGCGGCACCCGCAAACGCTGAAGAGATGTATCTGGTTCGCAATGGTAAGCCAATTGAAAGCAACATCCAGCAAACCGAAATGGATGCCGAGGCCAATCCGTTCTGGACCGGTTGGACGCAGCGGAAAGGTCAGACAGTCGACGGGCTGTTCGTGCTCGACCGTCGGGACAAGAACCTGAAGGTTTTTCCCGCCGTGAAGTCGGCTTTGGGAGATTGCGAATTCGAAGTGGTGTTCTCGTGTAATCCCGCACATTATGGAAACAGGGGAGGCGGACGCGGACCGAGGATCCTGTTGGCGGACCGGGGGCAGTTCGGGTTTGCAGACAAGGGCAAAAAGCTGACCGCGAATGAATACAAAGGACCTCTGCCGCTTGAGGATTTTGCCGGTCCTTCACCGGTCAACCTGGGCGACGGCAAGCTGCACACCCTGTCGGCCAAACGCGTGGGCGAAGTTCTTTCGTTCTACGTTGACGGCAAGAAAATCACGGAGCAGACGATTGGCGCCGATGCAAACCTGATCTTCACCATGCGCCCGATGGAGAGCTTCCCGAACCTTGCTTCGATAAGACTCACCGCCGAGAGGTTCGGTGATAAGCTGACAACCGATTTCAAGTCGGCCGCTCCGATCGAGGTCATCTTCGACGGCTCCGGCAAGCCACAAGAGACCGTTTCGCGCCAGGCCGCCAACAAGTACCACGTCCCCCGAATCGAAGGTCGCGGCTACGCCCCCGGCAAGGCAGCCGTCTACCGGATTCCCGCCCTTGTCGTGACTAACAAGGGCACCATCCTGGCCTTCGCCGAAGCCCGGGCCAGCGGCTTTGATTGGGGCCATATCCGCCTGGTGGCGCGTCGTAGCGAAGACAACGGTAGAACCTGGGGCCCGGAAATCGACACGACCAGCGGGGGATTCCCGGAGAACAAGATCGGCAATCCCGTGCCGATCGTCGACGGCGAGACCGGCCGCATATTCCTGATCGGGCACTGCTGCCCCGCAGGCCACGTGCATTCGGGAGATCAGAGGGTTATGATCGTCCACAGCGACGACGACGGCAAAACATGGTCCGACGCGAGAATGATTCGAATGGCTGAATGGCTGCCGAGTGGTTTCGGCTGGATGCTCAGCGGTCCGGGCCACGGAATCCAGTTGACACAGGGCAAGCACAAGGGTCGTCTGATAGCGCCGTGTTACGGTGAAGGTACCGGATACGTGGTCTACAGCGACGATCAAGGGAAGACGTGGACGGTCGGCGCGCACTCGCCGAACGGGCCGTACAACGAAGCAACCTGCGTGGAGCTTTCAGGCGGCGATATCATGCTCAATATGCGTTCGCCCGGCGGAAGAGGCGCGAGAAGGCCGAATCGCGGGATGGCGGTGCTCACCGACGGCGGCGCAAAATACAGGGAGGGGACCTCACGGTTCATTCCCGAGTTGCCGTGCCCGAGCTGCCAAGGTGGAACCGTGCAACTCACACCACCGAAAGACGGCAAACCGGCCGTCATCCTCTACGCCGGACCGGGACTGCCGACTGGTCGCTTTCAAGCAACACTTTGGGCCAGCTACGATGATGGAAAGACCTGGCCGTGGAAGCAGCAGGTTTACGGAGGCGGCAGCGGCTATAGCGACTTGACTGTGCTGCCGAATGGGAAGATTGCGTACTTGTTCGAGAAGGACGGCAAGCAAGACCTCGGCTTCACGGTTCTACCCGCCCCGCCCGCAACCCCACCCGTGGAACCTGCGAAGTGATGAGTGACAACGGACTGCTGAACCTCTGGGCGGCCAAGAGCAAGCCGGAACTCGAGTTGGGCCTGGTCTGGACCGAACGATAGCCACGGAGTCGAACATGCGCGCGCTGTTGCATGGCACGATCCGCCAGTTTCGCGTTTGTGCCCTCGTTGCCCTGACCGCCGCGGCCGCTCGTCCCGCCGCGGGCCAGGGCGAGCGCCTGCCCATGCCCGATCCGACCAGCGATCGTGCCGCCTTCGTCGAATGGCAAACCGAGGCGCGCAGCCGCCTGAACGGGCTGCTTGGCATCCCTACGACAAGAGTCGCAATCGCCCCCGAGGCTCGTGGGCAGCTTGAAGTCGACAGCGTGGTGATCGAGAAGTGGGTGTTGACGATGGAGCCCGGCTCGAAGGCGCCGGCCGTATTGTATCGGCCGAAAGAACCGCCGGCGGGACGACTGCCGGCGGTCGTGTTGACCTACGGCCACGGCGCCAGCAAGAGCCATCCGTCGTATCAGTACATCGGACAGGTGTTGGCGAAGATGAACGTGATCTGCCTGGCGATCGATCCGATCGGCGAGGAGGAGCGGCACAAGGAACTTCGCCGGGGCACCCGGGCCCACGATCCGAAACCGGTACACGAGGCCGCCTGGAACGCCAGCCGCCCGATCATGGGCAAGCTGGTCTTCGACACGATGCGCGGCGTCGACTTCCTGCTCACGCGCGAGGATGTGGATCCGAAACGGATCGGCGTGGCGGGCAACTCGCTGGGAGGTGCCAAGGCCGGTTGGATGGCCGTGCTTGACACGCGGCTCCGCTGTGCCATCGTCAGCGGCTGGGCGTTTGCTCCGGCGGTCGAGAAGTGGGGCAAGTTCTGCACCCGTATCCCCAACGAACAGATGCGCCGCATCCTCGAGTGGCACGAATACCTCGCGCTGGCTGCCCCTTATTGCTCGATCCTCGTGGCCAACGGCGATGCCGACGTGATCATCGACCGTGAGGGCAAGGGCGACGCATGGCGAGGCACGGACGCCGCAGTGGCCAAAGCCGGCGGCGTTTATGCGGCGCTGGGCGATCGGAAGGGAATTGCGACCCGGCATGAGCCGGGTGGCGGACACCGTCCCTATCCAGCCCACCCCGATGTGCTGGCGTGGCTGGTCGAGCGGTTGAATCCGCCAGGCTGGCCCCCGGAGAAGGCGCGGCAGTTGCCCCGCGTCAACTTCGGCAAGTGGGCGGCGACGAACAATGTGCAGTTCGAGCGTCTCTACGGCACGCCGCTGCACCTCACGGGAGCGACGATGGCCGGGCTGGACGTTCGCCACCTGCCGCCCGAGAAACTACGGGTGCTAAAGAACGAAGAAGTCGGCTCACCCGAGTTCACCATCGAGGGCTGGCTGGAGCAGGTGCAGCGGGCAGAGAAGACGCGCGGAACAGCCGTTCCAGTCGGTTCGCTGCACGAGCTGCTCGACCCTCACTCAATCCCGCGCGTCAAGCCGTGGCGGACTTTCCAGGCCAGTTCCGGGTTGGTCGACCGCTTCGAAGACTACGGTAATTTCGTTCGCGAAGAACCCGAGGGGCATTACGTGTTGATGGACGTCCAGGGAGCCGGATGCATCGATCGGTTCTGGTGCGTCTACAAGAAGGGCCGGCCACGGGAGGCCGACATCGATCTGTTAGTGTACCTCGACGGGCAGGCCGAACCCGTCATCCAAATGGACCTTAACGACCTGTTCGACGGTAAGCGGAAGCCGTTTGTCGCACCGCTGGTGGGGCGCTGCGGGTTCGAGCATCGCCAATCAAGTTACTCGTACGTACCGATCGGGTTTTGTAAGTCGTGCAAGATGGTTGCCGTGCCGCGCGATCCCGAGCACCTTGGCTGGCGCGACCGGGATGGCAAGAAACGCTCTCACTTCATCTTCTTCTATCAACTGACGTATCGCATTTGTCCGCCCGACGTGCCGGTGAAACCGTTCGGTTGGGAATTCGACGAAGAGGAAACGAGGGCATTGGCCGAGGTTCAGACAATGTGGCGCGCTGCCGGCAACCCGCCGTGGATAGCCGCCGGCCAAACGGCTAACAAGCACCACGCCGTGCATGCTGAACTTGGCGATGCGCGGCAGGCCGTCTTGTTGGATCAAGCCGGCCCCAGAACGCTACGAGAGATACGGTTGAGGGTCAAGACCGGTGACGATGCGCCCGAAGCACGCAAGCGTCTTGCCGAAGCGCTTCGGATCGAAATGACGTGGGACAAAGCCGAGCACACGCAGGTCTCGGTTCCCGCAGGCGCCTTTTTCGCCGCGCCGGACTCGTCGATCAACGTCCGCGGGCTGTGGTTGGGTTGCGTCGACGGCGAATACTATTGCCGTTTGCCGATGCCGTTTCGCCGCCACGCGAAGATCGTGGTTCGCCTGACAAATCCCGTCGGCGCGAAGGTCTCGGTCGAAGCGCGATTCGAGTGGGACCCCGCGCCACCGCAACCGGACGACGGTTTCTTTCACGCCGAACGGTACGACATATCAAATGCACCGCGAAGGAAGAACCTGTTGCTGCTCGACGCCCGAGGCCGCGGACACGTAGTGGGCGTGTTGGCCGATCGTAACGGCGACGTCGAAAGTGACGACAGTTGGTACATCGACGGCGAAACCACGCCCTCGATCCTCGGCACCGGTACGGAAGACTTCTTCAACTTTGCTTGGGGGTTGGGCGATCTGCAGGCACTGCCTCTACACGGTGTGCGGGTTCCCTTCGACCCGCCGTCGAAGCGCGGGCAGCGCACCGATACCGGCGTCTGTTACCGATTCCACCTGCCTGCCGCATATCCGTTCCAGAAGTCGCTGCGACTGACATGGGAACACGGCAACGGCAACCACGACATGGTCGGCCGATACAGCGGAATAGTGTACTACTACCTGTTGCCCGCGGACGACAAGTAAGTTGAAGATTATCGAAGACACGTATGAAAGGCACAAAAGGGCAAACGCCATGAAAAGAACCTCTACGACCATATCCCTCCTGACAGCCATCGTGTTGCTTGGGCCGTTCCGCGCGACTGCCGCCGAAGAGTTGCACGTCGTCCGCGACGGCAAGCTTATCAAGGAAGGGCTCGACTGGACGAACGTGAGCCCCGAGAACGAGGCGTTCTCGAAGGACTGGGTCCACTGCGCCGGAGAGACCGTCGACGGCCTCTTTGTCGTGCCGAAGAGAGTCGGAAAGCGCAACAATCACGCGCGTTTTATTGCGGCCAAATCCGCCCTGGGCGACTGCGAGTTCAAGGTGGTCTTCTCCTGTCCGGACGGGCGCGGCACGGCCATGCCGATCGTTCAGATTCGGGACCGCGGCCGCCTGCTGTTTGCCCGCGACGGTAGCCAGATCTGGATGAGTCTTCGCAAACAGTCCTTGCCGTTTGAGACCTTTGCGGCGCCCTGCGAGAAGAACCCGTATGACGGCAATCTGCACTCGATGGCCGTCAAGCGCGTCGGCGGCAACATTTCGTTCTACTACGACGACAAGCAAATCAACGAGCAGCCGATCGATCCAGACACCAACCTCCACATCTGGTTCGATGCCTTGCAAGTCTCGCCGAAGATCAAGAGCATGAAGCTGACCGCCGAGAAGCTGTCGGACAAGCTGACCACCGGCTTCAAGTCCGCCGCCCCCATCGAGGAGATCTACAAGGGCTCTGGCGCGCGAGAGAAGCCGGAGTACGGCAAGGCGTGCCGGTATCGCATTCCGGCCCTGGCGGTCTCGACCAAGGGCACGATCCTCGCCTTTGCCGAGGCACGCCGTACGGGTGGGGGCGACATTGGTGATATCGACGCGGTTCTGCGTCGCAGTGAAGACAACGGCAAAACCTGGGGCCCGGAAATCGTGATCTGGGACGACGGGAATCGCTCCGTGAACAACCCGAGCGCGGTCGTGGACCCCAAGACCGGCCGGATCTGCGTCTTCATGGGCCGGTGGGATGGCACGACCCCAAGTCAGCATGTTTCCTACAGCGACGACGACGGCAAGACCTGGAGCGAGCCGCGGGACATGACCCAGATCCTGCGCGACCAGATCAAGGACGGGCGCCGCCTTGTCATTCCCGGTCCCGGCGCGGGCATGGCATTGCAGCGCGGCAAGTACGCGGGCCGTCTGATCATTCCGATGAACCACGGCGCGGCGTGGGGGCCCAGCGTCGTTTACAGCGACGACCACGGTGAGACCTGGAAACCCGGCGGCGCTCTGCACGCGAACATTGGCGAGTCGAAATGTGCGGAGCTCAGCGACGGCTCGGTGCTCTTCGTCGGCAACCCCGGCCCCCCGGAGACCAGACGCCGGTTGACCATCATCGGCGACGGCGGCACAAGGAACGCGACCGAGTTGTGGCACGCGGAGGAACTGAGACATGCAGGCTGCCAGGGGGCCGTGAAGCGTTACTCGTGGCCGAAAGACGGCAAGCCGGGCGTGATACTCTATTCCGGTCCCGGAGTCGCTACCGCACGCGCCCGGGGAACCCTTTACGGCAGCTACGACGACGGCAAAACATGGCCTCTCAAGCAACAATACTACGAAGGTCCTTCGGGTTACAGTGACGTTGCCGTCCTGCCGGACGGCCGCCTGATCGTGCTCTTTGAAAAGGACGGGAAGTCGGATCTCGGGTTCATTATCCTGCCCGCCCCGCCCGCGACACCACCACCGAACCGGCGAAGTGATGGGGAGGAATCATGAAGAAGAATATGCGACATTTCGTGAAGGCCCTCCTGATCCTGGCGGCCAGCGCACTGCCAACCCAATCGTCACCGGGTGCCGAACCTCCTCGCGAGGCCACGTATTCCAACCCTGTTGTGCGCGGCGATTGGAGCGACCCGGGGGTGATTCGCGTGGGCGAGGATTACTACTCGATCTGTTCGACCAACAACTGGCAGCCCGGCATCCCCATCATCCATTCCAAGGACCTGGTGCATTGGCGTTACATCGCCCACGCGTTCCGATCCAATCCGCATCTACAGCCGGGCGTGTCAAGCGGCGGCGTCTACGGCTTGGAGATGGGATACAACCCGCACACCAAAACGTTCCTGATCTACGCCCCGCTGGCAAATCGCGAACTCTACGTCTACTATTCGCAGCGCCCCGAGGGCCCCTACCGGATAAAGCACCTCGGCAAGCTGGGGATCGATCCCGGTTTCTTCGCCGATACGGATGGCCGGCTCTACCTGGTGATGTACAAGGGGGAGATCTACGAGTTGCAGCGGGACGGGCTGAGCGTCAAGCGACTGGTCACGAAGATCGACACCAGCCGGTACAAGTTCTTCGAAGGGCCGGACGTTTTCAGACGTGACGATTGGTACTACATTCTCTATTCCGACGGCGGTACGCGGCCACATCAGCCGAGCACGGTTTCGGTCCTGCGGTCCCGGCGCATCGAAGGGCCGTGGGAAGAGGATCCGGGCAATCCGGTCCTGTTCGCGACCGACGACGGCTCGCCAATCCAGGGGCCTGCCCACGGCTCGCTGATCGAGACGCAAGACGGCGAGTGGTTCGTATCGTATCACGCGCACGAGCTGTCGCACTACAGTCTCGGGAGGCCAATGTGCATCGACCCGATCGAGTGGACCGACGACGGCTGGTGGCGACCGCGTCATGGACGGGCTCCGACGCTCGGGGGGAAATCACCGAGTCTTCCCGCCTGCGACTACTCCTTGGCACAATCCGACGAGTTCACCGTGACGGGGCTTGGGCTGCAATGGTTCTTCCACTGCAAGCCGGAGGAAGACGGCAACCGTTGGTCGCTCTCGCAACGTCCCGGCTGGCTGAAGATTTACCCGCCTGCCGCCCAGCCGATCGAAACGGCCTCACTGCCGGCCGTGTTCATGCAACGCGTGATCGATAAGCGGTTTCAGTTTGTCACGAGGGTCGTCTTTGACGCTTCAGCCCCCGGCCACGCCGCAGGCTTGTGCATGTACCACGACCCGGGCATGAACTTCTGGTTGACAACGACCCTTCGCGATGGTAGGAGAGTCTTCACGGTTGGCAAAACGAACAACGGCAAACGCAAGTTGCTGTGGACGGCCGAGAACACAATCGGCACGGACGTTCATCTGCGGATCGACGTCGACGGCGAGGAGACGGCCACCTTCTACTATGGCCCCGATGGTCGGCAGTGGACTCAACTGGGAAAGAGTATTTACTTCGGTGACAGTTGGCAAGACCTCCGCAACGGTCGCGGCGGCGATCCCGACCTTGGTTGGATCGGCATCAAGAAACGCAACGCCTGGTCAGCCGCCACGTTCGGACTGTTCGCCGTCCGCGGCCCCGGCGCCATGCCGACTCCGGCCGACTTCGACTTCCTGCGGGTGTCCACTCCCGAGAATGACGGCGGAAGAACAAAATGAGAAAACTGGTGCTGTCTGTTATCTTCGCTTTGCCGACTCCTCCGGCCGGGATGGCTGCCGAGAAGATCGAGAACGGCGGCTTCACGGATTTCGCGGTGCGCCCGGACGTGGCCGGCAATCACGTCGAGGCGCATCACGGCGGGATCATTTTTGCCGACGGAAAGTACTGGTGGTACGGCCAGACGTTTCGGGATGTTCCCCAGCGAAAGGGCGTGTGGCCGGCCACGAACAGAGGCGTCGAGATGTACAGTTCGGAGAGACTGGTCCATTGGAAATACGAGGGCGTCGTTCTGGCCTGTCAGCCGTCGGGCGATCTGGAAGGCCCCATGCGATTCGAGCGAGCGAAGATCCTCTACAACGAGCGGACCCAAAAATACGTCATGTGGTTTCACTACATCGGGAAGGACCCCGTCGACCGCGACGTCGTCCGGATCGGCAGGGCAGAAGCGGGAGTTGCCAGTTGCGACAAGATCAACGGCGTCTATAAGTGGCACGGCTATCACCGACCGCTGGGGCCGAAAATGACGGTGAAGGATTGCACGCTGTTCAAGGATGAAGACGGTCAAGCGTATTTCATCTTCGACTCGTATCCAACCGATCGATCAACGACACGTTGCATCCATATTGCCCGACTGTCCGACGACTACCTGAAGACCACAGAGGTCCGCAAGATTCCAAACACCGAGCGCCGCGAAGCGCCGGCCATGATCAAGAGGAATGGATATTACTTTCTCATCACCTCCGGCGTTTCGGGCTTCACTCCGAATGCGGGAAAACACTTTCGGGCAAGGAGTATCCTCGGGCCTTATGAGGATCTCGGCAATTTCTGTCGCGGCCCACGAAGCGAGATCACGTTCAATTCGCAAAGCACCTTCGTTCTCGAACTTCAGGATAAACCGGGGGCCTTCATCTTCATGGGAGACCGCTGGAATCGGGAGAACATGAGATACAGTTCTCACGTCTGGCTTCCGCTGGAGTTTCCGTCGGACGGCACGGTGGCAATGCAATACCACCGATCGTTGGACATGAGTTCTTTCGGCCAAGACCATGAAACTCCATAGGGGAGCCAGCTCAACACGAGGACCTGCGTATTCGCCTTACACCCCCCTTCAGCGGTTGCATGATGCGGCGGAAGGAGTTTGTCACGGCAACGGCGTGCGTTGCCCGAGGCCGTTCGACATGGACAAGGAACTCGCGATTCGTGCGTCGGTCGCCCCCACCGATGCAGCCAATGAAGACCGGCTGAGAGGCGCTGTACACATCAGCTTGCGCCACGGAGTACGGCGAGCGTCTTGGCCAGAAGTGCTCTGAAACCCGTGGCGCACAAGACTCGTCAGAGAAGAAGGCTGCGGACTTCGGCTCCCAGAAATCCCCCGACCCATCTCCCCCGCCGCTGCGTAGTGTTGTCTGAAGTCGACGTCGTTGCCGCTTCGCTACGGCGTCGGAGGCGTTCGTCCAACGGCCGATTCCGGTTGGGGCGCTTGTCTGTTATGCACTTATCCGGCTGCGGAGGTTGTCTGCGTTTCTTGGTGGCGGTGTGCGCTGCGCGCCGGAAGTGGACCTATATTTTGATGTTCGAGCATCGGCAGGCCAAAAGGCCTCGGGTTCGGGCGGTTCCCTTCGTAACATGACGCCGTTCGGGCGTCGGCGGCGAGTTCTTCGCCGGCAGTTTGCACCGGGAAAAAAACACCAAGACGTAGACAACTTTTGAGCTCGGTTGGCCGTTTCGTGCGACCTCGAGTCGCTCCCCTCTCGAAACCGGCAAGCCGCACCCGTAGACCCAGGAGGCGATCGCGATGCGCCGTTCGCGTCGGCAACGCCCTATCAATCGCAACGTGCGGTTCGAGTCGGTGGAGCCTCGACTTCTGATGGCCGGTGATCCGTCGGCCGATCTTTTCCTCGACTACTTCGTCGAAAGCCAGGTCGAAGATGACTTCGACGCCACACTGGCCGACGCCCACGAGTTGACCGGGCTGGACGGCGTTCGCGAGCAATTCGGCTTCACCGGCGCGGGCCAGACCGTGGTGGTGATCGACACCGGCATCGCCTACGACCACGTGGCATTGGGGGCGGGCTTCGGCACGGGATATCGGGTGGTCGGCGGCTACGACTTCGCCGAGAACGACGCCGACCCTTACGACGATGCCATTGCCGGGTCGCACGGCACCCACGTCGCCGGCATCATCGGCAGCAGCGACGCATTCAGCCCCGGCGTGGCGCCCGAGGTCGACCTGATCGGCCTGCGCGTCTTCAACGACACCGGCGAAGGCTATTTCGGCGACGTGGCCGACGCCTTGGATTGGGTGTACGACAACCTCGACACCTTCGAGAACCCGATCACGGCGATCAACCTCTCGATCGGCACGCGCTGGAATTCCGACAGCGTGCCCGGCTGGGCCATGCTGGAAGAGGAGTTCGCCAGGCTCGAGGCCGAAGGCGTCTTTATCTCCGTGGCGGCGGGCAACAGTTTCCTGAAGTACGAAGAGCCCGGCGTGAGCTATCCGGCCGCCAGCCCGCACGTCGTGCCGGTGGCCTCGGTCGACGACGACGGCAGCCTGAGCTACTTCTCCCAGCGGAGCCAACGCGTGATCGCCGCGCCGGGCCGCGGCATCCGCAGCACCGTGCCCGACTACGTCGGCAACCGCGACAACGTGGCCAACGACTTTGCCAACTTCTCCGGCACCAGCATGGCCGCGCCGTACGTGGCCGGGGCCAGCGTGTTGCTGCGGCAAGCGTACGAGTTCGTCGGCATTGACGACGTGTCGCAGAGCACGCTGTACCAGTTGATGCTCAACACGGCCGACACGATCTTCGACCCGGAAACCGGGCGGAACTACTGCCGGTTGAACCTCACTGCGGCCATCGACGCGGTGATGCCGGCCGACGATTTCGGCTCCAGTACCGATACGGCCTACGACATGGGTACGATCGAAGAGCAGGCGTCGCTTAACGGTACGATCGCCGCACTGGACGATCTCGACTGGTTCAGCTTCACCGCCGGACGCACCGGCACGCTCTCCGTTGAGGTCGACGCCACCGGCGATCTGGCACCGAATTGGCAACTTAGCGGGGCCTCGCTGAACACGGCGGCGATCGGCGACGCGATCGAGTTCGACGTGGCCGCCGGCCAATCGTACTCCATTGGGCTGGCCACCGACGACGGCCTGGGACACTACACGCTCGACGTCGATCTGACGCCCACGGTTACCACCGTCGATTGGGGCACGGTGGCCCAAGCCGAATTCAACGACCTGCAGATCGAAGGCGACGGCCAATCGTTCCAAATCACCGCGGCCAACGACGGCATCCTCACGATCGAGGCCTTCTTCGTCCACGCCGCCGGCGACGTCGACCTGCAGCTTTTCGACGCCGAAGACCAACTCGTCGGCACCAGCACGACGGCCGGCGACTCCGAGCGGATCGACGTGAACGCCGCCGCCGGCGACGTCTTCACGCTGCGTCCGGTGACGTTTGGCGGCGGCGTGAACGAGGACGTCGACTTCCGCGTGACGAATCTCGTCTCGCGCAGCGGCGATATCGTCAACGTGGCCGGCACCGCCGGCGACGACCACTTTGCGTTCACCGCCGGGCCGGTCTTGCAGTTCACGATCAACAACGTCGACTATCAGTTCGACTCGACCGAGGTCGACACGGTCGCTTTCAACGGCGGCGAGGGCTCCGATACGGCCGTGCTCAACGGCACTGCCGGCAACGATCAGGCCGTGCTGCGACCGGGCTCCGCAGAGCTTTCCGGCGACGGCTACGAAGTCCGCCTCAGTAGCGTCGAGAGCATCAGCCTGTTCGGCGGCGGCGGAGAAGATCGGGCCGCGTTCTACGATTCGGCCGGCGACGATACCTTCGTCGCCTTGCCGGGCTACGCCAAGCTCAGCGGCGGCGGATTCGTCAACCAGGCCTCCGGCTTCGAGTGGGTGGAAGCCCGGGCGACCGCCGGCGGGCACGACGTGGCCAAGCTGTTCGACTCGATCGGCAACGACCAATTCGCCGCCACGCCGTTTGTGGCCGAGCTTTCCGGGGCCGGCTTCACCAGCCGGGCGGCCGGGTTCGACTACGTTCACGCCTACGCCGGCCGCGGCTACGACGTGGCCAAGCTGTTCGACTCCAAGGGCAGCGATCAGTTCCTTGCCCACGCGGATCAAGCCGCGTTGTTCGGCCGCGGTTTCTACAATCGGGCAAAGCACTTCGAGGAAGTCCACGCCTACTCGACGGCCGGCGGAACCGACGTGGCCCGGCTCTACGACTCGGCCGGCGACGACACCCTTACGGCTAGCCCCTTCCAAGCGGCCCTTGCCGGCGCCGGGTTCTACAATCGGGCCAAGCATTTCGAGGGCGTACACGCCTACGCCACGGCCGGCGGCACCGATCTGGCCCGCTTCTACGACTCGGCCGGCGACGACGTCTTCATTGCCACGCCCCGCTCCGCCGTGATGTACGGCACCGGCTTCTACAATCGGGCGAAGTACTTCGAGCAATACCAGGCCGACGCCACCGCCGGCGGCAACGACCGGGCCGAACTCTACGACTCCGCCGGCGACGACGTCCTCCGCGCAGCGCTCGACTGGGCCTCGCTGGCCAACGAGATCTCGTCCGTCGAAATCGACGGCTTCGAGCAAGTTTGGGCTCAAGCCTCCAGCGGAAGCAACCGCACCGAGGTCAACGCGGTGGATTATCTGCTGGAGCTTGATGGGGAGTGGGAGTGATCGGTTTGTCAGCGCCGCATGGCGGGTTGATCGAAGGGGGCCGGCAGTTTGGCGACGCAAGCCCCGACGCTCCCGTTGCGTAAGTCGCGGAAATCGTCTGGATTGCAGACAGTCTCCCCCTTCTTGCGGAGAGACCTGCTAAACTCCTATTCTGAAGGGAGTTGCGTCGTGATACTGTCTCCAGCGCTTTCACGAATACTGCCCATTTTTCGTGAATTCTGATCGGGCAGTTGCGCTCCTGGCGTGATCGTTCTAAAGGCAGCCCTCAATCCCGCCGCAGATTCACGTGTTCCACCCGCATCTGCGCCGCCCGCCATTCTCGCCAGAGATGCTCCTGGAACTGGAAGTTCTGGCCGGTCATGGCCACCAGGGCTTCGAGAACGGGGCGGTTTTGGAAGTCGCGTTGGATGATCTTCGGACGCCCGCCGATCGACAGCCCGCCGCCGCCACCGCCGGCACCTGAGCCGAAGGTGGGCGAGATCGAACCGGCGCCGCCCTGGCTGACTTGGAACTTGTGGGTCGTGACCAAGGCGTCGATCAACGGGCCGATCGAGCGGGGGTCTTTCATCTCGCGTAAGCCGATACCGGCCCGCTGCACCATGTAGTTGAGCTTGTTGCCGAGCTGGCTGATGTAGTAGTCGACCACGCTGGGGTCGCCGGTCGTCTTGAGATGGTCGAGACAGGTCAGCCGCACCTCGTCGACCGCATCGTTCAGCGAGCAAAGCGACAAGACGCGAATTGCCCCTGGTGAGTTAATGCGGGATAGGGCGTCGATGTAGAGCAGACGCAGATGCGTGTGCTCTTCGTCGTTGAGCAGGGTCTCTAGCGGCTTCACGGCGTGGGGGTCCTCGATCGACAGCAGATTCCGCCGGGCGTCGCCGTCTCGGTCGGTGCCCAGCCACTTGCGCCACATGCGGATCTTTCGCGACCACTGGCCTTGGGCAGCCGTGGCGTCTTCCTTGGCCTTGATCAACTGGATCTCCTGTAACGACCGCCAGCGGCCCTCGTAGCGGACGTAGCCTTGGGCCGTCATCACGTCCGCGGGCAGGACCCATTGGCCGCCTTCGAGATGGTAGCCCAGCGCCCGATTGGCCGCGGCGTGACTGGCGTCGAGTTCGATCGTCCGCTCGAGGTGGATCTTGCGGCGGGAAAGCAGGTTCTGCTCGCGGCACCACTCGGCCAGCGCCCATTGTTCGGCCGCCGTGTCGGCGTAGCCGTAGCGGATCTTGCGGTATTCCAACTCGCCGGGCCGCAGGCGAACGACCTGCTTGACCTGCGACGCGTCCAGCAGGATCCGGCCGCCGACCGACGTCTCGATGGCGTAGTTTTCCCGCGGCGATTGGCTGGGGTTGAGCAATTCGCCCACGACGCGGCCGCCGTTGGCAAGCGCGAATACCTCGGCCGTGGCAGAATTGCAGACCGATAACGATAGGGCGATCGAAAAGATCAGAGCTAGAGCGAAGCGATTCACGGCGCTGGTTCCTCTAGTCCCGGCGGGCATCCAGCACGAGCGGGCGCTGCTGTGCGGCGTGCCAATATCCCCACGCCTGTTTGTCAAAGCTGAAATTCTGGCCGGTCAACAACTCCAGGGCGTCGAGCGCCGCCTGGTTGGCTACCGGCCGGGTGATCGTCGTCGGCGTGCCGCCCATCGACAGTCCGCTGCCGCCGGGCAACCCCGAGCCGCCGGGGCCCGTCGGCATCGTGGTCGTGATGGCGCCGGGGTTCCCGGAGGAGTACGTGTATTGGTGTACGGTCACCAAGGCGTCGATCAACGGCCGCACGGCCGAAGTGTCGTTCATTTGCCCTAAGCACATCGCCGCCAGGTTGACCACGATGTTGTTCCGATCGCGCAATCGGCCGACGTAATACGCGACTACGTCGGGATGTTTGCCCTTCTTGAGGTAATCCAGGCAAGTCAGCCGCACCTCTTCGACCGGGTCGCGCAACGAACAGGCCGCCAGCGCTCGGGTGGCCGGGGGCGTGCCCACGTTGGCCAGGGCCTCAATGTAGAGGACCCGAGCGTACGGCTCGTTGTCGTTCTCGAGATAGCGGATCAGTCCGACCACGGCGTGCGGATCGTTGATCGCGACGATGTTCCGCTGGGCCTCCAAGGCCCGATCCTTGGTGAGCCATTCCCGCCAGCGGGCCAATCGGCGGAGCCACTCCTTCTCGGCCAGGTCGATCTTCCGCTCGGCCTCCATTAACTCGATTTCCTGGGCCGTACGGTAGCGGCCCTTGTACTGCACGTAGCCCTGCTCGGCCATCTTCTGCTGTCGGGTGACCCAGCGGCCTTGGTCTTTCTGATACCCCAAGAGGCGCCGGGCTTCGGCATGGTCGGGGTCCAACTCGATTACCCGCCGTAGATGCCGCTCGCGTTCGGTGGCCAGTTGACGCTGCCGGCACCACTCGGCAATTTCCCACTGCGCTGCGGCCGTGTCGGCGTAGCGGGGGTAGATCTTCTCGTACTGCAGTAGCTCCGGCCGAACGCGCAGCACCGTCTCGACTTGCGGCTGCTTCAAGGTGATCTGGCCCACGGCGGTCTGCACGACGTACTGCTGGCGTGGGACTTCGTCCGGGTTGAGCAGCTCGCCCACCACGCGGCCGCCGGAGGTCAGCAGGAAGACCTCGCCGCGGGTCGATTGTGCATCGGCCAGGAGCATGACCAGCAGGACGACCGGTCCAACCGCCGAGTGCTTCATGGTCCGTTCTCCTGCGGCGCGATTCGCGCAACCTAGCGTCTGACGCGTCGGATTGCCACCGACACGACTTCACCATAGTATACGGATAAGCTCGCAACAGGGGCAACGTAAATCCCCCCGAATGACGGTTTTTCCGGATCTTCAGCCCGAAAGGGGGGCAGGTCCAATCTGCCGCAACGGCCCAGCCACTCCTTTGCACCACACGGCGCTGTCGCCAATACTCGCAACCAGACGAACGTGAGGCCTGCCGATGAGCCAAGTGCCCGCCCAACATCGACACGAAGCCCCCCAAATAGTTGGGTGTGCCGTGATCACGGTCAGCGACACGCGGACCCTGGAAACCGACACGGGCGGGCAAACGGCGGTCGATTTGCTTGCCGACGCCGGACACTTGGTCCACGTTCGGCGGATCATCCCCGACGAGCCGCAGCCGATGCGGGAGTTGTTGGGCGAATTGCAGCAACGCGGCGACGTCGACGCGATCCTGATGACCGGCGGCACCGGATTGGGCAGCCGCGACCAGACGTTCGAGACCGTTAGCCAACTGCTCGACAGACCTCTGCCCGGCTACGGCGAGTTGTTCCGCATGCTTAGCTACGAGCAGATCGGGCCCGCGGCGATGCTCAGCCGGGCCACCGGCGGGCTGATCGGCCGCACGGTCCTGCTGACGATGCCCGGCTCGCGTGCGGCCGTGCAATTGGCCGTCGAGAAGGTCATTTTGCCCGAGTTGGGACACTTGGTCCGCGAAGCGCGGCGGTAGGGCCTGTGAGTGAGCATTCGTCTAACCCGTTCGTAGTGCCCCGATTCATCGGGGCCGTGCAGCGGAATCCCGCGAAAGACCGCATGAATGCGGTCACTACGAACGGCTCCTGACGGGTTGGGCGATTGCTTACGTCTGTGACCGCTGTTTGCCGATTTCCGATTGCACCGGCTCGCGGAGGCGAAATCAGCAAAGCTGCCTCGGCGATCCGAAGATGATCTGGAGTCTCGGGCGAGTTTCGGCGTTTCTTCCCCCGTGTTTTGGGGGTTTCCGGCGGCGAATCGCGCCTCTGGGAGGAAGACCATGTGGAAACGAATCTGTATCCTGCTGTTGTTCCTGACCGTCGGCGGGGGCATCTATGCAATTTTCAACTACGAGGTCACGCCCCATCGCGGGCCCGACGGCAAGATCGACTATCTGACGGTCCATCCGCGCACCGGCCTGCCTTGGGACAGCGCGCCCCAGCGGCCCAGCGCATTGATTCGCGTCGCCACGTTCAATCTCAGCAGCTTCGACCAGCGGAAACTCGGCAACCGCGTCGTCAGCGACGCACTGATCAAGGTGATCCCGCAATACGACATCATCGCCATCCAGGACGTGCGTGCCGGCAGCCAAGGGGTTTTGCGCGAGTTGGTCGACCTGTTGGAGAAGTCGGGCCGGCGATACGAGTTTGCGGTGGCCTCGAACGTCGAGCTCGAGGAGGTCCAGCAGTATAGCGCGTTTCTGTTCAACGCCGAGACGATCGAAATCGACGTCTCCGACGGGGCCAAAGCCCATTTGGTCGAAGACCCGCAGGACCGCTTTCGCCATCAACCTTTGGTGGCTTACTTCCGCGTGAGAGGCCCGGACCAGCGCGAGACCTTCACCTTCCAACTGGTCAACGTCCACATCGATCCGGATCGCGCGATGACGGAAGGGGATCTGTTGGACGACGTCTATCGCGCGGTTCGCGCGCGTCGGCCGGCCGAGGACGACGTCATTCTGTTGGGTGATTTCGGCGTGGCACCGGACACCAAGGGATGGCAGAAGACGCCGAAGTTCGTGGCGTCGGTCACCGGTATGCCCACCAGCTACCTCAGCTCTCAACCGATCGACAACATCTTGCTCGATCGTCGGGCCACCTGCGAATTCACCGGCGTTTCCGACGTGACCGACCTAATTCGCGATTTCGAGCTTACAGCCGAAGAGGCCCGCGATGTCTCCGATCACCTGCCAGTCTGGGCAGAATTCAGCCCCTACGAGGGTGGTCGGGTGGGCCGTGTTGCCGGTTTTGGCGAGCCTGAATTGCAGTAGGGACAGGCAGTTCGGAGGAAAACACACCTTGGGGGTGGTGTTAATCAGTCCGAAATGGGTCTCCTGGTAGGAGAAACCGGAGTGATTCTGCTATAATAGGAGCCCACTGTTCCGCACGACTCGAGATCACGAGGAGGTTGTCATGAATCACGAATCGCAACCGTCTGTCGATGTCGAGGGTAGCGCTGCCGAAGATGGCGGGCTCGAGGGTGCCGCGTTTGATCCGCTCTGCCTGGAGCGCGCAACACCGATGGACGACGAAGAGGCGGCGCTGGTCGAAGCGATCTGTCAGGCGGCGACCCCCGGGCCCCTGGTGCTGGAGGACGAGGCCGAAGGCGACTCAGAGGTCGTGGCCCTGCTGCCCGACGGACGCCGCATCGTCAGCCTTACCGTCTCCACCGATCGGTCGCCCGAAGAGGGCGTGGGCTATGCAAACGTCCAACTGATCTGCAAGGCCCGACATCTGCTGCTGCGTCTGCTGCAAGACCGCCGGCAATGGAACGAACAGCGCGAGTTCCTCATGGAGCGGATTCACACGCTGGAGACGGCCCTGCGCAACGACCGCGACGAGGCCGGCGAGAGTCCTGCGCCCGCACCGAAGGTGCTGGTAGGCAACCCGAGGTGAGGGGTGAACGGGTGAGGGGGTGAGGGGATGACAGAGTGACAAAGAGGGGCGGCGGGCTCTCGTCTCGCTCGGGGCGTGGTTGCGGCGTTAGGACGGCGGCGTTCTTTTGGCCGCCGTCAACTTCCCACCGGCCTCGATTCCCGCCCTCAGCGTTCACCCCTCACCCCCTCACCTTGTCACCCCCTCACCTTGTCACCCCCTCACCTTGTCACCCCCTCACTCCCTCACTCCCTCACCTCCGCACCCCGTCACAATTCCTCCTTGCAATTGGGCCACCGGTTCTGCTAGAGTCGTGACCGAACCAAGGCATCAGCGGACCTGAATCATCGGGTATCCAAAGGGCCCGGCACCGGACCTTCCGGCGTCGGGTCCTTTTCTTTTGCACCAACGTGCGTCCCCCCGGGCACAGCTTCTCGGGAATCCCTGCGCGCCGACGCGGAGCCACGCCATGATTGCACCTCACGTTGTCACCGAAGTAAGGAGGCTGTTGGCCGACGGGAAACTCAGCCAGCGGAAGATTGCCAAGGCGCTGCGCGTCAGCCGGGGAACGGTCGGGGCGATTGCTTCCGGGCGGCGGCCCGACTATCCGTTGCGGCGCAGCCGCGAAAGCGACGAAAGCTCGCTTCGGCCGACCGGCCCGCCAAGACGCTGCCCGGGCTGTGGGGGGATGGTCTATCTGCCGTGTCGCGTGTGCCAAACGCGCGAGTCGGCCGCCGTGTCGACGAAGCCCCCGATCATCCAGCGGCTGGGGCCGCTCGAAGTGCCGTTGGGATTGGACCTTCGCCCGGCCGACCGGCGACGCTACGAAGAGGTCCGCGCCCGGCGCCTGGCCGCCGAATCGGAGCCCGGCGGCGCGGCATGCGACGTGCTCGAGCCCGACGACGAGATGCTCTCGCTGGACCCGGCCGACTTGTGGGACGCGTTGGAGTACGACGGCGATGAGCCGGAATTCGACGACTCGCACGAACGGTCGGACGATGAAATCCCGCTGGCAGAGATGATGCGATGCTAGCAGGCGTGGCGAGAGCGTATTCCCCGTTTAGCTGCCGCCGGCACGGCGGCGTCCGCTGCGGATTAGACTCCCGAGTCACGCCGCCGTGCCGGCGGCGGCTAAACGATCGAGCGCCGGTCGGCCTTACTTGACACAAGACAGAACCGAGGAGAACCCATGAAACGTTCCGTAGTGCCACAGTTGATCTACCGGCTGGCCGTGATCACCGTGATTGTGATCTGCGCGCCGTGGGTGGCCGGACAGGCCCAAGCGTCGATCGACGCGTGTATCGACGCCACCTGCCGCATCTCGGCTGCCGACGGCGGCCGGGGGACCGGCTGCGCGTTTGAACGCTCGCAGGGCCACGTCTACGTACTCACGGCCGCCCACGTGGTGGGCAACGGCCAAACCGTGCAATGCGAGTTCTGGCGGGCGGGCCATCAATCGCAGCCGCTTCAAGGGGTCGTCGTTAGGCGATCCGAGGAGGCCGACGCCGCCGTGGTTGCGGTGCCGCAGCGCGCGTTCGACCGCGTGCTGCCGAACATCGTGCCGATCGCGCCGCCGGAGTATCGCGCACGTCCCGGTCAAACGGTCACTTCGGTCGGCTGTGCCCACGGCACCTGGTCGACCGGCTTCTGCGGACACGTGCTGGGATACAACGCCGCGGACGGCAGCCTGCGATTTACGCCCACGCCGGCCAACGGCCGCAGCGGGTCGGCCATCTTCGACGCCCAGGGGAGTCAGATCATCGGCCTGTTGCGCGCCCGAACCACCGACGGCAGCGAGGGCATCGCCACGTCGCTGCAGATGCTATACACGGCCCTTGCCAGCGCCCCCGAATCAAAAACCACAAATCAGAAATCGGAAACGGCCCAATGCCCCGGGGGCGTGTGCCCAACGCCTGGAGCCGACTATCAGTATCGCCTGCTGCCGACGCCGCAATACCGCCAATACGAAAGCGGCCGAGCCGACGCCTACAACCAGGGCCGTTCGAGCGTCTGGCCCACGTTGCCGCCGAGCGCTCCGGCCGTTCCGATCGACATGGGCCCGACCAACGCCCGGTTGCAGCAGATTGCCGACTTGCTGGTCGAGATCCGCCGGCAGCAAGGGCCTCCGGCTCCTTCAGCCGCCGGACCACCGATGCCGGACGCAGCCGATGCGGCCCTCGAAGCGGCCGAGGAGGCCAAGGACGTCGCACAGCAGACGGCCGACGAGGTTCGCCAGGAGTCGGGCCGGTTGCGCCAGGCCGTCGACTCGCTGCTGGGCGACCGGGCCACGCTGCACGAGCGGTTCGAGACCCGGTTGGCCAAGGTCAAAGAGGAACTGGGTGAAGAGGCCGGCACCCGCGACGTCGCCCGGGCGTACGTGAAGGACTTCGTGGGCGAGAAACTCAGCGACGGCTCGGTGGGCCTCTCCGGCGGCAAAATCCTCGGCGGGGCGCTGGGGCTCAGCGGCCCGTTGGCGTTGGGCATCGGCGTGGGGCTGTGGTTCCTTTCGCGGCGTGTGGGATCGAAGATCGAGTCGGGCGAGCCGCTGATGATCCAACGCGTCATCGATCGCTTCTCCGATAAGCTCGACGACGTCCGCGACCGCGTTCGCCACACCAATCCGCCCTCCGGAAAGGCCGACGCATGACCGCACAAGAATGGGGAATCGTGATCGGTGTGGCCGTCTCGGCCTCGGTAGCGTTGGGCCCGTGGACGTTCATGGTCCACGCCAAGCTGGCGGTGATCGCGGCCCAGATCGTTGCCCTGGGCGAGAAGGTCGAAAAGGCGGCCGAGGCCAATCGGGAATTGTGGTCGCTCTACGCACAACACGAAGTGCGGCTGGGGACGCACGACGTGCAGCACGCCCATGTCGCGGAGCGGTTGCAGGAGATATGAGTGGCGGGTGGTGGGTGGTGAGTGGGGAGTGGGGAGTTGGGAGTGCGGAGGTGTGGTATGCAGATTCGTGATCGTGTGAAGGAACTGCGGCGGGTGAAGGCGGGCACGTTGCGGCCGCATCCGCAGAATTGGCGGACGCATCCGGCAGACCAACGCGATGCCCTGCGAGGCGTGCTGGCCGAAGTGGGCTACGCCGACGCCCTGCTGGCCCGGGAGTTGCCCGACGGGTCGTTGCAGCTTATCGACGGACACCTGCGGGCGGAAACCACGCCGGACGTGGAAGTGCCGGTGTTGATCGTCGACCTCAATGACTCGGAGACCGCCAAGTTGCTGGCCGTTCACGACCCGCTGGCCGCCATGGCCGAGTCGGATCGCGACGTGCTGGCCGAGTTGCTGGCCAACGTCGAGACGGAGAGTGAGGCCATTGAAGCGTTGTTGGCCGAGATGCTCGCCGAGCCAGAGGTGCCCGTACAAGACGCCGCGTTGGGTGATCCGCCACCGGAGGTCGACGTACCCGAGGCGTTTCAGGTAGTGATCGATTGCGCCGACGAATCCGAGCAACGCGACCTTTATGAGCGATTGACGAGCGACGGACACAAGTGTCGGCTGTTGACGCTGTAGCATAAAGCCGCGACTGGTGGTCGCGCCCAGCGCTCCCGCGAATCACCCACCACGTATCGCCGTCCGACGTCACATCGCGCGGCCGCAGCATATCAGCGCATCAATCCAACCGGCCGCCGTGTCATTACGAAAGTGCCGTGCGCGACCACCGGTCGCGGCTTTGTGGAGATTTCTATGCCCCTTGTTACCGCCGAAGTCGATTGCCCCGTCTTCGATTCCTTCCGGGTGCAACAGGTCGCCGGGATGTTCGACGTGCCGATTGCCGAACGGGCCGCGGAACGTTTCTCGGTCGACGTGCCCGAGTTGAACGCTCCGGCGAGCAGCGGCGACTGGCAGATCGGTCTGATCGTCGGCCCCTCGGGCAGCGGCAAGAGCACTATCGCGCGGGAGCTCTTCGGCCGGCAACTCTACCGGGAAGAAGCATGGGCTGGCGATCGGGCCGTAATCGACGGCCTGGGCGAGCGGCCGATCAAGCAGATTACCGGGCTGTTTACGGCCGTGGGGTTTAGCTCGCCGCCGAGTTGGGTCAAGCCGTATCGCGTCCTCTCCGGCGGCGAGCGGTTCCGCTGCGACCTGGCGCGAGCATTGGCCTGCGGCGACGGCGACGACCCAGGAATCGTGGCCTTCGACGAGTTCACCAGCGTGGTCGACCGCAACGTGGCCAAGGTCGTCTCGGCCGCCGTGGCCAAGGGCATTCGCGGCGGGCGGATCGGCTGCCGGTTCGTGGCGGTCACCTGCCACTACGACGTTACCGAATGGCTCACACCGGACTGGATCGTCGACATGGCCACGTCGACGTTCCAAAGGAGGTCTCTTCAACGACCGCCGATCGAGCTTGAGATCTTTCGTTGCCGGCGCAGTGCGTGGGCCATGTTTAGCCGCCATCACTATCTGAGCGGCTCGCTGAGCACGGCCGCGCGGTGCTTTCTGGCTTTGTGGCGCGGGGTGCCGGTGGCCTTCTGTGCCACGCTGTCGCTGATCGGGCGCAAAGGCCGCTGGCGAATCAGCCGCATCGTCACGCTGCCCGACTATCAGGGCATCGGTATCGGAATGACCGTGGCCGAGACGGTCGCCGAGTTGCATCGCGGGGAGGGACACCGCCTGAACGTGACGGCCAGTCACCCCGCGCTGATCGCCCATTGCCGACGTTCGCCGCAATGGCGGGCGGTGGGGGTGAAGAAGGTCGGGACGCATAGGACCGACCGGTTCATCAAGGGGTATCGCGGGTCGGCAGGGCGGGCGGTGGTGTCGTTCGAGTATCTGGGAAGCGGGAAGAGGGGAGCGGAGGGGGACGGCTGTCGCGTGAGGATTGAGAACTGCAAATTGAAAATTGAAGAATTGAAAACTGGATAGGGCGCAGGACGGATGTGGTACGCGATGCTTTCAGTACGACGACTCGAGACCAGTGAGGGGGAAACGGATTGTGGCCAAGTGCGGGAGAAAGCCGGTTCTCGACGAGATCAAGCAGGCGGAGATTGCCGCGATCCTGGCGACGGGGTGCAGCCGGCGGACGGCCGCGAAGTACGTCGGCTGTGCGCCGGCCACGATCCGCAACACGGCCGACCGGGATCCCGACTTTGCCGAGAAGCTCCGCCGCGCCGAAGGCCGGCTCGAACTGAAGTATCTCCGCTGGATCGAGAAGGCGGCCGAGCAGGACAAATACTGGCGTGCCGCGGCGTGGGTCCTGGAGCGGAAGTTTCCGGACGATTATGGGCTGCGTGCTCCCGGCGTGATCACGTTCGCACAGATCCGCGATTTGCTTTCGCAGTTCGCCGAAATCATCGTCGAGGAGGTGCCAGTCGACAACTACCGCAAGAGCATTCTCAAACGGCTGGACGCCCTTTCGGCCGGTTTGCAGGACGCCGCCAAATCATGAACCAGAAGGTCCGTTGACGATGAACCAACAATCGCACCTCGCCGACGCCGGCCTCCAGCCCGCCCGAATCGGCCAGCTTGTCGAGATCTTCCGCAACGAACTGGCGGTGCGTCACGGCTGGGCACGCCGCTATCGGGCCACGAAAAACGGCGACGCCGGGCTGCTGGCCTGGGCCGGACATCACCTGCCGGCCCACTTCACCAGGCCGCCCTCGCAGATGCACAAGTGGCTCGCCCGGCATCTCGACCGCATGCCCCACGCCCATCCGGCAAAGCTCAACGTGCTCGGCCCTCGCGGCGCCGCCAAGTCGACCGTCGCCACGCTGGCCTTTCCGCTGCGGATGGCCCTGGAAAACCGCGAGCCGTATATCTGGATCGTCTCCGACACGAAGCACCAGGCCTGCGCCCATCTGGACAATATCAAGACCGAACTGACCGACAACCAACTCATCGCCGCCGGCTATCCGCAGGCCGCCGGACGCGGGCCCGTCTGGAGGGCCAATGCGATCGAACTTCGCAACGGCGTGGCGATCGAGGCCTTTGGAACCGGACAACGCATCCGCGGCCGGCGTCGCGGCGCGCATCGGCCGTCGCTGATCGTCTGCGACGACTTGCAGAACGACGACCACATGTGCTCGGCTCAGCAACGCCTACGCTCCCGCAGTTGGTTCCACGGCACGTTGATCAACGCCGGCACCGCGCGGACCAACGTGTTGAACCTGGCCACCGCGCTGCACCACGACGCCCTGGCGCTGGAACTCCATCGCACGCCCGGCTGGCTCTCGCGGATCTTTCGGGCGGTCGTGCGATGGCCCGAGCGGACGTCGTTGTGGCAAGAGTGGGAGGCACTCTACACCGACGTGGAGAATCCACGCTACCGCGAGACGGCCCGCAAGTTCTACGAACAACACGCCGAGCAGATGAACGCCGGGGCCGTCGTGCTTTGGCCGGAGGAGGAGGGGCTCTACGAGTTGATGTGCATGCGGGCCGAAAGCGGTCACGCGGCCTTCGAGCGGGAGAAGCAGAATTCGCCGGTCAATCCGGAGATGTGCGAATGGCCCGAGTCGTACTTCGGCGAATCGATCTGGTTTGACGACTGGCCGGAGAACCTCGTCGTGAAGACGCTCGCACTGGATCCCAGCAAGGGAAACGACGCGAAGCGCGGCGACTACTCGGCGCTGGTGATGTTGGGGATCGATCGCCGGGGAATCCTATACATTGGGGCCGACATGGCCCGGCGGCCCACACCGCAGATCGTTGCCGACGGCGTGGAACTCTGCCGCACGTTCCAGCCCGACGCCTTCGGCATCGAAGCCAACCAGTTCCAAGAACTGCTGGGCAGCCAATTCGAGGCCGAGTTTCGCCGACAGGGCCTGCTGGGCGTGCGGCCGTGTCTGATCGACAACCGCACCAACAAGCTCGTCCGCATCCGACGTCTCGGTCCGTATCTGGCGGCCGGGCGGATTCGATTCCGCAACAACAGCCCCTCGACCACGCTGCTGGTCGAACAGCTCAAGCAGTTCCCCGTCGGCGATCACGACGACGGCCCCGACGCCGCCGAAATGGCGATTCGACTTGCCGGCGACATGCTGCGGACCAACGCGGCCGACGACGGATTGGGGCAGCGGCTTCCGGTGGGTGAGTTGTAGGGCTCTGCTGCTAATCGATGGGTGGCTGGGGCATAGCGCAGCCGTGCCCCAGACCTGCCAACTTCCTGGGGCACCGCTGCGCTATGCCCCAGCCACCCTCTCAGTCTCGAG
>CAYYNP010000115.1:22641-27414 GCA_964472545.1 uncultured Planctomycetaceae bacterium | reverse complement strand
GAGGAGATCGTCACCTACCCTCCACTTTGTGCCATTTGAGTTGAAACACTACATTTCGGATAGGTTGCCATCATCTGGTCGAACGACTGCTTCATGCTCTCGAGTTGCTGCCGAGCTTGGGGACCGGCGCCGGGCGGAAGACTGCCGGCCATCTTGTCGGCCAGTTCGTCGACGCCGCTAAGCTCGACCGTGGTACCGTCGGGTTTGACCTTCAACGTCAACGATTGGCCGAGCATCGCTTCGAAGATCTCCGTGGCCGGATTTCCGCTGCCGCCGGGCTTCTTCGAATCGTAGTCGAGCGACATCGGGCCGCCGGACATCTTCATCTTCAGCCGGTCGTAAGTCATCGTCAGCGTGTGTACGCCGTCCTCCGCGACGTCGTCGACCTGCACGCCCATCTCGAGCCCCATCTGCATCTTCATCTCCATACGCTTGCCCTTCTCCTTGCCGGAGATGTCCATGTCGATGTCGTAGGTCAGACGTTTCGTGTCTCCCTTTTCGAGGTTCAACTGCAGCGTGATCTTCTCGCCCCGGGGCTTCGGCGACGAATCGCAGCCGGAAGCGGTGACCAACAGCGCGAGAACTGCCAAGACGCCGACGATTCGTACGTTTCGCATGACGAGGACTCCCGTGGATAGAGTAAAGGCACGGCGGGCAGAAGGAACTGCCCACAACACCGTGATCATACCATAATCCTCTCGTCGAACAACCAGCGAATTGCAGCCGGCAGTTTGTACGCGGCCGCAAAGAGGATATTCTCAGCCGCCACGAAATGGTAGAATGGAGAAGTCGGGGCTGGAACTGCCGCTACGGACAGCTTCCCGGCCGGAAACGACCGCTAGAGAAGGTGCGACCATGGCGACCACGATCCTGCTCGAAGAACAGATCGAGATCCCCGCGAATCTCGACTCACTGGCCGCCTTTCGCGCCTGGGCCACGTCCGACGATTTTCCCGAACGCGGCCGCATCGACTTCCTCGGCGGCCGGATCGAGGTGGATATGTCACCAGAGGATCTCTATTGTCATGGAACGCTGAAGGTCGAACTTGTCGGGGCGTTCCGGGGCCGTGTGAAGGCCGATTCGCTCGGTTCTCTGTTTACCGACAGCACGCGCGTCTCTTGCCCGGCCGCCGGCGTCTCGGCGGAACCCGACCTCGTGTTCGTCTCCGAGGAGTCGCTCGACGCTGGCCGTGTTCGCCCGATCGCCAAGTCGACCGGCGAGCCCGATCGCTACGTCGAGCTAGAGGGCCCGCCGGACCTAATCGTCGAGATCGTCAGCGACGCCTCCGTCCGCAAAGACACCGAGCGACTGCCACTGGCCTACTACGCCGCCGGCGTTTCGGAGTATTGGCTCGTCGACGCCCGCGGCAAAGACCTCATCTTCCTCATCCACCGCCGCGGCCCGGCCGCGTACGAACCGGTCGAGGCTGACGCCGACGGCTATCAACACTCGGCCGTATTCGAGCGGCGCTATCGTCTCGATCGAGGGCGGAACGCGCGGGGGCGGGTGGAGTTTGATTTGAAGGAGAAGAAGGGGGTGTGACGTGAGCTGTTTCTCATTCCAGCAGGCCGTTTCTCATGGTCTCCGCCAGGAATTCGATGGCCTTTCCTACCAGCCGTGTGGCGCACAGATTTCGCTCGGACGTGCATACGTGTCCATGCACGGTCTCGGTAGAAAGGACCTCGGCGCGAACGGCGGATTTCGTTCAGCGACCATTGATGCCTTGACTGCGCGGGGGGGCCGAATTGAGCGATAAGCCCAACACGATCGATGAATACGTCGGCTGGCTGAAGAAGGAACACAACGTTCAGATTGCCAAGCCGATGCGGACGCATTTTCGGGCAGTAGCGGACAAGGTCCAGAAGGACTTCGAGGGATCCGCTTTCTGGCGCGAGTTTCCGACACAGAGTAGGCTCAAAGACTTCGACGAGCGGTACAAACAGTTGCACGATGGGTACCCACTTGTAATGAGTCACGATGCGCCGGAACTCAAGACCAAGTTGTTCGATTCCTTCCTCCTCAAGACATTCAGACAGAACGTCATACGTAACGATCGGTGGCCCAAACCACCTGCGTGGCCTAATCACGAGCCAGTGTGGCTCCTGCCGGAGAACTGGTTGGGCCGCGTCAATGACATCGTCCGGGCGTGTTTCGTAGTGAAGTACCTAGATGGCGTGCGCTTCCTGATTGACAAGATAGAAGAACTCTGTAATCAGCACGGCCTATCATGCAAGAACTACTTCCGTTCCGGCGAGGATGGGTACTACGCTGCGCATTTCTACATTCGGCAGCGCTTCGAGATCCCGAAGATCACGTTTGACACGGAGCATGTCGAAATTGAGATTGAGCTTCAGGTGACGACGCAATTGCAGGACGTGATTCGACGGTTGCTACACGTGCATTATGAAGCGCGACGGAAACAACAGCCAGCCGAAGACAAGGCCTGGCAATGGGAGTACAAGAGCGACGAGTTCGCCACAAACTACCTCGGACATATCCTCCATTACGCCGAAGGGATGATTGTGGAAGTCCGAGACAGACAGAAGGAACACTGTCGGTGAATGAAGAATTCAAACGATACTGTGAACGCGTAGGGTTGGGCGATTTGCTGTCCAAGCAAGCCGAGGACTTGCATAGCGAATGCCAGTCGCTCTTTCCCGAGCAGCCGATTCGTGACATCTTCCTCGCGGAGTACTTAACGAGTGAGGGAAGCCGGCAGTACGGGTGTCTTCACTACTTCACGTCGACACGAGTATTCGAGATCGAGAGTTTCGAGTCCAAGCCCGTGATATGGTGCGCCGCCCTGGAGCCAGTCACTCTGAAGCTGGCCAAGCAGGATTTCGACCTCCAATGCGCGACAGACTCATCTCGCCTAAACGCCCGTGTTGGATGGACGCGCAACGATTTCGTGCTGGACATGAAAGCGTCCGGCAAGAACTGTGAGGACCTCATGAAGGTACTCAGAACGTACTTCCTGCCGCAAGTGGTCGCTCTTGAGGGTCTTACGTCGACTGTCGGAGACAGGGCGGGCAAGTGAGTCGCTCCGAAGAACACGCCCTCACAGCCCAAGGGCACGATCCTCACCCGTGCGGCGCCTTCAATCGGCCGTTTTCCCGAGTGATTCACTGCGACTGATAGGCGTACCACGCCGCTCCACTCCCCCAATCACCCCGCCCGGCCACCTTTCCAGCGTTTCCGGATCGTGCGCCGGCAGCACGATGTCGGCCAGACGGCGGATCTTGGACATCGCGGCGTGGCAGGCTTCGGGGCTCGCGCTGCGAATGGGGCGGTTCTCTTCGATGTTGGCGTACTTGTAGACAGTGTCGCCGGTGAGGATGGCGGGGCCGAGGTGGGTTTGGACCAACACGCCTTGGCTGCCGTCGGTGTGGCCGCCGAGTGGGACGACGCGGATGCCGGGGGCGATTTGGGCTTCCTCGACGAGCTGCAGCGCGTCGGGCCGCTCGGCCAGCGCTCGGCGGACGTCGGGCGCGAGGTGGTCTTTGGCGGCTTCGTATTCGCGGCGGTTGACGACCAGCCGGGCGTTGGCGAAGGCGTCGAAGTAGTCGTAGTGGTCGGCGTGCAGATGGGTCACGATCACGTGGCTCACCTCGGCCGGGTCGATGCCGTGGCGGCGCAGGGCTGCCGGCGTTCGCTCTTCGGGCAACTGCTTGATCCCGCCGGGGATGTACTTGGCCGTCGATTTGCTGAACTCGGCCGGGTATTTGGGGCCGGTTTCGACCAGGATCGGCTTCGGCCCGCCGAGGATCGCCCAGACGTAGAGGTTATACGTGGTGGTCGTCTGCTCTTCGCTGTCTTGGAAGGTGATGTAGTCGCGAACCTCACACTCGCCCACCTTGATCGCCCGAATGGTGTACTTGCGGCTGCCGCGGGGAATCGGCGGCCAGCGCCGCGAGACGATCGGGTCGTGGCTGGGCAGCACGCGCGAGAGGTCGCCGTCGACCGCCGCACGGATCCGCTTCATCGCCGCGCGGCATTCGTCGAGGTCGGTGAACACGCCCGGCGGGATATCCCGCTCGATGTTGGCTGCCAGCGAGACCGTGTCGCCGGTGAGCACGACGCGGCCGTGGGCCGTGTTGATGCGATAGGCCATCGAGCCGACGGTGTGCCCGCCGACCCAAAACGACTCGATGCCCGGCAGCACCTCTTCGTCTTCGACCAGCACCAGCCGGCGTTTGCACTGGGGGTTGTTGAGGAACTCGTGCAACACGCGGGGATGGGCCCAACTCGGGGCGGACGTCGAGGCCACGGTCCATTCATTCTTGCCCATCACGATCTGGGCGTTGCGATAGTTCATCAAGTCGTCGACGTGGTCGAAGTGCAGGTGGGTGACCAGCACGTGGCCGATATCGTCCGGCGTCAGCCCGAAGCGGCGAAGCTGACGGCGGCTCTGCTGGTGCGGGGCTTGGGTGACCGGCTCCCGCAGCACGTGGGCCGCCCCGCGGTTCATCTCTTCGAGGTCCGTCAGCCCGGCATCGACGAGGATCGGCTTCTCGCCGCCGAGGATCAGCCAGACGTAGAGCCCGAAGTCGTACGTCTCGGCGTTGTCGCCGCCGTGCAGCGCGTGGTTGCCGGCGATCTTGCAGACGCCGTTGGGCAGCGGATAGATGCGGTACTGGGGAACGTCGCGCTGGGACGCCGGCTCGGCAGCGGCGGCGATCAGATTCGGCCCCAAGATGATTGCCACGGTGGCCAGCAGCGTGGCCGTGCGTATTGTCAATCTCATCACGAAGCTCCTTCAGTAGCCGGTCGATT
>CAYYNP010000115.1:0-22541 GCA_964472545.1 uncultured Planctomycetaceae bacterium | reverse complement strand
ATCTCATCACGAAGCTCCTTCAGTAGCCGGTCGATTGGTGAGAAGCACTCGACAACCAGTGTACATCTTTGGATACGGGTCGCAAGCGAAGGAACTGTGCGAGCGCACGTACGGCGGCGTAAGCGGGGGAGATCGCGGGTGCGAGCAAGAGCTGTTGGCCGAAGGCGAGACGACGCCAGGCTCAAGGTCTGCAAGACGCTACGATGCCTGATCGGCGCCCTCTTCGAGCAGCCGTTTGAGGTTCCCAAACTCGCTCTCGACCGCCTTGCAGGTCGACTTCTTCATCATCCAGCCGCAGAGAAAGAAGACGATCTTCAGGAAGCCCTTGGGCGTGACGGTCGAATCCTGCGTCACGCGCGTGCGGCCGCCGAGGTCTTCGAAGCGGTATTCGGCGTCGACGTCGAAGGCCTTGCCCGTCAGGTGAATGGCCGAGAGGGTCGGCGGATCCCAGAGCGTGACCACGCCTTGAAACTCCATCTGCCGGCCGCGTTCTTCGGTCAGACAACGAAAGGTCGTGCCCACGCCGTCGGGCTTCTCGTCGATCACTTCGTCCTCGACGACCGTGAGGCTCCACTCGGCGACCTTCTCGTTGGTGTACTTGAACACCTCGTCGATCGGCCGGTTGATTTCGACGCTTGCCTGTTGTTGCATGGGGTCCTCCGCAATGGCCTCGGGGTCTTCAGTGGGGGTAGCTGCAACTCAAGTGTATTCTTCACAATTCGCCGCCGATGGGCAAGTCTCCGCCCGAGGGCATGGGGTTTTTCGGCCAACGGTTGACAGACTCGCCGCGGCGTGGATCATGGGGCGTATGCAAGATCCCGAAAAGACCGACTTGGCAAACCAGTGGATTCTGATTACCGGCGCCAGCAAAGGCCTGGGCAAGGCTTTCGCGGTGGCGCTGGCCGAGGCCGGTGCGAACCTGGTTCTTACGGCCCGTAGCGGCGAACTGCTCGAACGGCTGCGGCAAGAGATCGAGCCGGCCGGCGTCGGGAGCGTCGCGGTGGCCGGCGATCTGACCGATCGAGGGTTTCTGGACCGGCTGATCCAAATCGGTTTGGACAAGCAGATCGACGTGCTGATCAACAACGCCGGCATCGTGGTCATCAAACCGTTGGTCGAGACGACGCCGGAGCAGATCGACCACCTGCTCGAGTTGAACCTGACGATCCCCATCCGGCTTACCCGGGCGTTTCTGCCGATGTTCCGCGCCCGTGGGTCGGGCACGGTGATCAACGTCAACAGCGGCGGCGGACGCAAGCCGGTGCTGCACCATACGATCTACTGCGCGGCGAAATACGGGCTGAACGGCTTCGCCGAAACGTTGCGGATGGAAGTCAAGGGCGAGAACGTCCGCGTGGTCAACGTCAGCCCGGGCAAGATGGCGACCGAGTTGTTTGCCGCGGCGGGCGTCGACTGGGACACCTCGACCTTCATCCCGCCGGCCGACGTGGCCAATGCCCTGGTGGCCACGCTGCAACTCTCGCCGAGGAGTTGCCCTTCGGAGATCGCGATCGACCGGATGGGGTAGCCGGCCCTACTCCGCAATCCGCACCGCAAACAGCCGCCGTTGCGTGGGCAGGTAGAGCGTCTTCTCGTCGGCGGCCATGGTGATCGACATCGACCGCAGGCGGGTGCGGCTGATGACTTCCTTCTGGCGGCCCGCCTTGAGCACCCAAAAGGCGAGCTTCTCGGTGCCGATGTAGACGCGACCGTTGACCACCTCGGCCGACGAGCACCAAATGCGCCCCACGTCGTGCTGCCAGACGGTCTTGCCCGTCTCGGTATCGATGCAGTGCAGAATACCTTCGTAATCCGGCAGGTAGAGCAGGCCGTCGTCGATCGCCGCTTCAGAGAGCGTGCGGCCCACGTCGCGGTTCTCCCACACCACCTTGCCGGTGGCGCCGTCGATACAAGAGAGCATGCCGTTGCCCGGCCCGTGGACGGGGCTCTGGCCGATCGCCACGTAGATCCCGCCGCGATAGATCGCCGGCGTCGAGATAATCTCGCTGGGGCCGTCCGGCGACTTGCTCCGCCAGCCGGAATACGGCAGCGGGCGGCCGTCGCGGTAGCGGTAATCGGCCGGACAGCAATCGTGCTTCCAAAGCGTCTTCAGTTTGCCGGGCTTTTCGGCGGCGGTAGACGCATCGGCCGGCTCGAAGGCGTAGAGCACCCCGTTGCCGCCGCCGAAGACGATCGTCGGCCGGCCGTCGAACACCGCCGCCACCGGCGACGACCATTGCCCGTGAAACGTGGCGGCGCTGACCCCTTCGTCTTCGACGGCCACCAACCGGCCGGTGGCTTTCTCCATGGCGATCAGGCTCGGCGCATCGGGATTGACCATCTCGGCATGGCGATGGTCTTGCCCATTGGAGGTGCAGAAGTAGACGCAGTCGCCGTATTGCGTGGGACTGCTGCCGCAGACGTCGTGCGGCACCACGTCGAGTTCGTCGATCAGGTCGAAACGCCAGACGACGTCGCCGTCGGTCTTGGTGAGCTTGTAGTCGGACCCGGCCGGCACGCCCATGTACTTTGCGTCGTCGAGAAACGGCCCGTCGTTGCCGTCGGCCTGGCCGTTGCGGTCCACACAAAGCACGTCGCCGCGGGGCCCGACGATAAACAGCCGGTCGCCGTCGATGGCCGGCTGCGAACAGACGCCGCACCGCCAATGGCCGAAATGCGACGGCGGGTTGTTGCCGGTCATGTTCCGCGGGATCGGCAACTGCCAGATCAGCTTGCCGGTGGCCAACTCACGGCACATCAAGATCCCCCCGCCGCTGGGTTCGATCGCCGGATGGTCGATCCGATAGTCGTTCACGCCGATGAAGATCTGCCCGTCGTCGATCCGCGGCACCGTGTATTGGTGGTTGCCAAGCTCGAGTTCCCAGACCAGGCGGTCTTGCGAAAAATGTTCCGGCAGAGCCGACGGGCTGGGCGTGGCGGCGTGGGCGATTACTGGCCCGAATAGCAGTGCGACCAACAGACCACAGAAGACGACACGTCCGGCGGCAAACGACGTTCTCATGAAACCCTCTCAACCGGAGGCAATAACTTCGATCGAGCCAGAAGACGGTTCGGACTCGGCACGCCGGACATTATAGCATCGCGCGGATCGGCGGACGACTACGGGTTGTGACAAGGCGCGCTTGCCGCCGAATTTGCGTTCTCGGCACATCGGTGGTATGATGCCACTCTCAGCGGGAGAACCGTCGATCGGCCACGCGACGTTATTCTTCGGTGCGGCCGGCGCGCAGCCGCGAGATTTGGGGAGCCGAACATGCCTGTTTCCTTTTCGTGTTCCGGGTGCGGCAAGACACTGAGGGTGTCGGAGAAACTCGCCGGGAAGAGGGCGCGCTGCCCCGGTTGCAAGACCGTGCTGACGATTCCGGGCGCTGCCGCCGACGCCGCGCCGACTGCGGCGCAGAAGCCGCCACCGAAGGATCCACCCCCACGCCCGCCTGCCCAAAGCCCGCCTGCCCAAAGCCCGCCTGCCCAACATGAACCGGCGGAGGATGGCGGCGGCTACGACTTCCAGGATTCCGCGCCGTCGCCGGTGCCGAGGGCACCGAACCCGCTGGCGCAGCCATCGGCAGCCTCGCCGGCAGGCGGCGCAACGCCGGCCAAGCGGAAGACGCGCGTCGGGCCGCCGGCATCGGGCCGACCGGCCGTGCGCCCGGCGGCCGAATTGCAGCCCGAACTCGGCGGCAAGGCCGCGTGGCCGCCGAAGTACGTCTACGGTTTGCTCGCCCTGGCGTTGATCCCGTTGGTCTTTTCTTTGCTCGGTGGCGAGAGCGACGTTGAAGAGCGGGCCGATCGCACTGTGGAAGCCAATCCCGACGTGATCGAGGAACTGGCGCAACGAGAAGAGGAACTAGCGGAAGAAGAACGCATCACGCGGGACGAGTTCCTCGACGCCTTGCCGGAAAAACGCATTGAAGGGGCCCACCTCTCGATCGACACGCGTGTGCATTGGGTCTACGCAGCGGTCGCCTGCGTCGGGTTCGTGGGCCTGATCTTGCTGATCTTCCCCTGGGGGCGTGCCCATCCGGCACACCTGCTGGCCATGGTGGGCATCACCGGGACCTTGGGCGTCGCCTCGTTGCTGATTTTCCAATGGGCGGCCCACTCAAGCCAGGGGATGATACTCCACGGCCGCAACGCCATCGCGCTGATCGCCTTCTACGTCGTCAAGTTCATCGGCTTCTCCTACGCCGCGGCGAGCGATCCGGACGCCAATTTCATGCTGAGCTTCCTCGGGTTCACCTGCGGCGTCGGCTTCTGCGAAGAACTAACCAAAGCGCTGCCGATCCTGTTGTACTACCGCAACAACGACCACCTGCGCTGGCGCGGGGCCTGCATGTGGGGGCTGGCCAGCGGCGTGGGTTTCGGCGTGGCCGAGGGGCTCATCTACAGCGGCGATTACTACAACGGCGTCTCGACCGGCGGCATCTACGTGGTGCGGTTCGTCTCCTGCGTTGCGCTGCACGCCGTCTGGGCCGGCGCGGTGGGGATCACCGCCTACAATCAACGCGGGATGTGTGCCGGCGAGATGAGCTGGGGCGATATCGCGCTGCTCTTGCTCATCGTGCTCGGCGTGCCGATGGTGCTGCACGGACTCTACGACACGTTCCTGAAGCGGGATCTCAACACCTGGGCGCTGCTCACCGCGGCCGCCAGTTTCGCCTGGTTGGTGTGGCTGATCGAACGCAATCGGACACGGGACCCTTATCCGGCGCCGACACGGGCGTTTGGGCGGGCGTAGTGCGTCGCTTGTCCCGGTCCTGTAAGCTAAGCGGGAGTTGATAATGTCTGCACCGTGCATAGTAGGCGTCTCGCTCCGCGAGACAGCCACATCTCGCGGAGCGAGATGGCTACTATGCAAGCATTATACTCTCCCGCTTAGCCGGCTGACAGCTTCAGTTCCGTGCCGATCTCCTGCGAAACGGCCGCTTCTTCCGCGGGCTCTTCCCCAGGGATCATCGCCTTGCCCCCGGCCAGCACGCAGACGCCAATAATCAGCAGGGCGATGCCGGCGACAATCCAGGTGACGCTCTGGCGGCTGGCGCCTTTCCATTCGCCGGTGCGGAAGCCGTGGAAGTTGCCGACGATGATGGCAAATGAGATGAAGACCGGATAGCTGATCGTGATGGCCAAGTCCGATTCCAGTTGGATGTAGCCCAGCCCGAAGAAGAAAATGGCCGCATCGTGCAGCAGGGCCATGATTTGGGCCAGCAGCATCACGCGCCCCACGCCGGGCCGCGTGAAATGGCCCCAGGTGCGATTGCGGAAGAGCTGGAAGACGCAATACAGGCAGCTCGAGACGGCCCCGCCCCAGAGGATCATGGCAGTCACGGCCCAGGCAGCGGCCGCCGGATGATTGCCCACCTTGGCGGCCGCCGTGATTGGATCGCCGTATCTGGCAGCTACCGCGTAGCACGCGCAGAGGATACCGGAGGCGATGCCGATGACCAGGCCGATGAGCATCCGTGGCTGCTTGTCGTCGGACGGCGTGGCGTTGGCGTCCGGTTTGTCGTTTGCCAGGCTCTTATCCTTCATGATGCCCGCCCGGCCGGCGACGACCACTCCTGCCACGCAAACTGCCACGCCGGCGAAGATCATCCAGCCGTGCGTAGCGAGTCCGCCTTCGGGCGCAAGGAGCTTGGCCGCATCTTTTTTGAATAGCAGCAAAGGCATCATCGACCCGCCGACGATCTGGGCCCCGTAGTTCAGTGCATAGGCCAGCGACAACCCGATAAAGGCGAAGCTCATCCCGAGGGTCATCGATCCCAGGCCCCAAAGGAAGCCGAACACCAGCACGCCGACGATCGTGCCGGTTCCCATGCTGCCGTAGATTTGGCCGAGATCGTTGACCACCAACGGCGCAACGGCCGTGGGGATCAGAATCGTGGCGATCAGGAAGAACGGCCCCCAGAGGACCTCCCAGGGTGTATCCGGCTTGGCGTATTTGCTGGGCAGTCCGAACGAGCCGCCGCAAATCGCGCCCAACAACAACAGCCCGAATCCGATCAACTCCGTCATCTTGCAGGTCTCCCGATAGGCGTGTCAACGCAACCCAGGCGATTGTGCTGCGAAGGCGGGTGCCTGTCAAGTACGCCGGGTGGCCGACAGAGCGTCTTGTAGCCGAAGTCGCCAGACTTTGGGCGGCTTGAGGGATACGCCCTTTGTGGGAAACGGCCAAATTCTGGCGAATTCGGCTACGGCCGGGGAGCGGGCGGGCGGAGCAGTCGTCACTGGACGGCCACCGGCAGGATCGACTCGACGGCCTCGCGCTGGACCTCGAGTTCGTCGAGGAAACGCTGCCGCTCTTGCTCGCCGAGCCGATTGGCCAGGCCTCGATAATACTCGATGCCGCCCAGCAGGTTTTGCTTGAACTCGTCGAAATACTCCGCCGCACGATCCAGCAGCCCCACGGCGTAGAACTCGATCTCGTGGCGGAGGTACTCCGCGTAGAGAGCGATCTCGCGGAGGAACATGTGCGGCCGATCGGGGCTCATCGGCAGCCGCGATCGGGCGTAGATGTGATTCACCATTTCCTCGAGCGTGGCGATCTTCGAGAAATCGGCGATACCCGGGCCGGGGCAGACGGCAGGCGTGGCGTTGGCGTCGATCCCGTAGCGGAGGGTTGCGTCGCCGCCTAAGTCGTGGCAGATGCACGACTTGGCCAGCACGTGCTCTCGCATCAAGGGAAGTTGCTCGGGCGTGAGTCCCTCCTCGGAAAGATGTTCGAGCTTTCGCCGCTGATAGTTTCGTGACGCGATGCAGATCGGGATCTCGGTGAACTCGGTATCGAAGCGGACGTGCGTCTTGCGGCACACGCTGCCGGGCTTGCCCTCGGCAATCCGCTCGCGCCGAGCCCGTTCGCTGGCCGAGTCGCGCAGGTTCCAAAACGGCATGCCGAAGGGCGAGTTGTCGCTGAGGAAGACGTCCTGGCGGGTGGCGGCCGATAGTTGCTCTTGATGCCGCCGGTCGACGTTGGCCACCTCGGGCACGAGCAGAAACGGCGTGGCCCAGCCGGTGGCGTCGACGCCGTAGTGTTCCAACAGCAACGCGTTCTCGGCGGCGGTGCCGATGCCGCCTTGGGCGGTGACGCGGACCGGGTGCGGCATCTCGATCGGCATCCGGCCCGACGCGGCCAGGGCCTTCTTGTAGCTCGCGTGAAGCTGCCCGACGAGTTTGTCCTTCTTCTGCTTGAACTCCTCCAGGATCGGCCCCAGCAGGAGTCCCTTGGTGGCGTAGGCGTGGCCGCCGCAATTCAGCGCCGATTCGATGCGGTACTCCGACACCCACAGCCCCCGCTTGGCGAAGAACTTGCCCTGGATCACCGCCGAGCGGAAGTCGCTCACCTTCAGCACGATCTTCTTCTTCAGCGCGCCGCCGGCGTCGGGGAAGAAGTCGTCGAACTTGGCCACGTAACTGTAGAGCCGCGGGTTCATGCCGGCCGAGAAGACGATCGACGAGCGGAGCGAACTCTTGGCGTAGCCTCGCAGGGCGGCGCGGGCCTCGCAAAACTCCGGGGGAAGCTCCTTCCCGTCGCGATAGGTGGGGAAGTCGCCGCGCGACATGATGTTCACGTCGATGCTGCCCGGCGTGGCCGACCGGCGAAGCTGCCCTTGAAGGTCGGCCTTCCGCTGCGGATCGTCGGAGGCCAACATGTCGCGGTAAGCGCGCTTCAGCGGCGACTCGGGCAGCAGTTCGTAATAGCGGGTGATCTCGCTGCCGGGCTCGAACGGCGACGCCCGCAACGCGGCCACCCGGCGCGCCACCAGCCGATCGAGGAGATCCAAGTAGGCCGTCATCCGTCGGGCGCGCGAATCGTCGTCGCGGAGCTTGATCTGCTCGTACGGCTCGCCTTCCTGCCGGCAGTGATACTCGCGGATCTGCTCGATCAGCGTATCGTCGACCAGCGAGATCACCGACGAAATGCCGTACTTCGCCACACGCAACGGCGTGTCGATCGTAAACCCGGTTCCCATCACGGGGATATGAAAGGTATGTGCTCCCCGCAGACTCGGGTCATCCATGCTGTGTCCTATCGACGCTGTGTTCCGTCGACTCCTAGCTTCGACGGCTCGTACGTTGCGTGGTCTGCGTTTACGCGGCTTCAGTCCCTGTCGTTCAGACGAACTTCGTTACGCCGGGCATGGCGATCGGATACTGGCCGTTTTCGTCGGGTACGGTCGGCGGGGCGCCGTCCCAAGTGTAGGCCGACGGGGAAAGGTCTTCCTGGGAGTTCAGGGCCTGTTCCCACGTCAGGTTCTGGCCGGTGTAGGTCACCATCCGGCCGATGATCGCCAGCATGGTGCTGATGGCCATGTAGCGGCCGTTGTTGATCGGCTCGCCGGCACGGATGCTGGCGAAGAGTTCCTCGTGCTCGATGTCGTACATGTTGCCGCCGTTGCCGCGGAACTGCCAGGGGTTTTCGCCCTTGATGCGATGCTGCAGGATGTTGGCCGTGCCCTTGGTGCCGATGAACTGGTCGGACGTGTCGCGATAGCAACCCGACTGTTGGCGGCAATAGGCGTGAACGTTGACGCCGTCGGCGTACTCGTAAGTGACCGCGTGGTGATCGTAGACGTCGCCGTATTTCGGCTCGGTGCGGACCTGCCGCCCGCCGAGTCCCCACGCCCGCTCGGGCGGCTGGTCGAGCATCGCCCAAGAGGCTTTGTCGAGGCTGTGGACGTGCTGCTCGACGTTGTGGTCGCCGGAGAGCCAGGTGAAGAAGTACCAGTTGTGCATCTGGTGCTCCATCTCGGTCCAGCCCGGCTGGCGGTCGAACTGCCGGCCGGTGGCGCCGGTGTTGTAGGTCTCCTGGATCGAGAGGATGTCGCCGATGGCCCCGTCGAGCACGCGCTGCATCGTCTCGCGGACGCCGTAGTGGTATCGCCAGCAGAGCCCGGAAACGATGGCCAACTTCTTCTCGGTCGCCTCTTCGGTGGTGGCCAGGATCGAGCGGACGCCCGGGGCGTCGCAGGCCACCGGCTTTTCGCAGAAGACGTGCTTGCCGGCGTCGACGCAGGCCTTCAGTTGGATGGGGCGGAAGTGGGGCGGCGTGGCCAGGATCACCACGTCGACGCCGCTGTCGATCACTTTCTGGTAGCCGTCGAACCCCAGGAAGCAGTGGTCGGGGTCGACGGCGACCCGATCACCGTTGCGGGTCTTCAGGCTCTTCAGACTGGACTGCAGCCGGTCGTCGAAGGCGTCGGCCATGGCGGTCAGCTTGGTGTTCGGATCGGCCTTCAACGCCTGGGCGGCGGCTCCCGTGCCCCGGCCGCCACAACCGACCAGTCCGACCTTGAGCGTATCGTCGCCGGCCGCATGGGCACTGCGGCTGATAGCAAGCCCCCCGGCCACGGCCGCCGACGTCTTCAGGAACTGGCGGCGAGAGGGTTTCGCGGAGTTGGCTGGTGTGGTGTCCTGCTTGGGCATGGGGGGCTCCTTTAAGATCGGGGCGGGGCATGGAGTCGTCGCAAACGGCTCGTCGCGGCAAATCGACCGTTGCCCCATCATAGCGGACCGAGGAAACCCTCACAAGCGAAGATGGGTGGAGATGGTGGGGAGTATGCGGTAGACAGTAGGCAGTAGATAGTAGGCAGTAGGTGGTGGTCGGGAGTGGATATTCGAACCCGACGCCCGGAACCGAACAACTCCGCCTCACCCTGTCACCCCCTCACCCTGTCATCCCCTCACCCTGTCATCTGACTCGCTGCATATGCCGCAGAAACTCCGTGTCGAGCGTCTTCAGGTCGCCGAAGATCGCCTCGAACTCGGCCACGCGCTTTTCGGAGCCGTCGAAGATCGAGGCCGGCTTGCGGGAGATGATCTCCAGAAAGGCGATGTACTGCTTCGGGTAGCGGCGCGTGAGGAAGTAGGTCAACGCCCAGGCCTCGGCGTAGGCGTCGAGCCCGACTTCCGTGCTGCGGAAGCGGTCGTCGGCGGCGATCATCGTCTTCAGGGAATCGGGCGGCCGGCTGCGGAGATACTGCCGGAATCGCGTCAGCCGCGCCCGATTGACCGCCCCGATGCCCCGCCAGCCGGTCGAGCTGCGCAAGTCGGGCGTCTCGAAATAGACGGCGATCCCCTCGCTGACCCACATCGGACAGTCGCTGTAGCGGACGTGCAGCCCGCAACTGAAGGCAATCTGGTGCGTGGCCTCGTGTACGACCGTGGCCACCTGCCGCAAGGCCTCCGGTTGGGCCAGGATCGCGCTGACCGGCACGCCCGCGTTGCGCGCTCCGCCGAAGCGATTCACGCCGGTCAGGTCGTACATCGTCATCCGGTTGGTACGCAAGCTGTAGTAGCCGATGATCGACCCGGCCGCGTCGCCCAATTCGCCGCGGGCGTGGTTCGTAAACCCGTTCTGGCTGGCGAAGACCACGGCGACCAGTGGAAACTCGGGCTCGGTGAGCTTCAGTCCCTTGTTTGTCCAGAAGGTGCGAAACGCCCGATAGAGACGCTCGAACAACCCGCCGCACCATTGCGCGTAGCGCTGCGAGGTATTGTAGCAGATCGAGTAATGGGCCGTGTGGTGGACTTTGAACCCCAGCGGCAATTCGGCCAACACGCGCTGGGCCATCTGTTCGCGCGAGTACGGCTCGAAGGCGACCTGATCCACCACGTGCCGCACCTTTTCCTCCGGCTTCACGGCCCACAGCACGCCGTCGCGGGCCTGCAACAACAGGCCGCCGTCTTCGGCGGTGACCAACACCCGGCCGTCGAGTTGCGTCGTCCGGCCGTCGCGTTTCAGTGTCACCCGGTCCATGCCCCACGCCGACCCTGCGCACGTCACACAGAATCCAACCGTCAGCAGCCAGCGTAAAGTCATTGATTCGTTCCCATCACTGTTATTCGCGCCAATGCTCGGGCTTGTCCAGCGCCTTGGCGCACGTCACTTTCCCGCTTATCGAACCGATCACGTCCGCTTGCAGGGCCTGGACCATCCACGCGTCGGCGTTCTTGTCCGGGATCGGATACGGCGCCTCGAACCCCAAGCGGCCGGCCGGCTCGAAGCCGAAGCGAGGGTAGTATTCGGGATACCCGAGTACGAACACAAGCCCGACTCCCGCTTCCTCCAGGAGCTGCAATCCGCGCTCGATCAGCTTCCCGCCGATCCCCTGCCGCTGGGCATCCGGCACCACCGCCAACGGAGCCAACAGCGAGGCCGCTATCGGCTGCGGCGAATCTGCCAGCCCGGCCGCGGTGAACAGGATGTGCCCCACGGCCCGATCGTCGTCGAATGCCAGCAGCGACAGCATGGGCTTTGCCGTCTCGTCGGCCAACAGGTCCCCGACGAGATTCGGCACCTCGTCGTCGCCAAATGCCGAGCGTTCCACGCGGAGCACGTCATCGAAGTCCGCTGTAGGAGCCTCTCGGATCTGCATACTCTCCTCCATTACGGCGTTGTCGCCTACTGTCCATTATACCAAGGCTTTACGGGAAGGCTGCTCTCTGTTTGCTCGGGTGGCTGGGGCATAGCGCAGCGGTGCCCCAGGTTATCGAGACATCTGGGGCACCGCTACGCTATGCCCCAGCCACCCATCTGTTGCGATATGTCTTCCAGCCAATCCTGCTTTTCCGAGTCAATTGCCGTACGCCGCCCTGCCCGCCAACCGTGCTGCCACCGCCGCAAGTGCCCCAAACAGCCCCATTAGGGCCAGCGTGGCGCCGGCCACCCGATCTTCCACGCCGGAGTGCAAGAGGTCGAAGATCTGGATCGAGAAGGTCATCACCCCGGGCGGGACGACCGCGATGCTCGCTCCCAACTCGCCCAGGGCCAGCGCCAAGGCCACCACCCAGGCCAATCCGATCGCTGCGGCCCGGCTGGGCAATACGATCCGCCAAAGCCGCGCGAAGCGTCCGGCGCCGTCGACCGCCGCCGCGTCGAGCATCTCGCCGGGGACCGTCCGCAAGGCGTGCCAGAGGATCAAGGTCGCCGGCGGCAACGCCACCACGAACAACGCCAGCCACGGGGCCAAGATCGACCGGTCGTAAGCCCAAGTCAACAGCGTCACATTCGGGCGGTTCAACAGCCACACGATTCCCAGCCCGATCAACGGACCGGGCGTTGCCAGACAAACGGCCGTGACTGCCAGTGCCGGCACGGCTCTAAGCCCACCTCGGCGAGCCGTCCACGCCAGCCCCAGGGCAACTACGACCGCCGCCGTGGCCGCCAGCGCGCCGATGCCCAGCGACCAGCCGAGTTCCCGGCGATGATGCCACGGCGCGGCGGCAACTGTCGAGAGACATTTGGCCGGCGAGAAATGCCGCTGCCAGCCGTCGTCGGCTTGGGTAATCACCACGCCGGCCTTCGAGCAAAGGCTCGCCACCGGCACGCCCACCAGCATCAACATCACCAAAGCCACGAAGACCGACGCCGGCCACCGAAACCGGCCCAGGCGGAACGCCCGGCTGCGACGGAGACTTAGCGGCCGATCGCCGGGCATCAGCCTTGCACAGAGCACCAAGCCGACCGCCACCAGGACGGCCGTCGCCCCCGCACCGGACAATATGCCCAACGGCTTCTCCCCCAACGGCGGTCCGAAGGCCGACTGCGTATAGAGTTCCTCGGCAAACGTCCGCACGACGAACAGATCGGTGACGGTCATCTCCCGGGCGGTGAGCACGGCCACCCAGAGCGCGGCCACGCCGATCGCCGGCCACGCGCCGCGAAGCGTTACCCAAAGGAAGACCCGCCGGGCCGAGCCGTGCAACAGGGCCTGTTCCTCGAGTTCCGGCTCGATCAGCCGCAGGGCGAAGCCGACGATCAACACGACCCACGGCACGGCCGCCGCGGCATGGACCCAGACGGCGCCCGTCCAGCCGCCCAGCCAGCCGGGTTGGCCGGTAACCGCCGTGTACCATCCCTGTGTCCCCAGCGCCGCCTGCCACGCCGCCGCTTGCAGATAGAGCGGCACGAAGAGCATCAACGCCAACAGCCCCACCGCGACCCGCCGCCCGGGCAGATCGGTCCGCACGAGCAGCCCGGCCAACAGGGTACCCAACGGCAGACTCACCGCGCAGGTCGCCCCACAAAGTAGTGCGGTGTTCAGCAGGAGTGTCCAGATGCGGAGGTCCACGTCAATTCCACGACGCGCGATGGTAGGGCAGTTGTCGACGCCAGTCTACCCTACTTGCCCCACGGCCGCATCAACATCAAATCCACGATCCGTTCGGCCGCACGCCCGTCGCCGAACGGATTCTCGGCGACTTGACACCGCGCATACTCCGCCGGGTCGGTCAACAGCCGTGCAACACCGTCGACGATCCGTTCGGCCGAGGTCCCCAGCAGCCGGGCGGCACCGGCTTCGACGGCCTCGGGCCGCTCGGTCGTCTCGCGCATTACCAGCACGGGCTTGCCCAGCGACGGGGCCTCTTCCTGTACGCCGCCGGAGTCGGTCAAGATCAGCGTCGAGCGCTGCATCAGCCAGACAAACTCAGGGTACGTCGCCGGCGGCATCAAACGCACGTTCGCTCGGCCGGCCAGCAGCCGCGAGACCGGCCCTTGCACCTCGGGGTTCAGGTGGACCGGATAGACGAATTGGCAATCGGCGAACCGCTCGGCCAACCGGCCGATCGCCCGGCAGATATTCTCCAGCCGCCGGCCAAAGCTCTCGCGGCGATGGCCGGTCACCAGGATCATCTGCCGGCCGCCCAATGCGGCGTGCTTCTGCTGCCAATGCCGGTGGTTGTCTTTCTCCCGGGCAACCGTCCACAGCAGGGCGTCGACGGCCGTGTTGCCGGTCACGTGCACCGACTCCTGCGAGACACCTTCGGCGATCAGGGCGTCGGCCGCGGTTTGCGTAGGCGCACAATGCACTGCCGCCGTCAGACCGACGATCCGCCGATTCAACTCCTCCGGCCAGGGTGCCAAGAGGTCTCCGGTGCGTAACCCGGCCTCGACGTGGATCAGCGGCAACCGGCGATAGAAGGCGGCCAGCGCGGCGGCCAGCGCGGTTGTGGTGTCGCCTTGCACCACCATGCAGTCCGGTTGAAACTGCTCGATGACACGGTCGACGCCTTCGACGCACCGCGACGTCAATCCGGCCAGCGTCTGGTCCGGCGTCATCACCTGCAGATCGACGTCGGGGGCGATCTCGAAGTACTCGATCACCCCGGCCGCCAGTTCGCGATGTTGCCCGGTGAGGCAAACCACCGGCTGAACCTCGGCGGCCCGACGCCGGCACCCGCGGACGATCGGCCCCATCTTCACGGCTTCCGGCCGTGTGCCGAAGACGATTAGTGGACGCAACAGACTCAAGCGGGACCCTCCGGGAACGTGGCAGCCGAGCGAGTTTTGCGGCATTGCCAGCCGGCAGCCTATCCCATCGCCGGGAAAGCTGCAACGGGCTTTTCGGCCAAGGTGCTTGATCCGCCGGGCGGCCAACGGCTAGAATCGGGCAGTTGAGCGAAACGAGAAGAGAGAAGAGAGTAGTCATCTCGCTCCGCGAGATGTCACTCCGTCGTGCGGAGCAAGATGCCAATTGAGACGTCGTTGCATCTTGCGGAGCAAGATGCCTACTATCGGACATAGCCCCGGAGTTCGAATCATGAAACGCATGGGATGGGTTACCAAGGCCAAACCGGAGATGGTCGATCGCTACGTCGAACTGCACGCCAACACCTGGCCGGCGGTGATCGAGCGGAACCGAAGCTGCCACTTGCAGAACTACTCGATCTTCCTCAAGCAACTCCCCGACGGCGAATACTACCTGTTCAGCTACCTCGAATACACGGGCGACGATTTCGACGCCGACATGCAGGCGATGGCCGCCGACCCGGAAGTGCAGCGATGGTGGGACGAGTGCAAGCCGTGCTTGGAGCCCGTCGAGGACCTCCCGCCCGGTGAAGTCTGGGCGCCCATGCAGCAAGTCTTCTTCCAGGCGTAGGCCGAACACGAGACCAAGGAACCTATCTTGAAACGTCGCGATTTTCACAAGGGAGTTTTGGCCCTGGGCATCGGTGCGGCGGCGGCAGCGGGTAGCGGACGAGCCCAGAACTCGGGGCGTATCGTGGCAGCTACGCCAGGGGCTAGGGGCAAGGGATTAGGGGCGAGGGATTAGGGGCGAGGGAAGGCCGCGGACCGAGAAGATGGGCTGGCAAGCCACTCGCCGTATCCGCTAGTCCCTAATCACTGGCCCCTCAATCGTACGCGCGTGCGCCGATCCGTGATCTAATCCCCTGCATAACGCTCCGCCAACCGCCGCGCCCGCTCCGCCACCATCCGCCGCAGCTTTTCCGGGCGGAGCACTTCGGCCTGATCGCCGTAGCCGAGGATCCACCAGGAGATTTCGCCCAGGCCGGAGACGGTGACGCGATACTCGATCGAGCCGTCTTCGCGTTGTTCCACGTGCTGCGTCTTGTGCCAAGCCACTTCGGCCACGTTCTGGGCGACCATCTTCTCGAAACGGACGACGACCTCGTAGTCGGGCCCCGGCTCGGGGATCAGGTGCCAGGCGTTGCGGAGGTAACGCTCGATCGAAAAGCCGCGGGGTACCTGGAAGCCGTCTTCCAGCGGCTCTAGATTCACGATCCGGCCCACGTTGAAGGTCCGCGTGCTGCGGTGCATCGACGAACGGCCGATGACGTACCAACTCCGCCGGCTGAACAGCAGCCGGTAGGGGCTCAGCCGCGTGCAGATCTCTTCCCATTCGGTGAGGCTGCCGTAGCGAATGCGTACGGCTTGGCGGGTGGAGATGGCCTCGAGCAGTTGTTCGTAGACCGGTTGCCGGCCTTCCAGAGGGTTGCGCGGCGGCGGCTTGATCTGCACGGCGCTGGCCATTTCGCCCAACTGTTGCCGCAGCCGCGACGGCAGGTTGCTCTCCAGCTTGACGACCGCGCTGCGGGCCGGGCCGAAGAACGGCAGGCCGGAGCTATCGCCCAGTTCGTGACAGAGCACGATCAGCGAGAGGGCCTCCTCCGCCGTGAAGTTGGTCGGCGGAAGGTATTGGGTGCCGCCCAGCCGATAGCATTGCCGCCGGTCGTCGAAGTGCAACGGGATGCCCGAGAGACGCAGCGTTTCCAGATCGCGAAAGATGGTCCGCCGGCTGACCTCGCACGCCACGGCGAGCGCGTCAACGTTGTACCCGGGCCCCGCTTGCAGCAGTCCAATCAGTTTCAGCAGCCGATGGATTCGCGTGAGTTTCATGCCGGGTGTCTACTCTCGTGGCCCCGGTGTGTCCGCCCGCTCGAGGCCGCCAGGCGCCGGCCGAATTGCCGTCGCCCGTGGTCTCCGTCCGCGTCGTGGTACCGCCGCCCGAGGGAACAACGTCCGGTTCCGAGATCGTCGACACGGGGGCCGGCGGCTCGGGCATCGGCGGCTTGGGGGTCGGCGGCTCGTTCGCGTCGCCGGCCGGTTCGCCGGAGAGTGGCGGAGCCAGTCTCGGTTCGGCCAACTTCGGTTCGGGCGCGGGGATGATCTCCGGTCCTGTCGCTGAGCTTCCTTCTTCGTAGATGATCGTACCGTCTTCGAGCGGCCCGGCCGCACCGACGGCTTTTTGTCGCACCGGTCCCCGGCTGGCAACGTTCGGCCGCGTGAAGCCGTAGTCGAGGTAGAAGCTGGAGTCGCGAGCCCGGGCACGTCGACGAGCGTCGAACAAGGCCTTGCTGGGCCAGGGGCCTTCGGTCAAGTAGACACCATTATAGTCCAACAGCGTGCCCTTGCGAAGATGCACGTCGGCGATCGCCTTGTTGTAGTCGATCAGCGAACGATAATAGGCGTTTTCCGCCAGTGCCAGCCGCCGCTGGGCGTCGAGCACCTGGTCGAGCGTCCACTGTCCCAAGCCCTGCTTATACAGGATCCAGGCCGTATCGACCTCGTATTGGGCCGCCCGGCGGCGGTTGAAGTGCGTCTGGGCCAACACCAATGCCGCCTGCATCTCGCTGATGGCGTGCGATAATTGGTGGGAAACCTCTAATTCCAGGTCCTGCAACCGGGCTCGTTCCCGGGAAATGTTCAATTGGGCATGCCGTACGCCCGACGTCTCCTTGCGGAATCCCAGCGGAATCTGCATCTCCACCCCGAAGCTCCATTCGTTGTAGTTGCCGTCGAGCATGTTCTGATAGGCGTTGTCGAATTCGCCGACCGCGTCGCTGCTGAGATCCAGCAGGTCGTCGCCCAGGCCGAGCCAGCGATACGTTCCCACGGCGTCCACACGCGGCAGCAGGTAGTTGCGTGCGGCGATCAACTCGAGCTCCCGCCGCTTGACCTGCCAACGCTGCTTGCGAAGCTCGGCACTGCGGGCGAAGGCGTCGGCGTGGGCCTGCTCGTAATCGATCGGCCAGGAGGCCAGCTTCGGCTCGGTCGACGGGCGGATCAACCGGCCGTCGGTATGGGCCAGCCCCATCATGTAGCGGAGCTTCCGCTCGGCCGCGTAGAGCGCGCTGAGCGAGGCTTCCATTTGGCCGCGAAACTCGAAGTACTGCTGGCGGGCCCGGGCCTCTTCGTGGATCGGGCCGCTGCCGGCCTCCACTTCCGCGTTGATCTGCTGCCAGGTTCGCAGTCCGCTATCGCGGCCGGCGATCACCGCGTGCAGACTGCGGTAGGAGAAGTAGAGTTCCCAGTAGGCGACCTCCACGTCGTAGACCAGGTCGCGTACGCCGGCCTCGAAATCGGCCAAGGCCACGTCGGTGTTGATCCGGGCGATCATCACGCCGTTGTTGAAGCCGGGAATCGCGCCGGGTCCGGCGATCCGGTTGTATTGCACGCCGTTGCCCCGCAACAGCGGCTGCCGGAATTCGGCCTCGACGTTGGTCTGCCAGTCGCTGGTGAAGATTCGGCTGATGTTCTGCCGGTCGTAGTTGACGTTGTGCGTGAGGCTGAACGTGCTGCCCACGGCGGTCGTCTTGCTCAACTGGGTCGTAAAGCGTCCCATATCGCCTTCGGCAATGCGGGGGAAGAAGTCTTCGATGCCGACGCCGCGGAAGGTATTCCGCGGGCTGTCCATCTTCTCCCAGAAGACGCTGTTGGACAGCGAGGCGTCGAACGCCGCCAGGGCCGCCTCGACGCCGAAGCGGGGATTCGTCTCGATGATCGCCGGGTCGTAGATCGTGATGGCCTGTTCGACCGACCGCACCAGATAGTCCGGCGGGCCCTGAATCTGCCCGCCGATCGACCGCATCACCTTGCTGTTGGCCAGGGCATAGCGGATGGCGTCCTTGAGTTCGAGGTCCCAAATCGCGTCCTCGGGCGGCGGGTTGGTCAACGAGAACGGTTTGATCGCGTGGCGGACCTCGTCGAGCGTGGTCTCCTCGATATCCGGGTTCTCCAACTCGGTCGCCTGATCGATGTAGTGGGAGAAATCGCCGTCGTTAAACAGATAGAATGGCTGCTGCGGACGGCATCCGCCAAGCAGCATCGTGGCAATCAGTAGGCCGAGCAGGGGGTGTTGCCGACGCATGAGCATGCATTCCTGTTACGGTTGGCCGCCGCAGAAGGGCCGGTGGTCTCGTAGGTCCGAGAACGCACGTGGCCGTCTTCCGCCGCTTGGAATGGTCCCGATCCCCCCCGGGCCGGGCACCGCCGGTCGAGCTGCGCAATCTGCGCGAGTCGCCAGACGGACTAATCGGCAAAGTTGGTATCGGCAGCCCAATCCTTAAACTTTGGCGGTTCTTCTTAACCGGAAAGGATGGCTCAATAGACAAAGTCAACAAAAACGCTCCATTCTTCGCATACCGCGCATATGCACAGCGTCTCGGCGTGGAACGGGATATGGTGTGCTTCTGCCCCTCTACAGGGTGCTGCTGCTTCGCAGGAGCAGTGCGGGCAGAGCTGGCCATGGGAACGTCGCTACAGCCCGGCGATCATCTCGGCGAGGAACTTCGCCAGACGCTCGGAGGCCATTAGGGCGTTCTCGCGAAGCCGATACATGTCTTTCACACTCGAAGGGCGCCGCCAGAGGGCCCCGGCGACGGCGCCCAGTTTGCCGGCGGGGGACTGTTGGCTGATCAGGTTGTGCAGATCCGGCGGCAGCGTTTCGTCGACCGTGTCGCTGATGACGCGGACGGACAAGAACGGGATCCCTTCCCGGCGGCACGCCTCGGCCACGGCGAAGGTCTCCATGTCGACGGCGGCCGCGGCGTGTTTCTCGCCCAGGGCAAGCTTCTCCTCGGGCAGGCGGATTACCTTGTCGGCGGTCACCAGGCGGCCGACGTGGACGCCCGGCACCTCGGACGCCCCGGCGGCGTCGCCCTTCAGATCGATCGGCAGCCTGTTGCCGGCCACGTCGGCAAGACTGTCGGCGATCAGCACGTCGTGCAGCTTCAACTCTGTCCGCAAGCCCCCGGCGAATCCGGTCGAAATGACACACGCCGGCGGATGGCCTGAAACTAGCCCGTCGGTGGCCTTGGCGGCCCGTTTTCGTCCGGGCCCGGAGACGGCGATCGCCACGCGGCGCTGGTTCAGCGTGCCCTTGATGACCGTGAAGCCGGAGGCCTTGACGGTGATCTTCTCTTGCAGCAGGTCTTCTAAGTCGCCGCTTTCGATTCGCAGTGCGAAGACCAGTCCCACGTCGCAGGGCCGCGGCGGGGCGTCGGACACCGCGTCCTCGACCACGTCGGTCGCCGCCCGGGCGTGACGCTTCGCCGCGTCGGCCGCCTTTTCGCGGACCTTCGCGGCAGCCACGTTACGGACCCAGGTGCGTAGGAGGGGATGCAGTACCATGCCGGTGAGGATAGAGCATCCAAGGTGAGGTGGCAAGCGAATTGCGGGAGAGCGACACCCAAGGATGGGCACGTTTTGTGCAAACGACGCTTCGGACCGTCGCGGCAGGACGTTCCGATCGGCCTTCAGTGCCGTCAAAGGAAAAACCCGGAGACCCCGGCTTCTTCGAGAAACGCGGTGGGATAGTGGGAAGTGAGATGGGGAGTGAAAAAAGTTGCGGGATGGACGTCTTGCGGCGGCTTCGTTGAGACGATCGGGTCAAACCGACGAATAACGCTTGAGATGCCCGATGGTCTGTAGGTCGGCCGCGCGTGACCGCGGGATGGTCCGACGTCCAAGACTCTTCTACCTTTCCCTCGTTCGGCTCGGGGTCTCCGGAGTGGTGGCCGTCGGCGGGGGGCCGAGCGGCCGATGACTTTCGAGTGATACGATGATCAGCTTGTTTCGGTTCGCAAAATCGATCATCTCCGGCTGTCTGAGGATGATCGTCCGTCCGGCCTCGACGGCCAGCACCTTGGCCCGGGCCTCGATCATGGTCTCGAGCGTTCGCAGGCCAATCGTGGGGACGTCGAAACGCATGTCTTGCCGGGGTTTGGCCGTTTTGACCACGGTGAAGCCGCCGCCGCGGCAAAGCCGGCCGGCGCGGCGGATGCACTCGTCGGTGCCCTCGATCGCTTCCAAGGCCAACGCAGCCTGGTCTCGAACGGCCACGCTCTGTCCCACGTCGAGCCGCCCGATCTCTTTGGCCAGCTTCCAGCCGAATTCGATGTCTTTTTGCTGCTTGAACGAAGGGCCGCGGCGCGTGAGTTGCCCCGACTCGACCAGCATTTCGGGGGCGAAGTCGGTGGCCGGGGCCAGCCGGATGCCCTCAGAGGCGAACTCGTCGATCACGGCCCGGGTGAGCGTGTCGTCGCGGCAGTCCTTGCGCCGCGTGAAGAAGTGGGGGATGAACATGCGGATCGTCCGCAGGTCGGGCACGTAGCGCATCCAACCGCCGCGGCGGAAGAGCTGCGCCTTGTGGATCTTACCGGCCATCGTGGCGTCGGTCACACGGTGGCGCCGGAAGTAGCGGATCGCCCGGCCGAATTTCGCCAGCCCCATGAACTGGAAATCGTGGCACACCTCGGCCAGCTTCCGATCGGCCTCGCCAATCACGCCCAGACAATAGACTTCATAGCCCTGGCGGCGGAGCGTTTCGGCGACGATGATCGGATACTCGCCCCAGCCGGCGATCAGTCCCATGCGCGGCTTGTCTCGTTGCGCATCGTCTCCGCGCGCATCGGTTCCGCGCGCATCGGTTCCGCGCGCACCGGGCCGGGGGTGCGCCGCGTCGATTCGCGTTGTTCGCTCAGCGTTTCCCCCCAATGCAGAGTCTCCTAGAGGGTGATCTCTCCGTTGCGCCGCTGTGGCCTATGCGACGACGCGGCAGGGCGGTGTTTCTTCGCCCGGCAGTGCCGCTTCGTTGGCGACGGCCTCTTCGGCGAGCCGATCGACGACCCGCTGCAACGTTTTCAGTTGCCGGCGCATCTCGGGCAGTTTCGAGAGCGTGGCCAGTCGGATCTTCTGTTCCCGCTCGGGCGTGGCGGGGATGCCGATCATGCGGCTGCCGTCGGGCACGTCGTTGGTGATGCCGGACATGGCCCCCAGTACGGCGCCGTTGCCGATGTGGACGTGGTCGCGGACGCCCACCTGGCCGGCCATCACCACGTAATCGCCGGTCGAGGTGCTGCCGGCAATGCCCACCTGCGAGCAGAGCATGTTGTGCCGTCCGATGCGGCAGTTGTGGGCGATCATCACCAGGTCGTCGACCTTAGTGCCGTCGCCGATACGGGTTGGGCCGTAGGTGCCGCGGTCGATCGTCGTGCCGGCGCCGATCTCGACGTCGTCGCCCAGTTCCACGTTGCCCAACTGGGCCGAGAGTTCGTGGCGCCCTTCGACCAGCGCATAGCCGAACCCATAGGCCCCCAACACGGCCCCGGCGTGGATCACGCTGCGCGAGCCGACGACCGTGTTTTCGTACAGCACGGCGTTGGGATAGACGGTCACGTCCTCGCCGATCTGCGAGCCGGCCATCACCCGGGCGCCGGAGTGGATCGTCGAGCCGGCGCCGATCTTGACGTCGTCGCCGATGAACGCCAATGGGTGGACGTCGACGTTGTCGGCCAACTTGGCCGAGGGGCTGACCGCCGCCTGGGGGCTGATGCCGACGCGTGTTGCCTGGCGTTGGGGACGAAAATGGGCCACGATCACCGTGAACGCGCGGTGCACGTCGTCGACCTCGATCGCAGCGATTCCCTCCAGTCGGAAGTCCCGGGGAACCACGGCCGCGGCCGCCGAACAGCCGCTGAGATCGCGGTGCTTTTCGCTGCCGTCGAGCAGCGTAATCTGGCCCTCTTGCACGTCGGCGAGTGTGCCGGCCCCGCAGATCAACAGATCGCCGTCGCCCAGCAGAGTGCCGTCGACGAGTGCCGCCAATTCGGCGAGCTTGGTATTCATGATGCCGGTTTCCTTTCCTCCAGCGGCCCGTCCTTGTTTACCCGGAAGAGGGGATTGAGAGATGAAGGCGGCCCAACTTACCGCAATCCCCCAGATCACACAACAGCAGTCGCGGTCGAAATCGGCGGGCTTTGAGGGCCCCAGACGGCTCGCTTGGAAGCAGTGCCGGCGCGACGGCGCGGCGGTAGCCGAATTCGCCAGAATTTGGCGGGAGGTAATGGCCAGAGAACCGGATCCTCTCGTGGCTCCGCCACCCCGACGCGTTTTCCGGCCAAGCGAGAGAAGTTGCAATGCTGACTGCGGAAAAGCGTCGCGGCCACCCGTCGTAACCGAATTCGCCAGAATCTGGCCCTTTCTACACGATGCCGTCCAA